>NZ_JAMYOC010000024.1:0-104599 GCF_040319475.1 Mesorhizobium sp. M0904 | reverse complement strand
CAAGTTCGCGATCCGACAGGCCGTAGAGTGACTGCAGCAAAAGCGCCTTGAACAGAACCAGCGGTGGCCAAGCTGCCCGTCCGGGGCCGCCATCGCGCAGCGGGTTGAGCAGCTTCTCGAAGCGATACCACTTCACCAGACCCGACAATCGATCAAGCGGTGAAGAACCGCCAGCCAACTTGCCGCCCAGAAAAGCCTCCGCCAAGCTCAACTGGCCCATCTGCTTCACTGCCATCGCGATTCCCTCCGAGCTTCGTCTCAGAGAATCACAATCAGCGAATTACGCAACAGGCCCAAGGGGGAGAAGGGAGGGTGCGCTACGCATCAGCCCTGAACGTCTGCTTCTGGATGCCCAGCCCTTCGATGCCGAGCTCGACGACGTCGCCGGGCTTCAGGAACACCGGCGGCTTCATGCCGAGGCCGACGCCGGGCGGCGTGCCGGTCGAGATGATGTCGCCGGGGTGCAGCGACATGAACTGGCTGAGATAGGACACGAGATAAGCGACGCCGAAGACCATGGTCTTGGTCGAGCCGTTTTGCATCGTCTTGCCGTTGACCGTCAGCCACATCGGAATGTTCTGCGGGTCCTTGACCTCGTCCTTGGTCACCAACCACGGACCGATCGGCCCGAACGTGTCGCAGCTCTTGCCTTTAGTCCACTGGCCCTGGCGCTCAGCCTGGAAGGCGCGCTCGGAGACGTCATGCGCGACGCAATAGCCGGCGACATAATCCAGCGCCTCGGCCTCGGTGACATACTTCGCTTTTCTGCCGATGACCACGCCGAGCTCGACCTCCCAGTCGGTCTTGACCGAGCCGCGCGGGATCAGCACGTCGTCATTTGGCCCGACGATAGCCGAGCTTGCCTTCATGAAGATGATCGGTTCCGGCGGCACGGTAGCGCCGGTTTCGGCGGCGTGGTCGGAATAGTTGAGACCGATGCAGATGAATTTGCCGGTGCCGGCGACGCAGGCGCCGATCCGCGGCTTGCCGGAAACCGCCGGCAGCGATTTCGGATCGAGCTTCGACAATGTCTCGAGCGATGCCGGGTCAAGCGCCTTGCCGGCAATGTCGGTGACATAGGCGGAGAGGTCGCGGATCGTTCCATCGGCATCGAACAGGCCGGGGCGTTCGTTCCCCGCCTCGCCATAGCGCAGCAGTTTCATAGAATTCCTCTCCTTGATTTGAGATGAGCTTAGATCGACCAGCCACCGTCGATATTATAAGCCTGCCCCGACGTATAGGTAGCGCCGGCCAGATAGACGGCGAGATCGGCGATTTCCTCGGGCGTGCCGAGGCGGCCCATCGGCTGGCGGGCGATGAAGGCGGCGCGAGCTGCTTCGTAGTCGCCCTGCGCATGCATGCGATCCTGCAGTGACGGGCTTTCGACCGTGCCCGGACAGATCGCATTGCAGCGTATGCCCTTGCCGACATAGTCGGCGGCGACCGATTTGGTCAGGCCGATGACGGCTGCCTTGGTCAGCCCGTAAACGAAGCGGTTCGGCACGCCCTTGGTCGAACTGGCCAGCGACGCCATGTTGATGATCGAGCCGTCGCCGCGCTCCAGCATGCCGGGCAGCACGGCGCGGATGGTGCGGATCATCGAGCGGACATTGAGATCATAGGCGAAGTCGAGATCGCCGTCCTTCATCTCGAGGATCGAGCCGGAATGGACGAAGCCGGCGCAATTGAACAGCACGTCGACGGCGCCGATCTCGGCAAAAGCGGCATTCACCGCCTCGTCGTTCAGCACGTCGAGCTTGCGGGTCTTGATACCGGGCGTCTTGCCGAGATCGGCGAGCACCAGCTCGTTGATGTCGGTGGCATGGATGACGGCGCCGGCCTTGGCGAACGCCAGCGCACTTGCCCGACCGATGCCTTGCGCCGCCGCCGTGACGACAACGACCTTGCCAGTCAGATCCGCCATGCTTTTCTCCTCGCCCGTCTGTGATCGTTCGGCTTTTTACCGGCACAAGGCCGGGGCGCAATGTGCCAGGCGGGCACTACCATCCCGCCTGTTTCGATATTCGCCTGCCGGCCAAATGTTTTTTCTCGGTAAAGAACATCTTTTGGCCCGTCAAGCCCGGACGTCCCTCCGGGACACTCAGTCGCCGTAGGGCACCCAGACGTTCTTGACCTCGATCGCACGGCGCAGCAAGGCATCGCCGGCTGCTTCGCTCGACGCCCAGTCGAGGCTGTGGCCGTTGCCGGTCCAGACACGCTTGAGATTGCCGATGGACTCGGCCTCCGCCTTGGCACAGGTCTCGGCATCGGCGAACATCCAGAGCCCGTCGACATCGTCGTGCTTGGCCAGCACGCCGGCCAGCTCGGCGCTACGGCCCGTAACGATGTTGATGGCGCCCGCCGGAACGTCGGAATATTCGATGACCTGGTAGAGGTCGGTGGCAAGCAGCGGGTATTTTTCGGATGGCACTGCGACTACGGTGTTGCCCATGGCAAGCGCCGGTGCCATCAGCGAGATCAGGCCAAGCAGAGGCGCATTGTCCGGTGCGATGATGCCGACGACGCCGACTGGCTCGTGCAGCGCCAGCGTGACGGCGCGGGCCGGCGGCTGGTGGACGCGGGCCTCGAATTTGTCGGCCAGGCCGGCGTAGAGGAACAGGCGCTCGATCGACAGCTCCACCTCTTCGCGCGCCGCCTTGGCGGTCGCGCCGGTGAGCTGGGTCAAACGGGCGGCAAACTCGTCGGCGCGGCCGGAAAGATTTTCGGCCACGTAGTAGAGTACCTGGCTGCGGTTGTAGGCGGTCGCCTCCGGCCAGGTCTTGCAGGCGCGCGCGGCCGCGACGGCGTCGCGGATATCCTTGCGGTTGCCGAGACCGACCTCGCCGGCAAGCTTGCCCTTTGCGCTGGCGATGGCCAAGGAATAATTGCCGTCCGGCCGGACCTGCTTGCCACCGATGAACAGCTTTGCCGTGCGGTCGATGGCGCCACCTTCCGCCTGCTCGACAGGTTGGGCAGAAGACGTTGCCGGTTTGATGATCGGGCCAAGCGGCAGTTTTGCCGAGAGATATTCGAACATGCCCTCGCGCCCGCCTTCGCGGCCAAAGCCGCTCTCGCGATAGCCGCCGAAGCCGCAGGAGGCGTCGAACATATTGGTGCCGTTGACCCAGACGACGCCGGCCTTCAATTGCGGCGCGACGTGCAGGGCAAGATTGATGTTCTCGCTCCACACTGAAGCGGCCAGGCCATAGCGTGTGTTGTTGGCGAGCTCGATCGCTTCCTCGGTGTTGCGGAAGGTCATAGTGGCGAGCACCGGCCCGAACACCTCTTCCTGTGCCAAGATGTTAGCCGGCGAAACACCGGTCGCCAGCGTTGGCAGATGGTAATAGCCCGCGGCGGGCAGTGCCGAGTCCGGCTGCCAGCAGATCGCGCCCTGCTTGGCACCTTCGGCAATCAGGCCCTTGACGCGATCGAGCTGAGTCAAATCGACCAGCGGGCCGATATCGGTGTTCTTGTCGAGCGGGCTGCCGACGCGCAGCCGGCTCATCCGCGTCTTGACCTTGGCGATGAAGGCGTCGGCGATGCCTTCCTGCACCAGAAGGCGCGAGCCGGCACAGCACACCTGGCCCTGGTTGAACCAGATACCATCGACTAGACCCTCGACGGCGCTGTCGAGGTCGGCATCCTCGAAAACGACGAATGCCGACTTGCCGCCAAGCTCCAGCGACAGTTTCTTGCCCGAGCCGGCAGTGGCCTTGCGGATGATCTTGCCGACCTCGGACGAACCGGTGAAGGCTATCTTCTGGACGCCGGGATGGTTGACGATTGCCGCGCCCGCCTCCGGCCCGCCCTGGACGATGTTGACGACGCCCTTCGGCACGCCGGCGCGTGCGCAGATCTCGGCAAACAGGATCGCGGTGAGTGGCGTGAATTCCGCGGGTTTGAGCACCACGGTGCAGCCCGCGGCGAGCGCCGGCGCGATCTTCCAGGCGAGCATCAAGAGTGGGAAGTTCCACGGGATAATCTGGCCGACGACGCCGACACCCTTGTGGCCGGGAAAATCCCGGTCCAGCGCCTGCGCCCAGCCGGCATGATGGATAAAATGGCGGATCGCCAGCGGCACGTCGATGTCGCGGCTCTCGCGGATCGGCTTGCCATTGTCGATTGTCTCAAGCACCGCGAACAGCCGTTGGTGGCGCTGCATGGCGCGGCCGATGGCATAGAGCACTTTGGCTCGGCTGTAGCCGGTGCTGGCGCTCCATTTCGGCAGCGCTTTTGTGGCGGCCGACACCGCCGCGTCGATGTCGGCGGCACCAGCGTCCGACACCTTGGCCAGCAGCTTTCCCGAGGACGGATCGCTGGTGTCGAAGGTTTTGCCTTCGCTGGCTGCCTTCCAGTCGCCGCCGATGAACAGCGCCTTGCCGAAATCCCGCGCGGCCAGCCAGGCATCGGCCTCGTTGCGGGCTTCCGGCGCCAGCCCGTAATCCATGGCGTGATAGCGTTCGAGAATGTTCATGAAGCGCTCCGAATCACGCCATCGCGTGGCGATGATTGGCCGAGTAGTGGCCGGTCAGATGATGCTCGAGCTGGCGCTCGATATCGGTCAAAAGGCTCGATGCTCCGAAGCGGAACAGCTCCGGCTCCAGCCACGGCCGCCCCAGTTCTTCTTTGATTAGCACCAGCCAATCGAGCGAAGCTTTTGCCGTGGAAATGCCACCGGCCGGCTTGAAGCCGATGAGATAGCCGGTTTCCTCGAAATAGGCGCGGATGGCGCGCACCATGGCAAGGCCGACCGGCAACGTCGCGTTGACGCTTTCCTTGCCGGTCGAGGTCTTGATGAAATCTGCACCCGCCATCATCGCCACCATCGAGGCGAGCATGACGTTGCGCAGCGTGGCGAGGTCGCCGGTGCCGAGGATCACCTTCAGATGCGCCTCGCCGCAAGCGGCGCGCATCGAGACGATCTCGTTATAGAGCTCCTGCCATTTCGCCCCGAATACCAGGCCGCGCGGGATGACGACGTCGATCTCGTCGGCGCCGTCGCGGACCGATGCTTCGATCTCTTGCAGGCGCGTCGAAAGCGGTGCAAGTCCATGCGGGAAGGCGGTCGAAACGGCGGCGACATGGACGCCGCTGCCGCGCAGCGCTTCGACGGCGGTGGCGACGAAGGGATGATAGACGCAGACCGCCGCCGGGCGGATCTTTTCACCAGTAATGCCGAGCCCTTCGACGATGTCGCGACGGAACGGGTTGACCGCCTTGGCACAGAGCCGGCGCACGCGCTCTTCCGTGTCATTCGAGTTCAGCGTCGTCAGGTCCATGCAGGCGACGGCGCGCAGCAGCCAGGCCGCCTGGTTATCGGCCTTGATCGACCGTCTTTTGGTCAGGCTGGCGACGCGGCGTTCCAGCGCCGAGCGGTTGACGCTGCGCATCGATTCCATGAAGCCGAGATCGAGCCTCATGCCGGGATTGCGGGCAATGCCATGGGCTTGCGGCATCGGCACATTGGCGGCGGCGCGCGCCGGCAGCGGCGTGATCTTGGACGTGCCGAGATCGGTGTCGCGGATTGTGCTGCTCATCTCCTGCCCCTTGTTCAGCGAATTATGCCGAAGATAGACCGTGAAGCAGCGCTTCACGAGTCCTTCAAGCGGTCATAGCGGAAAAAGACGGTCGAGGCAGCCGACTTTTGACCGTATGGTCAAAATCAGGGTCGCAAACCAGTAGACTCTGAACTGCCGGCCCTCAGCCGACGAAGGCGCGCTCGACGACGAAGCTTGCCGGATGATGCAGCGAGCCTTCCTGGAAGCCGTGGCTTTCAGCCAGCTCCTTGACGTCCTTGAGCATATGCATCGAGCCGCAGATCATGATGCGGTCGGTCTCGGGATTGAGCTTGTCGATGCCGAGATCGGTGTAGAATTTGCCCGAGCCGATCAGCGCGGTGATGCGGCCCATGCGCTCGGAGGTCTCGCGCGTCGTCGAATTATACAGCGTGACGCGGCCGCCGGTCAGCTCGCCGATCAGCGGATCGTTCTCCAGTGCGGCCACCAGTTCCTGGCCGTAGGTGAGCTCGGCATTGTCGCGGCAGGTATGGGTCAGGATAACCTGCTCGAACTTCTCATAGGTATCGGGATCGCGCAGCAGGCTGGCGAAGGGAGCGATGCCGGTGCCGGTCGAGATCATGAACAGGCGCTTGGCCGGCGTCAGCGCGTCGACCACCAGCGTGCCCGTCGACTTCTGCCGCATGATGACGGTATCGCCGATCTCGATTTTCTGCAGCTCCGAGGTAAGCGGGCCGTCCGGCACCTTGATCGAGAAGAATTCGAGTTCGTCGTCCCAGGACGGGCTGGCGATCGAATAGGCGCGGAACACTGGCTTCTCGGCATTGGGCAGGCCGATCATGACGAATTCGCCGGAGCGAAAGCGCAGCGACTGCGGCCGGGTGATGCGGAACGAAAACAGCCGGTCGGTATAATGCTTCACCGAGACCACGGTTTCGGCATAGACATTGGCCGGTATCGGGAACTGCAACGGCCGGGCGCCGGCTGTGTTGAACGCGGATGTGGTGTTCATCAAACCTAACCTTCTGGGCCGGCTCAGCGCCGGCGCCAAATCTCCACCTGCGCGCCCGAACCGGTCAGGTTCCAGCGTGCCGTTTGCACACTCCGAAGCGGTAAGCTCTTGTGTCCGGAATTTATTAGTATACAAACGATATTTGCGTCAAGACGCCGCCGTAAAACAGCTTTCCAAACTAAGGCATGTAGGCAGTTCGGGCATTTCGGGTTTCGACAATGGGACAGAATTTTTCGGCGCAAGCGCTGGATTCGACTGGCAGCGTCGTCGCCGGCATCGATGTCGGCGGAACTTTTACCGACCTCCTTCTGATCGACGGCCGTGACGGTGGCCGGGTCCACATCGCCAAGACCCCGACGACAGTCGACAACCAGGCGTTCGGCGTCGTTTCGGCACTTGGCGCCACCGGATTTCCGGTCGACGGCATCGACCTCATTGTGCACGGCACGACGACGACCACCAACGCGGTCCTGGAGCGCCGGCTGGCCAAGACCGGCATGATCACCACGCGCGGCTTTCGCGACGTCATCGAGCTTGGCCGGCGGACACGGCCGCAGGCCTATGGAATGACGGGCACCTTCGTCCCGATCGTTCCGCGCAATCTGCGGCTCGAAGTGTCGGAGCGGGTCGAGGCCTCAGGCGCGGTGCGCATCCCGCTCGACGAGGCCGAGATGCGGACAGCGGTTTCACAACTGATCGCAGCCGGCTGCGAATCCCTGGTCATCCATTTCCTGCATTCCTACGCCAACCCGGCGCATGAGCGACGCGCCGCCGAGATAGCGGCCGAGCTTTGGCCGAACGGCTACATCACGACAGGCCACGCCCTGCTTTCGGAAGCGCGCGAATTCGAGCGCGGCGTGACCGCTTCGGTCAACGCTTCGGTGCAACCGATCCTCGAACGCTATGTCGAGCGGCTGCGCAAGGAGCTGGCGTCAAAAGGCTACGCCCGCGACTTCCTGATCATGAACGGCAATGGCGGCATGATCTCGGCCCGCTTTGTCACACGTGAGTCGGCCAAGACCGTCATGTCCGGCCCCGCTTCCGGCGTCATTGCTGCCGCCTATACCGGCAAGCGCGCCGGCTTCGAAAACCTGGTCACCTACGACATGGGCGGCACCTCGACCGACGTGGCGCTGATCCGCAACGCCGAGCCGGCAGTGTCGAACGAGATCGAGATCGAATATGCGATGCCGATCCACGTGCCGATGGTGGCGGTGCATACGGTCGGCGCCGGCGGCGGCTCGATCGCCCGCGTCGATGCGGCCGGCCTGATCCAAATCGGCCCGGAAAGCGCCGGCGCCAATCCCGGGCCAATCTGCTACGGACGCGGCGGCTTGGAGCCGACCATCACCGACGCCAATCTGGTGCTCGGCAGGCTGGCGCCGAAGAAGCTGCTCGCGGTGGAAAACCCGGTCACCGTCGAACGGGTCACCGGCATATTCGAGGACAGGATCGGCCGCGCCACAGGCTTGTCCGGCGTCGAGGCGGCGGGTGCGGTGCTGCGGCTCGGCAACGTGAAGATGGCCGGCGCCATCCGCATGGTCTCGGTGTCGCGCGGCCACGACCCGCGCGATTTCGCGCTGTTCGCCTTCGGCGGCGCCGGTCCGCTGCATGCGACGGCATTGGCGCGCGAACTAGGCCTGCCGAAAGTGCTGGTGCCGGCGCGGCCGGGCATCACCAATGCTCTCGGCTGCGTCGTCGCCGATCTGCGCCATGATTTCGTCAACACGGTCAACCAGCCGGTGGCCGGTCTCGATGAAACCCAACTCCACGAGATATTGGAACGGCACCGAAACGAAGGCGAGGAGCTGATCGGCAAGGAAGCGGCGAAGCCGGAAGCAATCCGCGTCACGCATTCCGCCGACATGCAGTTCGTCGGCCAGACGCATATCATCAACGTGCCGCTGCCGTCGTCTGCCGTGACACGTCAGGTACTGCAGCAACTGTTCGAGAGTGCCTATTTCGCCCGCTTCAAGGTCGAGCTACCGGAAATCCGCGCCAATCTGGTCAACCTCAACACGTCGGTCACCGGCGTGCGGCCGACGATCGATCTGTCCCGGCTGATCGACCCGGCTGGGCGCGCCAAAACGCTCGAAGAGGCGCGGCGCGAAATCCGGCCGGTCTGGTATGGCGGGCGCTGGTACGATACGCCGGTCTACAGCAGGGAAAAGCTGCCGCTCGACGCAGTCATCATGGGGCCGGCGATCCTCGAACAGATGGACGCCACCACAGTGCTCGAGCCCGGCGACCGGGCGCGGTCGGATGCCGACGGCAACATCATCATCGATATCGGCGAGGCCTGAGATGGCGCAGCTTGACACTATTACGCTTTCGGTCCTCCAGGCGGCCCTGCAGCAGGTCTGCGACGAAATGGACCTGACGTTTTCGCGCGCCGCGTTCTCGCCTGTTATCGCCGAGGCCAATGACCGTTCGGATGGCATCTATTCGGCGCTCGATGGTTCGCTGATCGCGCAAGGCAGCCAGGGCCTGCCGGTGTTCGTCGGCGTTATGCAGTATTCGACCAAAACGGTGATCGAGATGATCGCCGACGGCCGCTGCCTGCCGCCCGAGCCGGGCGATATCTACATCGTCAACGATCCTTATCTCGGCGGCACCCATCTGATGGATGTGCGCTTCGCCATGCCGGTCTACCGGGACGGGAAGATCTTCTGCTGGCTGTCGAACACCGGCCATTGGCCCGACATTGGCGGTTCGGTGCCGGGCGGCTTCTCCGCCTCGGCAACGGCGGTCGAGCAGGAAGGCTTGCGGTTGCCGCCGGTGAAACTGTTCAAGAAGGGCGTGCTCGACCCGGAGATCTACGCCATCATCTCTTCCAACATCCGTGTCGCCGACCAGCGCATTGGCGATATTCGCGCGCAGGCGGCGGCACTGCTGATCGGCCAGGACAGGCTCAACGGAATCCTGGATCGTTACGGAGATGAAACGGTTGTCGAAGCGATCGCCGAATTGCGGCGCCGCGCTGCTGAACAGATGCGCGTCAACATATCGGCCATTCCCGACGGAATCTATCGTTCGCAGGCCTTCGTCGATTCAGACGGCGTGGTAAACGAGCCGCTGATCATCGCGCTGGCAGTCGAGAAAAAAGGCGACACGCTCAGCTTCGACTTCTCGGGCTCATCAAAACCCTGCGCCGGGCCGATGAACAGCGTTCTGGCGACGACCTTGTCCTCGGTCTATCTCGCCATGCGCCATATTTTCCCGGATGTGCCGATCAGCGCCGGCGCTTTCGAACCGCTAATCGTCAAGCGGCCGGAAGGCACCTTCCTCGACGCCAAATATCCGCGCCCTGTATCGGGCTGCGCAGCCGAGGTTTCGCAGCGCATCGCCGAGGCGGTGTTCGCGGCGATGGTGCAGGCTCTGCCGGACAGGGTGACGGCGGCTCCGGCCGGCTCCAGCGGCAATTTCGCACTCGGCGGCAACGACCCGGCGCGCGGCCGCGACTACGTCATGTACCAGATTTCCGGCGGCGGCTATGGCGGCAACGCCGATCACGACGGACTGACCAATGGCTGCTCGACCATAGGCATCTCCAAGTCGCCGCCGGTCGAAATCATGGAGCAGGCCTTTCCGGTGCTCTACCGCCACTATGCGCTGCGCGAAGGCTCCGGTGGCGCCGGCAAGCATCGCGGCGGTTTTGGGCTTGCCTATGAGGTGGAAATCCTGCGCGGCGATGCACGTGCCTCTTTCGTCATGGACCACGGCCGCTTCGGCCCGCAAGGCGCGCTCGGCGGCAAGGGCGGCGCGGTCAACACGGTGACCGTGTTCCACGACGGCAAGGAACATGTGCCGCCGCACCTGTCCAAGGAGCAGGACATCGCGTTGAAAGCCGGCGACCGCGTGCGCGTCGGCACGCCGGGCGGCGGCGGCTATGGTGATCCCTTGCAGCGGGACGCCGATCTGGTGGCGAGGGATGTCGCGCTGGGCTATTACACGCCCGCAGAAGCCGCCGAAAAGTTCGGGGTCGCTCTCTCGGCGGATGGATTGGGGATCGACCGGGCGGCCACGGAAAAGAGGCGCGCCGGATGACGGCGCGGCCTCGGATTCCCTCATTTGCGGCCAACGATCAGTTGCGGTGATCCAGCCTCGCGACCAGCCGGTCGCCGGCCCACTGGATGCCGCAGACCAGGACGATCAGGACGATGACCACGGCGATCATGACTGACGTTTCGAAGCGCTGGTAACCGTAGCGGATGGCGAGGTCGCCGAGCCCGCCAGCGCCGATGGCGCCGGCCATCGCCGAGGCGCCGATCAGTGTCACCAGCGTCACCGTGAAGCCGGCGACGATGCCGGGCAGCGCTTCCGGCACCAGCACCTCGCGAATGATCGTCCAGCGGTTGCCGCCCATGGCGCGCGCCGGTTCGATCAGCCCGTGGTCGACCTTACGCAGCGACACTTCGGCGATCCGGGCATAGTAGGGCGTCGCCGCGATCGACAGCGGAACGATCGCTGCCCAGGTGCCGATCGAGGTGCCGACGATCAGCCGCGTCACCGGGATCAGCGCAACCAGCAGGATGATGAAAGGCACAGAGCGGAAGCCGTTGACGACAGCGCCAAGCGCGCGGTTCACCCACAGGTTTTCGGCGATGCCGCCGCGGTCGGTGGCGATCAGCGCCAGGCCAAGCGGGAGCCCGAAAACCAGCGAGATGAGGCCGGAGGCGGCCGTCATCAGGATCGTTTCCCAGATCGAACGGACGAGAAGCTCAAACAGAACCGGCGACATGGCCAAGCACCTCCACCCGCGCTTGGCGGGCTTTCAAGAACGCGATCACCTCTGCTAGGTGAGCTTCATTGCTGCCGGCGACCGCAACGAACAGTGTCCCGACAGGCTGCTGCTGGACGTGATCGATGCCGCCATGCACGAGGCGGAACGAGCCGGGAACTGCCGAGGCAAGATCGGACAAAAGCGGGCTTCGCGCGGCCTCACCGGCCACGTCGATCCTGAGGATCGCCTCCACACCGGCGTTCTGCGTTAGCCGGCTTGCGATCTCCGCCGGCAATTGCGGCCGGATGCCGCCGAGCAGGCTCTGCGTGATCGCCGACTTGGGGTCCGCAAAAATCGACCAGACCGGGCCTTGCTCGACGATCCGCCCAGCGTCGATCACCGCGACACGATCGGCGATCGAACGGATCACCTCCATCTCGTGCGTGATCAGCAGGATGGTCAGGCCGAGCTGCCGGTTGATGTCTCTGAGCAAGGCAAGGATGGAGCGCGTCGTCTCCGGGTCCAACGCCGAGGTCGCTTCGTCCGACAGCAGCAGCACCGGGCGCGCCGCAAGCGCCCGGGCAATGCCGACGCGCTGCTTCTGCCCGCCCGACAGAGACGCCGGATAGGCTTTCGCCTTCTCCGACAGGCCGACAAGCTCGAGCAGCTCGGCGGCGCGCGCCAGGCGTTCGGCCCTGGGCCGGCCTTCGATCTTGAGCGGCAGCGCTACATTGTCTTCGACCGTCTTGGCGGACAGCAGGTTGAAATGCTGGAAGATCATGCCGATGCGCCGGCGCAGCGGCTGCAATTCGCGCTCGCCGAGCCGGCTGATGTCGCGGCCTTCGATGAAGACCTGTCCTGAATCCGGCCGCTCCAGGCCGTTCAGGCAGCGTATCAGCGTCGACTTACCGGCGCCGCTACGGCCAATGATGCCGAGGATCTCGCCCTGGCGCACGCTGAGCGACACGCCGTCCAGCGCCGCTGTCGCGCCGAAACGGCGCTTCAGCTCGATGAGGCGCACGACGTCGTTCGGTCCCGCGGAGCGGCCGCCGACGGGATGCGTGACTTCGGTGACCGAGGCGAAATGCTGGTTCATAAAAGTTCCTGTATTGGTGTCCCGCAAACGCGATCGCGGTCCGCGTTGAAGCGCGGACCGCTTTATCATGCCGGGCTTCAGCGCCCAGTCGAGCTCGGCATCAATAGGCGCTGATGCCGGTTCCCTTGTAGACCCGGTCGAATTCGGCCTTCACCTTTTCGTTCTGATAGGAGGCGACCAATGTCTTTACCCAGGGCTGGTTTTCATTGCCGGCCTTGACCGCGATGAAATTGCGATAGGGATTGTCGGCCACCGCCTCCTGGGCGATGCGGTTCTCCGGTGTGAGGCCGCTTTTAAGCGCCCAATCCGTGTTGACTACGGCCCCGTCGAGGTCTTCCACCGAGCGCCCGACGATGCCTGCGTCCAGCTCCTTGATGACCAAGTGCTTCGGGTTTTCGGCGATGTCGGCGGTCGTCGCCAGAATGCCGGTGCCCTCCCTGAGCTTGATCAGATGTTCGCTCTGCAGGACGCGCAGTGCGCGGCCCTCATTGGACGGGTCGTTCGGCACGCCAATGACCGCGCCTTCGGGCAGGTCGGCAATATTCGCGTACTTCTTGGAATAAAGGCCGATCGGCCAGACCCCGGTATAGCCGACCGGGACGATGTGATAGCCCTGCGTCTTGATCTGGTTGTCGAGATAGGGCTTGTGCTGGAAGGCGTTGGCGTCGATTTCGCCACGCTCGAGCGCTTCATTCGGCTGGGTATAGTCGTTGAACACCACGGTCTCGATCGTCAGGCCCCTCTCCGCCGCCTGGGCGGTGACGACGCGCCAGACGTCCTCGTCCTCGCCGCTCATGATGCCGACCTTGACCGCCGTCTTGTCCTCGGCGAACGACGGCGCAGCAAGGCTGACAATCGCAACCGCTGATGCAAGAAGTACAGCGAAGCCGGCGCGCCGGCTTATAGTTGCCGAGAAGAATTGAAGCAAAGTGTTGGTGTTCCCAGGCATGGTCAATCTCATCGGTTTGCAATCGTTGCGGCCAGGCGGAATGCGAAGCCTTGCGGGCATCATCGGAAATGCTGATCGCCAGATCAAAGAACAGTATTTCACACCAGATGAGGAGCCGGGAATATTCTCTCAAAGTTTCTGGCCTGGCGAGCACAGGACCCTGCCGCCTGGCGTGGGACTCGCTATGTGGCCCGCCGTGCGTCGGAACGGCGGGCCTTTCTGCGTCGGAATGCCCAACAAGGGCAGCAGTCTGGGATGTCGACAATGCTGGACGCGCCGCATGTCCCTTCAAAGCGACGCGCTTGTTCACTCGATGACCTTCACGATCCTGCGCGTGCCAGGATCGACCAGGACGGTCCGATTGTCGACGACGACGTAGCGGTATTTGACGTCGGGAACCTCATGAAGCTCGACGGTGTCGGGCAGTGTCGAGCCGACATTGAGCTCCACGCCGGGAAGCTGGACGGACGCCAGAGGCTGCTTTTTCACATACTCGCGTACGATCGTCTCCTGCTGCGGTTCGATGACCACGTCCTGGGCCGCAGCGGCGCCAACACCCGCAAGCAGCAAGAACCCAGCCGCAGCCGCGGAAAGATGCATTCTCATGATCGTCTCCTTTCGTCGTGAGCCACCTCTGCGCTGCGCCGCGTCATGCCGTTCGCAGCGGGGTCGCTAGGTCGGTAACGTCACCGGGCAAAGCTTGTTCCGCCGCTCGGATCGCTTGCCGTTTCGCTCGGTTAATTTGGAACAAAGTTTTTTAGCCGCAGTTTTACGCGGTGAAGGGACGCATTTTCCAAGGAGATCTCTCATGAAAGGCGTTCTGATTACCAGCATGCTAGCAATCAGCGTCAGCTGCGGAGCGGCACTTGCCCAGACGCAGCAGTCGACCGACGACCAGTCCGGCGCCAATTGCGCAGCCGGCACTGCCAACTGTCCAAATGGCGCAAAGATGGGCGAGCAGGCCCAGGGCAAGGCCGGCGCTACGACTGAACAACAGGCGCAGGGCAACAAAAAGCTGAAGACCGACGAGCAAGCCCAGGGCAAGGCTGGCGCTACGACTGACCAGCAGGCTCAGGGCAAGCCGAAAATGAAGACCGACGAGCAAGCTCAGGGCAAGGCTGGCGCCACGACTGACCAGCAGGCCACGGGCAACACCAAAATGAAAACCGACGAGCAGGCCCAGGGCAAAACCGGAACCACCACTACCGAGCAGGCCCAAGGCAACACGAAAATGAAGACCGAGGAGCAGGCTCAGAGCAAGACTGGGACCACGACCAACGAGCAGACTCAGGGCAACGCCTCTACGCAGACGCAGGACCAGAGTTCGACCGCTTCCATCAGCAATGTGACCGTTGAACAGAAGACAGAAATTACCCAGGTCATCAAGGAAACGAATGTCCAACCGGTTTCCAATGTCGATTTCGACATCTCTGTCGGCGTCGAGGTTCCGCGAAAGAAGGTCCGGCTGCATCGTCTGCCGGCGCGCATCGTCAAGATCGTTCCGGCTTACGAATCCTATGAATATTTCGTGCTGGCCGATGGCCGGATCGTCATCGTCGATCCGAATACCTACAAGATCGTGCTTATCCTGACCTAGTTGTAGCCGGACGGTTTGCAAGACCGTTTGATTGCACCGGTAAGCCCGCGGCGCGACTTGCGCGGCGGGCCTTACCGCATCCCGCTCCACAGCGTTGCAGCGTCTGCAAATCGCAGATCACGGTCCGTCCTCGGGGCGAGGAGCCAGCATGGTCTGATCGATGGTGTCGGGCAGGCATGGACTTGGAGCGCACCTTGTTCGGAATGACGCGGTGGCCATGGCATCAATATTCGGGACCAGCACCATTCTCGCGTAGTGCCGCGGCCACAGCGGTTCTCCAAACAAGATGAAGATGCCGCCAACCATCAGCGCCAGCAACAAGAGCGCCGTTGCGTTTGCAAATATCTCGCCGTAGCGCATGGTAACCTGTCCCGGCCGGAAATCGATTCAGCCTGTGACAGCGGCAATCGGAACGGCGCCGAAACCCAGCTCTACTGCCCTCGGCGCCTCGCGAATGCCGCCTCCCATTGGATCCTCCCGGGAATAGGCCAAGTGAATAACGGCACTCTCGGTACTTTGTTCCCGGGGCCGACGACAGCCGCTCCCTTCAAGCCCGGCGTCTCCGTTGGCGAAACCGCTGGCGGTCGTCGCCCTCATTGATGCGCGGCAGCGAGATCCTTCACGTGACGTTCGTGCATTTGCAGCACCGGCAGCGTCTTTTTGGCAAATTCCTTCATCGCCGGATCGTCGCCGGAATTCGCGTAAGCGGAAAACAGCGCCACCGCTTCCTTATGCGCCTGGGTCTGCATGTCGATATATTTCGATTGGAAGCTGTCCCCGCTGGCCTCCTTGAGTTGGTCGAGCAGCGCCTGGTGCTTGGTGTCCAGCGACGGGCCGGCCGGCGCGGTGGCCGAAGTCGTCTGACCCTTGCTGAGCGCCGCCTTGAAGTCCTCGCCGGCCTTGGTGTGGTCCGTGACCATTTGCGCCGCGAATGCCTTCACGTCGTCGGCAGTCGCCTGCGTCTGCGCAAGTCGGCTCGATTCGATTTCGAATGTATTGGCGATGGGCACGGTCTTGACGAACGTCGCGGTGTCAACCTTGCTCATGGTGTCGGTCGTTAGAGGCGTCAGCGTCGCCGATTGGGCAAAAGCAACCAAAGGCGCGCCGGCCATCATCGCTGCCGCAGTGATGGATAGAAGTGTTTTCATGGGAGCTCTCCGAGGCTGATGTCATCCCTCGATGGCTCAACGCGGAAGCTGCAGCGAGGTTGCCTGGTCGTGGCGCCAGAGCCGCCGCGACGCCAGACAATAGTTTGGAAACGCAAAACAAAGGACGCCGGCTGCGTCCCGCAAATTGCAACGCACGCGGCGAGATCGTACGCAATCGTACAAGCTCTTTCGCTTTGCCGCGGTCTTGCTATCGTTGGCCGGGAGAGATGGGTGGAGGCTTCCGTGGGGCAGATCAAGTCGCCGCTTGGTATGGATACCGACAAAGCCATTCATACCGTCATGGCCGACTACCATTCCGGCGATATTCTCTCGACCACCGTCGTCATAGCCGATTTGCGCAGACGCTTTCCCTGGTTCCGGCAAACCGACGAGGAGCTGGTTGGCTTCATCGTTCGCGCGTTGGACGGTCGGGAGATCGCGGTCAGTTTTGACCACCGCGGCCGTTAGGCGCTAATTTGCGGCAAAAACCAACAGGCCGCGGAGCCTATGCTCCGCGGCCTGGTGCTGTGATCACCGGGCGCTTACTTGCCGCAGTGGTTGTCGTTCAGCGTCGGGGCCATCGTGCCAGGAGCCTTGCCGGTCGCATCGGGCAGAGCCCCCTGCGGGCCTGGCGGGCAATTCCGGTCGGCATTCGAATTCGTCGTTGAGAAATCGCGAATGCTGTTGGTGATGGTCGAATCCGTGCCGCTGTCAGGGCCGCCATTATCCGGGACCACGATCGTCCGCCCGCTGCCGTCGGTAGCGTCTCCGGAGGGATCGCCGACGTTCTGGGCCATCGCTGACGTGGCCAGACCGATCGTAAGCGCGGAAGCTGCGAGAATTTTCGTGAACATGATGCTTCTCCTTTTTACGAGGGTCGTCGCGTTGCGACTAAGAAAACAACCGTTCGGGCGGGCGAAGGTTCCGACAAATTCCCCATGAATTTCAGCATGTTCTCAGGTGTTCAAGGCGGCCGCCATGCCATTCTCTGCAGGCATGCATCTGTGGACTTTTCTGACGGCACGGCCCGGCATTTTGCTTGCCGCATGAGTGTACGCCTTACCGTCCCGCCGGAACAGGAATGCTCCTTGCGAGTTCATACCTTTGTACAATGCGACGCGCTGATGCGAATGGCGGCAGCGCAAACAAGGAGAGCAGACATCATGGGCCTTGGAACCATTCTCATCATCATCTTGGTCCTTGCCTTGCTTGGCGGCTTCAGCGGCTTGGGCGGCGGACCGTTCTATGGCACCGGCTATTACGGTGGTGGCGGCCTCGGCCTGGTGCTGCTTATCGTCATTATCCTGGTCCTGCTTGGGCGCATTTGAGGCATGTCGCGCAAAAGCATGCCCCCGGGCTTGACCCGAGGGTGTGCAGCGGTTTTGTGATAACGACATGCATAAAACAGGAACCTAAAGTGCATCGCATGAGGCCGGTCAAGCGCGACACGCGTTAGTGTCACGCTCGCGACAAAAACGCCTGCCGCCTGGTAATAAGCGCCGGGCGTTTTGTCGTGAAAAGACAAGATTCCAAGTATCCTTGGCAAACCGGGGCCCTGGCCAGAAAGGGCGACTCGGTGCCGAACCTTTCGGCGCCGAGGACGCCACCATAGCAGCAGCTTAGTGTTGGCGATCGGCGGCCAGCGCTTCTTTCAGATCGGCGCTGAGCACACCCTCGTTGAACAGCGACATGATACGGGCTGCCAACCGCTCGCGGACAGGACTGTCGTCCGCAACACCCAACTCGCGGCAGCAGTCGTCGAGCGCTTTTCTCAGCACGCTCAGTTCGGCTGGAGTTGCTGCACCTTGCATCGACATGCCATCCTCCCTTGAAAAGGGCGAAAGCGCGAAGCGTCTTTCTAGCGTCCACTCGCCATGCCTGTGTGGACGACTCCAATTCAATTAGCGCCGCTCTCGTCCAAACTCAATGTACAGAAATTACCAAGCAGACAGTTTGGGAACGACTGTCTCGCACCTGCATTGTTGCTGCGATCCAACCCACCCTCATTTGGATCACTGGGCGTAGCCCACGACGCCCGAATGGAGCCCGTTGCATCCCTCGCGACGGGCTCTTTTGCGCCCGGCGATCTCAATTGTCGTTTTCGTACCAAACCGTCTTTGGTACGTTTCCGACTCTAACTTTCAGTCGGATGTTTTCGTAGGCAAGCGGCAGGAGAACTGCCGTGCATCGATTCATTTTTTTATTTAGTAGGCTCCATACCTTTCAGTGCTTATATAAGCGCTATCGTTCGCAGGTTATACCGGGCGCGGACGGCTGGGAGATAAAAAAGCTCTTGCCCTGTTTTGGGCCCAGCTATGTCTGATCCAGCAACTTCCAATAAGAATCCATATTCCAATAGAAATCCATACAAAAACAAGCTGTTGCGCCGAATGAGCGCCGGCGATTTCGCATCTCTCGAGCCGCACATCGAGCGCTGTTCGCTGGAGTTACGGCAATCGCTCGAAGTGTCCGGATCGCCGATCGAGGCCATCTATTTCCTCGAGGAGGGTATCGGTTCCGTGGTTGCGAAAATGCCGAACGGCAGCGATGCGGAAGTTGGCCTTGTCGGCTTGGAAGGTATGACCGGCTCGGCCCTGATAATGGGCGACGACCGTACGGTCCATGATTGCTATGTGCAGCTGGCGGGAGAAGCCGCCAAGATCGACGCCGAGCCGTTCAAAGCGGCGCTGACACAAAGCCCGACGCTGCGGCTGTTCTTGCTGCGCTACGTGCAATATCTGCATGTACAGACTGGCTTTACCGCGCTGGTCAACGCGCGATCGAAACTTGAAGACCGGCTGGCGCGCTGGCTGCTCATGTGTGACGATCGGGTGGACGGCGGCCGGCTGACGATCACTCACGAATTCCTGTCGATCATGCTTGGCGTAAGGCGCCCGGGTGTCACGGTCGCGCTGCAGCTGCTTGAGGGGCGAGGGCTCATCCGGTCCCGCCGCGGCGAAATTATCATCCGCGACCGCGATGGTCTCGTCGCACTGGCAGATGGCGGCTACGGCTTGGCCGAGGCCGAATACACCCGCCTGTTCGAGCATATCGGCGAGCGCTGACGGCGCTTTCCTGGCCGATTGCTGCCGCAGGTCGAGCCCTTGCGACACCACACGCGGGTCGGAAAAATTTTCAAAGCTCCCGTCGCTTCAGGGAACTTGTTTCCCGTCGGAGGGTTATCGGACGCCTCCACTTTGCGAGGCGGCACCAACCATTCGGGAGAGGATCATGGCGACCACGAAAAAGGCCGCGAAGGCGGCAAGCAAGGGCCTTGAGGATCTGTTCCTCGACGGGCTCAAAGACCTCTACTACGCCGAGAAGAAGATACTGAAAGCGCTGCCCAAAATGGCCAAGGGCGCGGAGTCGGAAGAAGTGACCGCCGCTTTCGAGAAACACCGCATGGAAACCGAAGGACATGTCGACCGCCTCGAGGAGGTGTTCGAGAAATTCGGCAAGCCGGCCCGCGGCAAAACCTGTCCGGCGATTGACGGCATCATCGAAGAGGGCTCGGAAATGCTCGAGGAGTATAATGGTGCTCCCGCGCTCGACGCCGGGCTTGTCGGTGCGGCGCAAGCTGTCGAACATTACGAGATCGCTCGCTACGGCACTTTGATCGCGTGGGCGGAAGAACTTGGCAAGAGCGACGTTGTCGAGCTGCTCAGGGCAACTCTCAAGGAAGAGGTCGCGACCGACGAAGCGCTTTCCAAGCTCGGCGAAAGCGGTGTCAACGAACGCGCAATGCAAGAAGCCGCTTGATTTCAAAACCGCAACCGAGCCTCGGAAATGTTGCCAAGGCTCGGTTGGCCGCGGCGAACCGGTGAATTTTGCATTGGTCCGTCATGAACGATAGAGCGGGCAGCTAGAGCCTTGAAGCGGTGCCTCGGAGCGGACTTACTCGATCTGCTCGAACGTGCATTGCCGGGGCTCCTTGTCCGGCCGCCAGCGCAACAGCTTTGTCCCGTGCCGGAACCGGTCCCCTGTCACATGGTCGAACCGAACCTCGACCACCAGTTCAGGCTTTATCGGTTCCCATTGTCCGCTCCGCTCCGTGCTCCAGCGGCTTGGTCCGCCCGGCGCCTTGCCGGTGAAACCCGGTTTGGCCCGCAGTTTTTCCAGCCGTCTGGTCAATGCTGCCCTGTCGTCCTTGCCGATGGTCGAGGTGAACCCGACATGGTCCAGCCTGCCTTCGTTATTGTAGAGGCCAAGCAGCAGGGATCCGACTTCGTTGCTGCCGGCGAGATAGCGAAAGCCGCCGACCACGCAATCCGCAGTGCGCAGTCGCTTGACCTTGACCATGGCGCGCTCGCCGGGCCGGTATGGCCCGGCTATCAGTTTTGTAACAACACCGTCGGTGGAGCCGTGGCCGGCGCCCTGCAGCCAGCGCTCGGCGGTGGCGGCGTCGTGCGTATATTTGGACAGGTGCAGTTCGGGCCGTGCCGCCGTCGCGACAAAGGCCTCAATCGCCTGCCTCCTGGTGGTGAGAGGCTCTTCGATGATGATCCTGCCGCCGGGTTCGGCCAGCATATCGAACAGGACCAGCCTGGCGGGCGTCTCAAGGCTCAACTTGCGGATCCTGCTTTCGGCGGGATGAAGGCGCATTTGCAGGGCCTCGAACGAGGACGATCCGTCGACCTCGATGACGATCTCGCCGTCGGCAACAAACCGTCGCGAGCGCACATCGCGCAGCACCCCGACGAGCTCGGGAAAATAGCGGCCGAGCGGCTTGCCCGATTTTGCACGCAGATCGACGGCATCGTCGCCCTTGAACACGAGGCAGCGAAACCCGTCCCATTTCGGCTCGTATTGCCAAAGCCCGTCGTCGCCAGGAATTGCATCGGCGGCTTTGGCTTCCATCGGACGAAGGTCGAGCGGCAACGGAAATGCGGTCATGGCTGGCCCGCGCCGCCGCTACGGCATTCGCTACCGCCGTCGGCCATTCCTCTGTGCCCCGCTTTGCTGCCTCGGCGCCTTGCGGCCGGCTTGGTCGGCTGAAGGCGACAGCGGATCGACCTCGCCAGACCCACCGATCTCCTTGGTGATGCGATAGGCCAGATAAGCGACGGCTCCAGCAAGCAGCAAGCGGACCATGACTGCAAATCCTTCGTTGGCGTGAACCCACCAACCCGCAGGCCGAAGGTTTTGTTCCGCCGCTGCCCATCGCCGGGTGAATCGTCGGCGGCGCAACCAAAATCCAGGCGCATCGTTTGTTGCTTATCGACAAAAAGAATTTGCGATGAAGACGCTCTTGCCCTTGTTCGCTTTGACCATGGCGCTATTCCTGGCCAGCAGCGCCTGGCCCGACGGGTGACCGCGATGCTCCTCGTTGTTCCGGTTTGGCAGGACATCGCGGCACGACTGCTTCTGACCGCACTCGCCGGCCTGTTGATAGGCCTCAACCGGGAGGCGCGCGGGCACGCGGCGGGGCTACGCACCACCGTGCTGGTAGGGTTGGCGGCTGCCATCGCAATGGTCCAGGCCAGCATTCTGCTGGGAACCGTTGGCAAGCACCCGGATTCGTTTGCATCGATGGACGTCTTGCGCTTTCCGCTGGGCGTGCTGACCGGGGTCGGCTTTATCGGCGGTGGCGCCATTCTTCGCCGTGGCAGTCTTGTCAGCGGCGTCACCACGGCGGCCACATTGTGGGTGATGACGGCGATCGGATTGGCTTTCGGTGGTGGCCAATACGGCTTGGGCGCGGCCGGCACGGCACTGACGCTGGCCACCTTGCTCGTCCTGAAATGGGTGGATCTTCGAATTTCGCGCGAACACCACGCCCAGTTGGCAGTGACCTGGAAGGCCGCAGCCCGACAGGAACTCGATACGATGATCGGGCCGCTTGGTTACCGGGCACGCCTCGTCGCGATAGAGAGGCGCCCGGATATCAAAGACCCTGTTTTCTCGTTCGAGATCAGTTGGAGGCGGCCGGACACTGGCGCACCGCCAATAGATCTGCTGGAATCGGTGGGCGAGCATTGCGAGATCCAGAAGTTTGATCTCCTCAGCGAACCTGCCCGGTAGCTGGCGGCTTGCAACGATCGCGGCCTGAATCAGGCCATAGCTTCTCCACACCCCTTTCGATACCTATCTGTCGAGGCAGGACTCAAGGAGCAAGCAAAAGACCGTGGCACAGCGATCGGGAAGTGCTGATCTCCCACTTCACGGCGGGCGCGTACCGAAATGGCTTGGCGACCGCATGACGCGGCTTGGCGCGGTCATGTGCGAGGCGATCATCCACCATTACGGCCGCGATGAATTGCTGCGCCGGCTGGCGCATCCGTTCTGGTTCCAGTCTTTTGGCGCCGTGATGGGGATGGACTGGCATTCCTCCGGCATCACCACCAGCGTCGTCGGAGCGTTGAAGCGCGGTCTGTCGCCGCTTTCCGGCGAACTCGGCATCCACGTTTGCGGCGGCCGCGGCGCGCATTCGCGCAAGACCCCGCATGAGCTCGCCCTGATCGGCGAGCGTGTCGGTCTCGACGGGCAAGGCCTCGCGACTGCCAGCCGGCTTGTCGCCAAGGTGGACAGCGCCGCGGTCCAGGACGGTTTCGATCTCTATCTGCACGGCTTTATCGTCACCGACGACGGCAAGTGGGTGGTGGTGCAGCAAGGCATGAACGGCGACAGCAAGGTGGCGCGCCGCTATCACTGGCTGTCCGAGGGCCTGAAGAGCTTTGTCGACCAGCCGCATGCTGCCATCGAGGGCGCCAATCAGGGCGAGATCGTCAACCTGACCGACCGCCGCGCCGAAGCGTCGCGCCAGGGACAACTGGACCTTCTGCACGACCTTGGACCGGATCGCATCGTGAGGGAACTTGCCGCTTTGGAGCGGGGTTCGGCGCCAGCGCCGGACCCGGCACAAAAGCTGCTGCCGCATCTGGTCATGCCGGCGCACCACGATGTGCGCGAAAGTGATGTCGTCATGCGCCGCCTGCACGGCAATATCGCCGCGGCGGCTGAGCGCGGTCCGACGGATTTCGCCGAGCTTCTCCTCGTGCCCAATGTCGGCGCGCGCACGGTGCGGGCGCTGGCGTTGGTCGCCGAAGTCGTGCATGGCGCGCCGTGCCGTTTTTCCGATCCAGGACGCTTCTCGCTGGCGCATGGCGGCAAGGACAGGCACCCGTTCCCTGTGCCGCTGAAAGTCTATGACGAGACGATCGGCGTGCTGAAGTCGGCTGTCCACAAGGCCAGGCTCGGCCGTGACGAAGAGATCGGCGCCTTGCGGCGGCTGGACGACCAGTCGCGGCAGGTCGAGCGCTATGTCACCGGCCCAAGCCTGAAGGAAATCGTCGCCGGGGAGTTCGAGCAATCGCATCTGCTCGGCGGCCGCAGCGCCTTCGGTTGGGAGGGTGTACCCGAAACGGCCGCAGTCAAATCAACGAAGTGATCGGCTCGGATCAAGGCTCCAGGTCGATCAGGGCGACGCCGAGTTCGGGATGATGCCTGCGGCGCAGATGGCCAGGCGTCTCCACCAATGTGACCTCGAGCGTCGGCCGCACGATTCCGTCCAGCAGATGACCACCCCTCGTGGTGCCGTCACTCAATCCAAGGACTGCGTGGACGTGCAGGCTGGGCCTGCCGTCGTCGCCGATGGCAACATCGCCGATCGCGCTCAGCACTTCACACTGTTCTCGAACGGGGATCTTCCGGTAGGTTCTTTCTCCAGGGTCGAACCAGCCGACGGTTGCCCTTTCGAAAGCGCCGAGCGCAGTCAGCGACGCGCCGCCGACGCCACGCTCGACCGCAAACGACGTCAGCTGCGCAAACGCCTCTTCGCCGGGATCAAGCACAACCACAAACGTTCTCTGCCCGGCGCTTTCGGCAACAAGTTGTGATTTCATGATTTCGCTCCAGCCGTCAGGAATTCAAACCCACCACACCAGCAATGCCAGAAAGACGAGACCCACCAGGCCGGCGATGAAAATGATCCGGCGCGCCCGCGTCCGCAGGATGATCTCGCCCTGCCGCGCCTGCTCCGCCGAAAAGACAGGACCATTCTTGTCCGGGTCGCTGCTCATCCATCGTCTCTTTCCGGGGCAATTATTCGGCATTGATTGGATCTGGCGCCCGATAGAACACAATTTCGTTTGGCGGATGAGGTTCCACGGCTGGGCGCCGTTTGCATCTATTCCTTTGGCGCGGTGGCGGGCGCGGTATAGCGGCGGCGCACTGCGTCCAGGATGTGGTTGCGGCTCTCCTGCGCCGAAAGTGTGCCGTCTTTCTCCGCCTCCGCGGTCTCGCGCGCCAGTTCCTTGTCCCTGATCTGGTGGCGAAACCATTCGGAATAGTCGCCGGCGCGCAGATGATGTTCCCAGGTCCTGTCGTCGATGCCCTCGGCGATCTGGGCGAAAATCATCAGATTATGGGCGCGGAGATTCATTGCATTGTCGGGACCGCGGAAATAGAAGCTGCCCTTCTCGTCGAGCTGGCCCTCGGCATATTTGCGGCTGTGGCGCTTGAGCGACTGCCTCGGCTCGATTGGCTCGACCATGGCGGGTTTCTTGTGCGCCTGCGGCCGCCAGAACAGCACGCGCTGGTCTTTTGGAGAGCTCAGATCCTTGTCCTTTGGCGGTTCGGTGCCGGTCTCGCGGCAGAACGTCTTGATGACCTTTTTCGCCTTGGGGCCGAGTGCGATGACGGCGGTGACCAGCCGCAATGCCTCGGTTGAGATCGCGTCCGGATGAACCGTGATCAGGATCGTGCCCGGCAATTCCATCGCCAGCACCATTGGAGTATCGTCGCGCCGCTTCGGCAGGAGGTGATGCGCCTCGTCGATGATCAGCCAGTGCGGTCGTGCCGTACGGAAACGAAGACTGCCGAGGCCCGGCAGCAGGTCGGCAAAGAAGTCCGGCCGCTCGTTGACGCGCAGCGCCAGGCCATTCACGACAAGATTGTTGTCAGGCTTCTCCAGGAGATCGAGCAATTGCGTTTTCGTCGGCGCGTTCGAGCCGTCGCCCAGCCGGACTGCGCCTTCGAGGCCATCGTAGTCGCCTTCCGGATCGAAGATGCAGAACTGGAACTTTCTCTCGACGAAGCGCTCCGTCAGTGCGGTCGCCAGGGTCGATTTGCCGATGCCGGAGCTCCCGGCGATCAGCACCGTATCGGTTGGCGACAGATACACCTCCTTGCCGTCCTCCGAGCCAAGCACAATGCCGTCGCGGCTCGGCACAAGCTCGCGATCGCGCTCCACCACCTTGGCGATCAGTTCCTCGACGCCCTTTCCGCGCGCGCCGCGTGTCACGAGATCCGCCGTTTCCTTGACTGCCGGCAGTGCGTTGTCGACGGCGACGCTGAAGCCGCAGGCGCGCAGGAAGGCGTGGTCGTTTTCGGCGTCGCCGACGCCGACGACGTTGTGCGGCGACAATCTGAGGTCCTGAAGCGCGGCTGTCAGGCCGGTCGCCTTGTTGATGCCGCTGGGCAGGATCATCACCGCGCCCTTGTTGAAGATGATTTCCAGCTCCAGCCCCAATTTCTTGATGACCTCGAGCGCGGTAGCCTGATGCGGTTCCCAGGTTGCTACGATCGAGCGTCCGACCGAAAGCGGTTTGACACCGCGTTTCCTGAGTTTGGCGATGAGCTCGGGGGCGGGCGGCGGAGATATCGTCCGCTCCTCCTCGCTGGCCGGCGTGTAGATCAGCGCCCCGTTTTCGGCGACGACCTTGTCGAAGATCGCGACTTCGGGAAAGACGCGTTTGAGGTCGGGCAGCTCGCGCCCGGTGACGAGAATGAGTTTGCGGCCGCTCTTCTTGAAGCGTTCAAGCGCCGCAAGCGTCTTCTCGGCAACGATCCCCTCATGCGCCAGCGTGCCGTCATAGTCAGTGGCCAGGGCAATGAAATACATGCCGTCAATAGCCGCCCACGATCGGCAATATCTCGCCGGTGATATAGCTCGAGCAGTGCGGCGAGGCGAGGAACACGTAGGCCGGCGCGATCTCCTCCGGCTGGGCCGGCCGTTTCATCGGCGTATCGGCGCCAAATTTCGAAACATCGCCGGCTTCCTTGTCCGAGGGGTTGAGCGGCGTCCAAATGGGGCCTGGCGCCACGGCGTTGACCCTTATGCCCTTGTCGACAAGGTTGCCCGAGAGCGCGCGGGTGAAGGCATGAATGCCGCCCTTGGTCATGGAGTAGTCGACCAGTTGCTTCGAGCCCTCGATGCCGGTCACTGAGCCGGTATTGATGATTGCCGAACCGGGCTTCATGTGCGGTACCGCCTCCTGCGCCATGTGGAAATAGCCGTAGAGGTTGGTCTTCAGCGTCGTGTCGAAATGCTCCTCGGTCAGCTCGCTGAAATCGCTGGAGTGGATCTGGAAAGCGGCGTTGTTGACCAGCACGTCGATGCGCCCAAACTCCTGCACGACCTCAGCCACCGCGTTGTGGCAGTGGTCGCGTTCGCTGACATCGGCCTTGATCAGGATGCAGCGCCGGCCTTCGGCTTCGACGGCCCTTTTGGTCTCTTCGGCGTCCCTGTCCTCCGAGAGATAGACGATCGCCACATCGGCGCCTTCACGCGCATAGAGCACGGCCACCGCACGGCCGATGCCTGAATCGCCGCCGGTAATGACGGCCACTTTGCCGTCGAGCTTTTTCGATCCGATATAAAATGGCGCATCATAAAGCGGCGCCGGCTCGATCGCCCATTCATGCCCCGGCTTCGGCTGGTGCTGCTCGGGGAAGGGCGGCTCGGGATATTTGCGGGCACCGGCCTGCATGGCGCCTTTTTGCTTGCCATTGGATTTGGACTTGTCCTTCTCGTCGATACGGCGCTGGATATGCCGCTGCTTGGCGGCCTCGCCGGCGATTTCCGATTTCATCTGCATGGTCATCTCCCTGGCTTGAAACCCAACAACGCATGTCCGGCGAAAAGGTTTATGCCATGGCGTCATTCCTTCAGTCCGGAGCGGATCGTGCGAAGTCTGAGCCACGGCAACCCGCTGCAGTATGAACCCGTTGAAAATGCCCAGGAGATTGCGGCGTCCTCAGCGGCGCATTTGTTCGGCCCGCCCTGAATCACAGATTGTTCTGCAGTGTCGCCCGACGGCTGGCTCCAGCCGTCCTATTCATGTCGCTGCCCTTGCCATTGCGTTGCCTGGCCTCGTCCTCGGCTGCGTCTTCGAGCTTGGCGACGAGCAGATCCTTGAGGTCGCCAACCTCTTCCTCGATGTCTTCGATGGGTACCCCGGCGTTGGCCGCCTCTTGCTTACATTCCCTGGCGAGGAGTTCCGCCTCCTTTTCAAGCCTGATCGGAGGCGGCGGCACATGAACGTTTTCGTGGATCCAGTCCTGCAAGAATTCTATCGCATTAGCACTCATGGTGCTCACCTGTAGCGGCAAACTGTAGTGCCATTAACGTACGTGCTGCAAAATGGATGCTTGGCAACGCCGGATTTCAAACAGCGATACTTAACGATAGCGTGATCGCCAAAGAGCTAGATCTTTGCAGTCAAGCGAAATCATTTGGCGTCGCAGAATGCCGCTAACCAGACATTTGGGGCGGGGGTGTAATTTGCAGGCATCCCGCCCTAAGACGCGTTGCGCCGTCGCGCCGGTGTTGCGCGGTTCGGGTCGCCTGACGGCCGAACATCGTCACCTGCGGCAGATCGTGTCGGCCGCTCAGCGACACGGTCGGCGCGCATTTTGCGTTTGTGCGCCATCCAGAACGGCAAGAGTTCAGCAAGAAAACTGTATAGCGTGGTCTTCATCGGCATGCTCCGGACCGGATTACAACTCGTGATCCCGCATTTCCGTTCCGACAAAGAGTCGCGTTCCGACAAATCCGTCGCTTCTACAATTGCGATTCGATCGGCAGGCAGCCAACCAGCGCTGCAATGATGCGCCGATAGAGACTGGCCTCCGGTTCACGCGAATATTGCCGCATCTCGCCATCCGCCAAGCCGAGCCACCGCAAGGCGCCTTTGTCCAGGACTAGCTGGTAGCTCGTCTGCGGTGACTTTTCGTGCTCGAACAGCCGGCGCAACTCCCTCACCAGATTGGTATCGTGGAAAAGCACGCCCATTTCCGCATTCAACGACACCGAACGCGGATCGAAATTGAAGGAACCGACAAACCCCAGCGTGTCGTCGACCGTAAAGGCCTTGGTATGCAGGCTGGCTCCCTTTGAGCCGAAAACGGAGATGTTGGCCTGGCGGTCGAAGGGCTGCAATTCGAAAAGCTGGATACCTTTTTTTAGCAGCTTGCGGCGGTATTTGGCATAGGCGCCGTGCACGGCGGCGACGTCCGTCGCGGCGAGCGAGTTGGTCAGGATTGCAACCTCGGCGCCACGGTCCACCAGCTTCGACAGGATGGCCAACCCGGTGCGGCTGGGGATGAAATAGGGCGAGACAATTTCGAGGCGCTGCCTGGTCGCCGCGATAGCGGGAAGCAGCTCCTTTGTCAGCCAGTTTCTGCGCCTCTTGCCGCGCACCTTTTCCGGCGGATCGGAAATGACGCGAACGCCTTTCGTCCAGCAGACGTCGCTGTGCGCTACAATGAACTCTGTGATCGTGCGCCAGGCACTGAGGCTGTTCAAAAGCTGGCCGTCCGCGGTCGCATCGAGATTGTCGAGGAAATCGGCGCGCGAGCCCGCTGCAGCCGGGTTGAGCAGTTCGATCGGCTTTGCCGCCTCGCAACTCCAGAACGCCTCGAAGATCTGCATCGTCTGCCCTACGGCAGGACCGAGAAGCAACAGGTCGAGATCGCGAAAATTCGTCTCCGCAGCGTCGAAATAGGCATCGCCGATGTTTCTTCCTCCGACAATGGCCAGGCCCTCATCGGCGATCCAGGCCTTGTTGTGCATGCGGCGGGTCATCGCAAACAGCCGGGCGACCATCTCCAGCGAGCGAAAAATGCTGCCGTTCCTCATGCCGCTGGGGTTGAACAGCCTCAGCTCGATGTTCTTGTAGCTGTTGAGCGCCAGGTAAGCGGCGTCGCTGTTGCGCGGATTGATATCGTCCAGCAGCAGGCGGACGCGGACACCGCGCTCCGCCGCCTTGACGACCTCCTGCATCAGCAGCCGGCCGCTATGGTCGTCGTGCCAGAGATAGTACATCAGGTCGAGGCTGCTTGTGGCACTGCGCGCAGCAAGGATTCGCGCGGCAAACGCGTCATAATTGTCGGCGATCAGCAGCAATCCGCTATTGCCGGCCGCGATCTTGTCCCGGGCAAACCGCGAAATGGCTGTATCCATCAAGTGCACCGACAAACATCAGCGAAGCAAACGATCTGAAATCTGACTAACAACCCTTCAGGTTCATTCTGGTTGCAGTCGCGGCTGCCGTATCGCGTCCAGGTTCAGTCGGGCCTTGATCGGCAGATGATCGGAAGCGCGCTGCGCCAGCGGCGTCTTGTGCACCTCGATGCTGGAAATCAGGTGGGGCGGCCTGGCCAGGATGCGGTCGAGCGCAAACAGTGGAAAGCGCGACGGAAAGCTCGGCAGAACCGCATCGATCGGACCGAAATGCGGCAGCAAGGCCAGCAGCGAAGACCTGTTGCGGACGCGCCATTCGTTGAGGTCGCCAAGCAGGATTGTTGGCCGCAGAACCGGGTGCGTGGCTTCGACCAGCGCGTTGGCCTGCTGCGAGCGCGACCGCCGCAGCAGGCCAAAATGTGCGGCTATGATCCTGAGCGAGACGCCCTTCAGCTCCAGATCCGCGATGACCGCACCGCGCGGCTCAAGGCCGGGCAGCCGGATCTGATTCACGCTTTCGACCACGCCGCGGCGCGCCAGGATCAGATTTCCGTGCCAGCCATGGCTGCGGCGGTTTTCCGGGACATGTGTGGGGACGAGGTCGCTGTCCCGCTCGAGCGCTGCGAGATCGAGCAAACCCTGCCTGCTTCCGGTTCTTTCGTCGGCCTCCTGCAAAGCAATGATATCGGCGTCGAGTTCCTTGACCACTGCCGCGACCCGCTCCGGATCGAACCTGCCGTCGGTGCCGACACATTTATGCACATTGTAGGATGCAACTGTGGTGCACGAAATTTCATTGCCGGGCGCCGTAAACCGCGGCACTTCCCTTCGCAGCGCAGCGCCAAGCGACCTTGGAAGGGTAGGCGATCGATCCAGCATCTGATCCATTTGCTTTTGAGTCGGCGAGTGGCGGCCATTGCGATTATGGCGCGTGCGGAGGTCTGAAACAACGACGACCTTGTAAAACCGTTCCACCGCCGGCGTCGGCGCGCGGCCTGGAACCCTGACGGGCAACAACACGTTTCGGGAGGGCAGCGCAGTCTACGGAGAAGTCGAATGCAGCCCTTAGCCGCAAATTCCGCCCCCCGCTCAGGCCCGCTCAGGATTGTCCCGTTCGATGGAACCGTAACCGTTCGGTTCTCCGACGCCATTATTGCGTCGAGCGCGCGGGCAAAGCTGCTCTACGAAGACGGTCATGATCCTGTCTTCTACATACCCTTCGAGGACATCTATTTCGACCTTCTGGAGAAGACGAACACAACGAGCCACAGCCCGCTGAAGGGCACGGCAAGTTATTGGCGTGTTCATGCGGTCGGCTCGTCGGCAGAAGACTTCATGTCGGCCTACGAGACGCCCGACACCCCGGCACTGGCGATCGCCCGCCACGGCGCGTTCGATCCCGGCCGGGCGCGGATTGAGGCCGATCCCGCGGAGGACAAGCGGCATACGCCGCACGTCACGGAATAGACTCACATCGGCAACGGCGCCAGCTTTCCGTCAGAACTCTTCAAGGATGCGCAGGCTGTCTTCGTATTTCTCTGTCGAGGCACCGATCTGCCGTGCCTGCCATAGATTGTCGACAAGATCGGCGCGCTTGACCGGCAACGCCAGCGGATTGGCCGCAGCCCTGCGAACGAACACGGAATCGTCCTCGTTCGGCCGCCGCGTCAGTGCGTCGACGGCCGATACGATGGACGGCCCGAACCCGGCCGCCTCAAGCCGGTCGCGATTCCAACCGTCGCCTTTTTCGATGACGTCGTGAAGATAGGCGATGGCTTTCTGATCGAGCGTTTCGACGGCATCGACGACCCGGCGGCAATGTTCGATATAAGGCCGCCCTGTCTTGTCCGTCTGCCCGGCATGGGCCTGTTCGGCGATTTTCGCTGCGCGATAAAGCACGCTCATTGGGTCGATCCCGTAACGAACAGCACATGTCCTGGCGCACCAACGCGCCATTGTCAGTGCGAGTTCCTACGCGCCGCGGGACCCTGCTGCCTCGCTTGCGAGCTGAATGCCGCGGTGGCGGGCGGAATAGTCAGGAGACGCGTTCAAAACTGTCGAGGCTGGTTCCAAAGGCACGCCAGGCGGGGAGTTTCCTGGCTCGTGCCGGCGCCCCTTCCTTTTCCGCCGACAAAGCGGCATCCGCAACGGTGTGCCACAGCATCTCCAGCTTCCCGTTCCTGAGGATGCCGGTATAGCTCACCGCCGCGGCTCCGACCCGCCCTTCGGCCGCGCAGGTGAATCCGATGACATCTCCATGGCAGGCTCCGAACAGCGGCACCGTCGTGCCGAAGAAGGCGCTGTCCTCCAGCGCCGTCCTGAAGGTTCCGCTGATCCGTCCGCCCTCTTCGCTGGTCAGTTCGACGACCGACCCGTACTGGTTCCGCCAGGTGCCCAGCCAACTCATCGCTGCTCCTCCTGATTGCTGCCATAGGGATTGCGTTGGCACACGGCCTCCAAGCCGCGGCCGAGGTAGCGGCCTTCAATCAGCCGCAATGCCAGCCATCGACATCTGAACGAAGCGCAGCGGCGCTTCCAGCGTCCAGGTGATGCCGTGCCTCTCAAATTCCAGGCGGCCGGTGCCGCTGAGCGCCTGCGGGGTGACGCGTTTGAGCACGACCGTTCCGAAACCGCGTCGCGTGTTTTCATCGACCAATGGTCCGTCCAGTTCCCGCCAGACAAGGCGGAAGCCGTCGCTGCCATCGGCGGCTGGCGTCACGGTCCATTCGACCTCGACCCGCCCGTCAAGGCGCGACAGCGCTCCGTGCTTTACCGAATTGGTGGCCAGCTCGTGAAAGGCAATGCCGAGATATTGCACCGCATTCGGCTGCAGCATGATCATCGGCCCGCTCATCGATAGCCTGGCCTGTGTCGCGAAGGCCTTGGTCTGGGCATGGATTAGTTCGCCGATGGTCGCGCCACGCCATTCGGCATCGACCAGCAGATCGTGTGATTCCGAAAGTGCCATGATGCGTTCCCGGACTTGGGAAAGGAAAGCCTCTGGCGTACCCGCCAGCTTGCTGGTCTCGCGGATCATCGAGACGATCACCGAATACTGGTTTTTAACGCGATGGTTGACTTCGCGCATGAGTGTGCGGATACGCCGTTCGCTGTCCTTATGCGGGCTGATGTCGCGCGCGATCTTGGAAGCGCCGACGATACGCCCAATGCCGTCGCGTATCGGCGAGATGGTGAGCGAAACCGGAACCAGGGTGCCGTCCTTGCGCTGCCGGATAGTCTCATATGAAGGAATCCGTTCGCCGGCGCGAATGCGGCTGATGATCATGGCTTCCTCATCCAGGTGGTCGGGCGGGATGAGCATCGTCACCGGGCGACCGATCGCCTCCGCGGGCGTGTAGCCGAACAGGCGTTGTGCCGCATCGTTCCAGCTGGTGATAATGCCGTTCAGGTCTTTCGACACGATCGCGTCCATCGAAGATTCGACGATGGCAGCGAGCCTTATGCTGGCGTCGTCAGCCAGCGCCTGGGTGCGCAGGTCGAGCAAGGTGTTGATGGCGCCGACGACCTCGCCGTTCGCATCGCGAAGCAGGACCGGATGCGCGCTGAACGGCATGAACTGGCCGTCCGGCCGCTCGGCGATCGCCCGGCCCCCAGGAACGTCCCGCTCCTCCAGCAAGGCAACGGCCATCGGACATTCGTCGTGCGCCATCGGCCGTCCGTCGAGGTGGCGAAGCTTCCATGATCCGCACCAGCGGTCCTGGCCGATAACCGGACGATATCCCCAGAGATCGGCAGCGGCTTCATTGAAGAACGAGATGTAGCCTTGTCTGTCGGTGGTGTAGACAGCCACAGGCAACGCCTGCATCAGATCGGCGGAGGAAACTTGCGGGATTCCGCCAGTCTTTAGTTCAACGACGTCCACCAGTCCCCCGCTCCGCTTGGCTTGCCGACGGATTGCTACGTCATCTAAATGCGCGCGAGCGTTTTCGGTTCCGTTCGATCCGCTTTCGGACATTCAGGCTGATCTGCGTTTCGCGGCCGTTCCCCGACCTTTGTTAGGAGCCTTGCCGCCTTCCTGCGCCAGGCTTCTGCGCAGAATATCGGCGAGGTTGACGACATTCGTCCTCGGTGCAGGTGCCGGCTTGGGCGGTTTCTTGCCCTTGCGCTTGGCTTCGATCATCGCAACCAGCGCCTGTTCATAAGTGTCTTCGAACTTCGACGGGTCGAATTTGGCGGGCTTCTTGTCGATCAGCAATTGCGCGATTTCCAGCATCTCGGGATCGACCTTTCGAGCCTTCAGTCCTTCGAACACCGCGTCCGTTGCGACCACTTCATTGTGGTTGCGTAATTCCGTCATCACCATGCCCTTGCCCAGCGGCTGGATCAGCACCTCTCGGCCTCGCTGGTACAGCACGACGCAGGAGCGGGCTGCCACTTTCTTCCTGGCCATGGCGTCCCGGATCACCGCGAAGGCCTCAGTGGAGGGCGCGTCGGCCGGAACCAGATAATAGGGCTTTTCGAGGTAGCGTGCGTCGATTTCGGCGGTGGGCACAAACTCGCCGATCTCGAGCGTGTGCTGCGATACCATCTTTAGTTTCTTGATTTCGTCCGGCTCTATGCGGATGAATTCGCCCTTCTCGACTTCATAGCCCTTTACCTGGTCGGCAGCCTCCACCGTATCGCCGGTCTCCTCGTCGATATAAGCGCTCTTGACCGGGAGACCGTCCTTGCGGTTCAGGATCCTGAAATGCACTTTCTCGGCCTCGCTGACGGCGCCGATGATCTTGACGCCACAGGAAACCGATCCGACCTTCATAAAGCCCTTCCAGGCAGCTCGCGGCGTCGCCATGTCAATCACTCATTTGCCGAACGGACGGAACGGCTGCGAGCCGAAATCGTTCCGCCGTGGCAGGCTGGTCCGTACGCCGGCCCGGACGAGAACATTCGGTTCATTTTCGTCAGGGGAATAGCGGAATGGCCAAACGCAGCGCAGGGTTGCTCATTTATCGCCAAAGCCGAGGTTCACTTCAGGTGCTGCTGGTGCATCCCGGCGGCCCATTCTGGGCGAAGAAGGACGACGGCGCATGGTCGATCCCGAAGGGCCTGGTCGACGAGAACGAAGACGAACTGGCGGCGGCAAAACGCGAAGCCGAAGAGGAGCTCGGGGTCGCCATCGATGGAGTTTTCGAACACCTTGGCAGCTACCGGCAGCCGGGCGGCAAGCTCGTCGTCGCGTGGTGCGTCGAAGCGGACTTCGACAGCGACGCCATAAGCAGCAACACCTTCGTCATGGAATGGCCGCCAAGGTCCGGCTCGATGAAGGAATTTGCCGAAGTCGACAGAGCGGGCTGGTTCTCCGTGCCTGAAGCCAACCTCAAGATACTGAAAGGCCAGCGCGCCATGCTGGCGGATTTGGCCGGTCGGCATGGCGACCGATGAAATCGGATCGGCTCAGTACTTCAGGGCGGCGCCTGGCTTGCCTTACGGCGCTAGCCCAAGCGAATTTTGAGCGTGCAGCGTGCGTAATGTGATCGAATAGCGGTGCTCGGCGACCGGCGGAATGCTGTGCTCCCATTCGTTGCGCGCAGCACCCGTCATCAAATAGGCCGATCTTGGCTCGACGGTGGCCGTCTTGCGATCCCATCGCGTGCCGTTTTTCCGGCGCAGGCGGAAGCTGCAGGCGGCCAGCAGCGAAACGCCGGCGACCACTTCGAAATGAGGCTTGTCACGGTGCCAGCCGATACCGGCGCCCGGCCGGTACTCGTTGATCAGCACCTGCACGAAGGTTTCGGCCGGCAGGCGGGCAAAGGCTGCAACTTTGTCCCTGAGCGGCAGCAGAAAGCCGGGTATCGGCGGTGCTTCGACGACTTTGCGCCGATCGTAGTCGTAACGCAGCCCGAAGCCGACCACCCGCCGGTTTGCCAGATGGCCGTGAAAGTCGAAGGGCTGAAAAGGCAGGCCTGCGAGCTGGCTTGCCAACGCTGCTTCCTCGTCTGGCGTGATCAGTTCGGGCCGGTAGCGGAATCCTTCCGGCAGGTCGTCGGTGTTGGCAAAGAGATCGCCCTGACGGGCTGCAGCCGATGTCTTGAGTGGTGGCATCAACTGTACTTGGTGAAGCCGGCCCGAAGCGGCAAGGCCGCTTCGGCAGCAAGGAACCTCGCTCTCCGTGCAGGGTTATTCACACGATGGCGTGGATTGGAGCACTGCCGAGCATTGGAGCTGTCGAGATGCCTTCAACTGCGATCAGAAACATCGACTACCAGCCGGCGACGAGGGTACTCTCGGTGTGGTTCGTCCCGAGCGGAAACCGCTATGATTACGAGGACGTTCCGCCGCAGGTCCACGCCGCGTTCCGCAAGGCTTCGTCGAAGGGCCGGTTCTTCAACGAACATATTCGCGACCGGTATAAATACCATCTGGTCGAGCAGAGCCATTCGAGCTGAGTCTTCCGACGCTTCTCAACCATGATCTCGGCTCTCCGCCATTCGTAGCCGCGCGGCAATGAGCGGACTTCGCAGTTGGTGAGCGACCTGATATTGATCATGGTTTCACCGGAAACATCGAAAGCCTGGAATGCCCGCCGAAGTCGAAAAAACCGAGCAGCTCCAGCAATTGCTCGATACCCCGCATCTGGCGGGCGTGCTGGATAGCGAACAATTCAAGAGATTTCTCGACCAGCTGCCGATCGCGATCGCAATTTCCGATCTCAGCGGCGACGAACGTGTCGTCTATGTCAATTCCGAGTTCCAGAAATTGTCAGGCGTATCCGTCGCCGAGCTCGAGCGCTGGAACTGGGCCGCACTGAGCGGAGAAGGCTTGAGCGAATACAAGGACCGGCCGCTGGCCCGGGCCATCGTCGAGGATATCGATCGTGCGGGAACATTCAGGATACAACGTGCTGCCGCAGCGCCAGCCATCGTCGATGTCTATTCGAACCTGATCGAGGACGAGCGCGGGCGACGGTCCTTTCGACTGGTCGCCCTTGTCGACGTTACCGCGCACAAGGCAAGCGACAGCGAGGCCATCGAACAACGCATTCGGGAAAAGGACATGCTGCTGCGCGAGTTGCAGCATCGGATGAAGAACAATCTCCAGATGATCACGGCTCTCATCAGATTGGAGGCCCGCAGTGCGGCGTCACCCGATCAGAAACGCTTCGAGCGCCTCGCCGGCCGCGTCGATGCGCTCGCAATCCTCTACCAGACGCTGTCGGTCGACGAACAGAAGGCCGAAGTGGACCTTGGCGTCTATCTCAGCCAGATCGCTTCCGCCGTGATGACGTCGCACGCCATGCAGGGCATCCGGCTGGACATGAAGGTCGATACCTATCCCGTGTCCATCAACGTGGCGATGCCAACGGGTCTGGCGGTCAATGAGCTTTTGACGAACGCGCTGAAACACGCCTTTCTGGGTCGCGAAGGCGGGACGATCACGCTGCGCAGCGTCGTCGACGGAGACGGTTTTCGCATCGTAGTCGCCGATGACGGCATCGGCCTGCCCGAAGGCGAGACCTGGCCGAAACCCGGCAAGCTCGGCGCGTTGATCGCTCAATCGCTGATTGAAAATGCCAAAGCCCGGTTCGAGGTGGATTCTGCCCCCGGCAAAGGAACGCGGGTGACCATCGTGTTCAACAGATCGGCCGCCGTCGCGACGTAGCCGGCCGAGCAAGCGCCATTCAAGGCCATCCGCATCAGCCAGGCCCGTCGATCACCTTGCGCGTGTGGCGGGCGATTACACCTTCTTCGTCGGTTGCGATGACGCGGACTTCGACCTTGCTGTCCGCCTGGCTTATGAGCGCTTCATGGGAGTTGTTGTCGGCTTCGTCGATCGCCACGCCGAGCCAGCCAAGCCTGCCGCAAATCGCTTTGCGGGCCGCGGCAGAGTGCTCGCCGATGCCGCCGGTGAACACCAGGCATTCCAGCCCGCCCAGCGTATTGGCGAGGGCGGCAACTTCCCTGGCGGCGCGGAAGGCGAAAAGCTCCACCGCTTCGCGCGCCCGGCGGTCATCGCTGGCCTCCAGCGTGCGCATGTCGCCGGAAATGCCGGACACGCCGAGCAGGCCGGATTCCTCGTAGAGCATGTCTTGCAGCGCCTCTCCCGAAACACCTCTTTCCAGCAGCAGGTACAAAAGCACGCCCGGATCGACGGCGCCGCAGCGTGTGCCCATGACCAGGCCGTCAAGCGCCGAAAAGCCCATCGTCGTATCGACGCTTCTCCCGTCGCGCATGGCGCACAGGCTCGCCCCGTTGCCGAGATGGGCGACGATGGTTCTTTTCGCCGCCAGATCGGGCGATCTCTGCTTGAGCCGGCCCGTGACATATTCGTAGGAAAGCCCGTGAAAGCCGTAGCGGTGGATGCCGTCTGCCTCATAGCGGCGCGGCAGCGCAAAACGGCTGACCAGAGGCTCGATGGTCCTATGGAAGGCCGTGTCGAAGCATCCGACCTGCGGCAGGTCCAGCCGCAGCGTGGCAAGCGCCCGGATTGGTGCGAGGCTGCGCGGCTGGTGCAATGGCGCAAGCGGCGTCAGCCTGTCGAGAGCCTCGATAACTGTCGGCGTCAGGCGAACAGGTTCGACGAACTCGCGCCCGCCATGGACGATGCGATGGCCGGCGGCGATCAGTTTCCTTCCGCCAAGTTCGTTCTCGATCCATTGCAGCATCTGGCCGATGCCCATGTCGCGTGATGCGTCAGCGGCAAGTGGCCGATCGCACTGCAGCTCGCCATCGGCGGCTTTCGCGGTCAGCCTTGGCGCATCGCCCAGATCCAGCGAGCCGCGCGAGGCAAGATCCAGCTCGGCGGATGCTGCAAGCTCGTAAAGTCCGAACTTGATGCTCGACGAGCCGGCATTCAACGCAAGGATCGATCGTCGCATCAATCGCCGGCCCTTGTCGCGCCGTCCTGCCGCCAGGACCATTTCTGGATCTCGGGCATGTCCTCGCCATGTTCGCGGACATAGGCCTTGTGCTCGGCCAATTTCCCATGCAGCGCCGCGGCAAGCTCCTTCGCCCGCTCGGCCAGCCCCGGCACACGCGCGATCGCGGCGAGCGCCAGGTGATAGCGGTCGAGCTGGTTAAGCACGACCATATCGAACGGCGTCGTCGTCGTGCCTTCCTCGCGAAAGCCATGCACATGCATGTTGTCGTGATTGGCGCGCCGGTAGGTCAGACGGTGAATGAGATAGGGGTAGCCGTGATAGGCGAAGATGACCGGCTTGGCCTTGGTGAACAGCGCGTCGAATCTGTCGTCGGCAAAGCCATGCGGATGTTCGGAATTCGACTGCAAAATCATCAGGTCGACGACATTGACGACGCGGATCTTCAGGTCCGGAACGCCCGAGCGCAGGATGTCGGCTGCGGCAAGCGTCTCCAGCGTCGGCACGTCGCCGGCGCAAGCCAGGACCACATCCGGATCTTCGCCCTTGGCAACCGTCCCGGCCCATTCCCAGATGCCCGCGCCGGCCTTGCAGTGCGCTTCCGCGTCCTCGGCGGACAGCCATTGCGGCGCCGGCTGCTTGCCGGCGACGATGACGTTGATGCGGTTGTAGGTTTTCAGGCAATGGTCGGTGATCCACAGCAGCGTGTTTGCATCCGGCGGGAAATAGAGCCTTACCGTGTCGGCCTTCTTGTTGGCGACGAAATCGGCAAAGCCCGGATCCTGATGGCTGAAGCCGTTGTGATCTTGCCGCCAGACATGCGAGGTCAGCAGGTAGTTTAGCGAGGCGATCGGCTTGCGCCAGGCAAGTTCGCCGGAGGTCTTCAGCCATTTGGCATGCTGGTTGACCATGGAATCGACAATGTGGACGAACGCCTCGTAGCACGAGAACAGGCCGTGGCGGCCGGTCAGCAGATAGCCCTCCAGCCAGCCCTGGCAAAGGTGCTCGCTGAGCACTTCCATGACGCGGCCGCCGCGGGAAAGATGAACGTCGTAAGGCTCGATCCGCTCCATCCAGACCCGGTCCGTGACCTCGAACACGTCGTCGAGGCGGTTGGAGGACGTCTCGTCGGGTCCCATCAGCCGGAAATTCCTGGCCTCGGCGTTCAAGCGGATCACGTCGCGAAGATAGCTCCCCACGGTCCGCGTTGCCTCCCCAACAGTGCCGCCCGGACGCGGTACCTCGAGCGCCAGGCCTTTCCAGTCGGGAAGCACGAGGTCTTGCTTCAGCAGGCCGCCATTGGCGTAGGGGATTGCGCCCATGCGTCTTGGCCCTGTGGGCGCCAGCGCCGCGAGCTCCGCCAGGAGATGCCCGCCTTCATCGAACAGCGTCTTCGGTTCGTAGCTGCGCATCCAGTCTTCGAGGATCTGGCGGTGCGCCGCGTCGCCGCCCGCGTTAGACACCGGCACCTGGTGCGAACGCCAGAAATCCTCGACTCGTCTGCCGTCGACCTCTTTCGGCCCGGTCCAGCCCTTTGGGCTGCGCAGCACGATCATCGGCCACAGCGGCCGCTCTCCCTTCCAGCCCGCGGCTCGTGCAGGCTCCTGGATGGAGTGGATCCGGTCGAGCACGGTATCGAGCGTGCGGGCCATCTCCCGATGCATCGGGGCAGGCTCGTGGCCTTCCACGAAAAAGGTTTCGTAGCCATAGCCGAGGAACAGGCTGCGCAACGCCTCGTCTTCCATACGGCCGAGGATCGTCGGGCTGGCGATCTTGTAGCCGTTGAGATGCAGGATCGGCAGGACGGCACCGTCGGATGCCGGGTTCAGGAACTTGTTGGAATGCCAGGCCGCGGCGAGCGGGCCGGTCTCGGCTTCGCCGTCGCCCACGACGCAGGCAACCACAAGGTTCGGATTGTCGAAGGCGGCGCCGAAGGCATGGACCAGCGCATAGCCGAGCTCTCCGCCTTCGTGGATCGAGCCGGGTGTCTCCGGGGCCGCGTGGCTCGGCACTCCGCCGGGGAACGAGAACTGCCGGAACAGCTTTCGCAGGCCGTCTTCGTCCCTGCCGACCTCGGTATAAATTTCGCTGTAGGTGCCCTCAAGCCAGGTGTTCGCGACCATTGCCGGGCCGCCGTGACCCGGCCCGCAGATGAACAGAACATCGAGGCCACGTTCACGGATGATCCGGTTCAGATGCACATAGATGAAATTGAGGCCGGGCGTCGTGCCCCAATGGCCGAGCAGCCGTGGCTTGATGTGCTCGGGCCGCAAGGGCTCGCGCAAGAGCGGATTGTCGAGCAGATAGATCTGGCCAACCGAAATGTAGTTCGCGGCGCGCCAGTAGCGGTCCATCAGATTCATCTGGTCAAGGCCGGTTGTTTGCGCAGTGGTGCGGGCCTCGTCGTTCATGGAAATGCCTCCGGAATACCCTCGTCCGTCGTTATCTGGAGTGGCGTCGCCTCGGAGAAAGGATTTGCCTCGAAATAAGTTTGGGCGGGCGCGGCCAGCTCCCGCTCGCCGATCCTGCAATCCGCCTCGCCCGACAAAAAGCGGGTCGGTCTTTTGAGGAACCTCGGGGCTTGCCAACGGTTAGGAAGATGCACCGCATTGCATGAATCCAAGGGGACTGCCGAGGCCCCCGGGACATCGACTGGCCAAAGTGCCGTTGAGCAGCTTGGGCGATTGTGGCGGAGGCCCGTAGGAGGAGCAAAAAATGCTCGATCTCTCCCATGCCCGCAACCAAATGGTCGACATTCACCTAAGCCGCCGTGGCATTCGCGACCGCAATGTCCTTCAGGCGATGCGCGAGGTCCCGCGCGAGGCTTTCGTCGAGCCCGGTTTTGAAGAATTTGCCTATGAGGACGGGCCGCTGCCGATCGCCGAAGGTCAGACGATATCGCAGCCCTACATCGTTGCGTTGATGATCGAAATGGCCGAGGTCGGAGCCGGTGACCATGTTCTCGAGGTCGGCACCGGCTCGGGCTATGCGGCTGCCGTAATGAGCCGGATCGTCGAACGTGTCTACACCATCGAGCGCCACGCCGCGTTGGCTGAAACGGCAAGGCAGCGGTTTAAAAAGCTTGGCTACGACAATATCGAAGTCCGCACCGGCGACGGCACCAAGGGCTGGCCAGAAGCTGCACCCTTCGATGCGATCCTGGTTGCAGCCGCTGGCCCCGGCGCACCGCTCGCGCTGCAGGAACAGCTCGACGTCGCCGGCCGGCTTATCATCCCGGTCGGCGACGAATTCGACGCGCAGCGCCTGCTCAAGGTCACCCGGACCGGCGCAGCAACTTACACCGAGGAGGATTTCGGCGGCGTGCGGTTTGTTCCGCTGATCGGCGAGCAAGGCTGGGGCGAGCCAGGCAGCGACAGCCAGATAGCGGCCGATCTTCCGCACCGGCATCAGCGCAGGAGCAGCCTGCCGCAGATGATAGCGGCCGCCGCCGAACCGCTTCCGGATTTCGACGATCCGGCCTTCGGTGCGCTGTTCGACCGGTTTGCCGACCGCCGCGTCGTCTTGCTCGGCGAAGCCAGCCACGGCACGTCGGAGTTCTATCGTGCGCGCGCCGCGATCACTCGCAGGCTGATCGAGAAGCATGGCTTCACCATCGTCGCGGTCGAGGCCGACTGGCCCGATGCCGCGGCGATCGACCGTTACGTCCGCCACCGGCCACCACGGCCGGGCGCCGATCCGCCGTTCCAGCGCTTTCCCACCTGGATGTGGCGCAACACCGACGTCGCGGCGTTCGTTGACTGGATGCGAGAGCATAATGAGCGGATCAGGATATCCTCCCGGCGGGCCGGGTTCTATGGCCTCGACATTTACAATATGGGCGGGTCGATCGCGGCGGTCCTGCAATATCTCGACCGGGTCGATCCGCAGGCGGCAAGGATCGCACGCGAACGCTACGGCTGCCTGACTCCGTGGCAGAACGACCCGGCCACTTATGGCCGTGTCGCACTCACCTCCGGCTACCAGAAATGCGAGAAGGCCGTGCTCGAGCAATGCCGGGAACTGCTCGCTAGAGAGCTCGACTATGCGCAGCAGGACGGATTCGATTTCCTCGACGCCACCCAGAACGCCCGCCTGGTCGCCTCCGCCGAGCGCTATTACGGCACCATGTATTATGGCGGCGCGCAATCCTGGAACCTGCGCGACACCCACATGTTCGAAACGCTGGAGCACCTGCTGCAGGCCCGCGGCCCGAACGCCAAGGCGGTGGTGTGGGCGCATAATTCCCATATTGGCGATGCCCGCTATACCGAGATGGGGATCGTCAGGGACGAATTGAACATCGGCCAGCTCTGTCGCCAGCGTCTTGGCGACGAGGTTGCCTTGATTGGGCTCAGTACGCATTCCGGGACGGTTGCCGCTGCCACCGACTGGGACGGCGACATGGAAGTGAAACCGGTTCGGCCTTCCCACAACGACAGCTATGAGCGGCTTTGCCACGACAGCGGCGTCTCGCCTTTCCTGCTCGATTTCGAGCGCGACGACACGCTGCGCCAACGGCTTCTGGAGCGCCGGCTGGAACGCTTTATCGGTGTCATCTATCGGCCCGAGACCGAGCTGCACAGCCACTATGCGGACGCCTCGCTCGCCCGCCAGTTCGATGCTTTCGTTTGGTTCGATGAGACCAATGCCGTGACGCCGCTTGGGCCGGAGCATGCGGGGACAGGCCTTCCCGAGACTTATCCTTTCGGGCTGTAGCGAATCTGGACCTTGGGGAAGCGGAAAATCGAAAGGAAGGAGGTCACCAATGGCCGGAAAGAAGACTCATGAGCAGCAATTGCGCATCATCGAAGAGCGTGAGAACACGAAAAACGCCGGCAAGGATTTCGACGCGGAAGCGGATTTGAAAAAGACCAGGCAAGAGCGCGAGGCGTTCCGGCGCGGTGCCGAGCTCAGATCGGACCCGAAGGATATTGCCGATCCCGACGATCGCAACATCATCCGCGGCGAGCACCAGGAAAGCGCCCACAACAAGCATCGCGCCGACCGCTGAACGGCCGGATCGCTTGACGTTAAGACAATACGGCGCCGGGTCCGTCCCCTGACTTTAATCCCTGGGGCTATTCGGCAAAAAATGTCGCGGCGACAGCAATTGAGACGAGGCTCAGCATTGCCAGGCCCGCCCTGGCGACGTGCGAAGCCTCCCAGACGTTGCGCAAATCTCTCCAGTCGCCGGTCTGCTTTCGAGAGAACATTGAAAAAAACGTCGCGGCGGATTTCGGCAGGGCAGTGTCTTGCACCCAGAAATTATTGACGGGGTGCGTGACCGACCAATAGGTCGCGTGCTCCGCCAGCAACGAGACAAGCGCCGCCAAGGTCCACCAGAATCGCGCGCTTGGATAGGGCGTCAGGTAAAGCAGGACGGCGAGTGCAATGATGCCGCCGATCTCGGCGAACCCGCCGATCGTGAAGCCGGGATAGTAGATCGCCTGCACTGATTTGTAGGTGGCCTCCTTGAGGCGCAACTTGCCGGGCAATTCCAAAGCGTGCGCGAGCGAGAGCGCCATCGAGACGGCGACCAACAGAAGCGTGGCGATCGTCAATGCGCGCATGTTCCTGCTCCCGACCATGCCCTCGTGGTGCGCGCGTAGATAGGGTGGTTGGTGATCCTGAAAAGGCGCCCGACTTCGCCGGCAGGTTATTCGGTCATTCCCCGATCTGGCTGGTCGAGCGTTCGTGGAGCCTGGCGCCGGTCTGCGCGTCGACCGCGACCATGCTGACCTCGTAGCCCCAGAGCTTGCGGATGTGGCGCAGCGTGGCGTCGCGGCTGCCGCCTTCCAGCACGATGCCGTCCTTGACCTTGTGCTGCAGGCGCAGATGCCGGTCGCCGAGCAGGTCCACATCCACCACCTGGATGTCAGGCCGGCTGGCGCCGATGTCGTAGCTGTGGGCGAGTGCGCTGCGGATACTCTCGTAGCCGCGCTCATTGTGTATCGAGGCGACTTCGTAATGGGGGTCGTTGGCAGCGTCGGCAAGCACAAAGAACCGCCATTTCCGTATCAGGGTAGGGCTCAGATATTGGCGGATGAAGGACTCGTCGCGATGGTTGGCCCAGGCGTCCAGCAAGGTCTGGCGCCAGTCGCCGTTGCCGGCGATATCGGGGAACCAGTCGCGGTCCTCGGCCGTCGGCGCGGTCGAGATGCGCTGGATGTCCTGCATCATGTCGAGGCCCAGCGCGTAAGGGTTGATACCGGAAAAGCGCGGATCGTCGAACCCCGGCTGGAAGATCACGTTCGAATGGTTGCGCAGGATCTCCAGCATGGCACCTTCGCCGATCAGCCCGCGGTCGAACAAAAGGTTCATCAGCGTGTAATGCACGAAGGTGGCGCAACCCTCGTTCATCACCTGCGTTTGGCGCTGTGGATAAAAATACTGCGCGATAACGCGGACGATCCGGATAACCTCACGCTGCCACGGTTCCAGGATCAGGCTGTTCTTCTCCAGGAAATAAAGCAGGTTCTCCTCGGGCAGCTTGAGCGATTTCTTGCGCTCCGCCATGGTGTCCGTCTCGCGGACCTTGGTGCCGTCCTTGGACGGCGGCAGCGTGCGCCACAGATCGTTGTAGGAGCGCTCCTCATATTCCAGGCGCTCGTGAAGGCCCTCGCGCTGCTTTTCCGACGACAGCTTCGGCGGCCGGTGATATCTGAACACGCCCTGTTCCATCAGCGCGTGTGCGGCATCGAGGATCTCTTCCACCGCATCGACGCCATGCCGCTCCTCGCAGCGGGCAATGTAGCCCTTGGCAAAGTCGAGATAGCTGAGGATGGCGCCGGCGTCCGTCCACTGCCGGAAAAGATAATTGTTCTTGAAGAAATGGTTGTGGCCGAGTGCCGCGTGCGCCGTCACCAGGGCCTGGAGGGCCATGGTGTTTTCCTCCATCAGATAGACGATGCAGGGATTCGAATTGATGACGAGTTCATATGCGAGCCCCCGCCCGCCTTTGCGATAGAGCAGTTCCTGGTAGAGGTAGTGCTTGCCGAAGGACCAGTGCCGGTACATCAGCGGCATGCCGACCGAGGAATAGGCGTCGAGCATCTGTTCGGACGAGATGATCTCCATCTGTACCGGATAGGTGTCGAGGTGGAGCTCTTCGGTGGCGATCGCCTCGATGGTCTCGTAGGCGCGCGACAGCGTCCTGAAATCCCAGTCGGAACCGGAAAACAGCAGCCCGGATCTGCTCGCCATCAGCCCCCTCTTTCACCGCTCTTTTGATAGCCCGGCTGTCTGGCGAAGAGCTGGCGGAAAACCGGGTAGATGTCGGCCGCGGTGGCGATGCGGCTCATCTGGAAATTCGACCACCTCAGCTTGACCGCACTGTAGGCACGCCACAGCGACGTGCCGTTGTCGGTAGCGCCGAAGATATGGCTCTCGCGCTCGTCGAGGATCTCGACATAGGCGAAATACTGGCACAGCCGCATGATCTGTTCGTCAAGCAGGGCGATGCAGCGCTCGGAATCGGTGACGAAATTGTCACCGTCCGAGGCCTGGGCGACATAGATGTTCCATTCGCGGCTGGGATAGCGTTGCTCGACGATGCGGTGCATCTCCTCGAGCGCGGTGGAAACCACCGTACCGCCGCTCTGGGTGTTGTAGAAGAAGGTTTCCTCGTCGACCTCCTGCGCCTCGTGGGTGTGGCGGATGAAGACCACCTCGGTCCGGTCGTAGCGCCGCTTCAGGAACAGGTGCAGCAGCACGAAGAAGCGCTTGGCCAGATCCTTCTCGCGTTCGCCCATCGAACCGGACACGTCCATGAGGCAGAACATCACCGCGTTGGCGTTCGGCACCGGCTGGGCGTCGAAGCGGTTGAAGCGGATATCGACCGGGTCGACATAGGCGATCCGCTTGCGGCGACGCTCCAGTCGATCGAACTCTTCCTGCAGCGCCACGATGCGCTGGCGCATCTCGACGTTTTTCGGCTTCGCCTCCAGCGACGCAATCTCCTGCGCGATCGCATCGAGGTCCTCCTGCTTGGGACGCCTGAGCGCTATGCGGCGGCCATGGCTGTTGCGCATCGTGCGCCCGACATTGATGTTCGTCGGCGAGCCGGTCGCGGCGAAGCCGGCCCGGCGCGGCTTGAAGGCGAGGATCTCCTTGAGGTTGAGCTTGACCATGTCAGGCAGTTCGAGGTCTTCGAAAAAGAGGTCGAGCACCTCTTCGCGCGACAGCACGAAACGGAAATCGTCCTCCGATTCGGTTCTCCCCGGGGCGGACCCCATGCCGCCGCCCTGGCCAGGCTTGGGCAGCCGGTCGCCTGGGGAGAAATGCTTGTTGCCGGGCAGGACGTGCTGGCGGCTGCCGCTGTTCCTGGCATCGTTGAAGCTCGGCTCGCCGGTGCCTCGCGCCGGCATCGAAACGGCATGCTCGGCGTCCACATCGGCGATCTTGCCGGTGCGGATCTGATCGCGGATGGTGCGCTTCAACTCTTCGCGCGCCCGCCGCAGGAAACGCTGCCGATTGCCGAGGCTTTTGTCCTTCGGGTTCAGTCGGCGATCGATGAAGATCGGCATATGTTACCCCGGGCTGGCTTCAACCCGCCTTGTTCACCCGCATGTACCAGTCCACCAGCCGGCGAACCTGGCGTTCGGTGTAACCGCGCTGGATCATCCGCTGCACGAATTCGGTATGCCGCTTCTCCGTCACGCTGTCCTGCTTGGAGCCGAAGCTGATCACCGGCAGCAGATCCTCGACCTGCCCGAACATCCGCTTCTCGATGACTTCGCGCAGCTTTTCATAGCTTGTCCATGACGGGTTGCGGCCATGGTTTCTGGCCCGCGCGCGCAGCGTGAACTTCACCACTTCATTGCGGAAGTCTTTGGGATTGGCGATGCCGGCCGGCTTTTCGACCTGCGACAGTTCATTGTCCAAAACCTCGCGATTGAGGATCTGGCCGGTATCGGTATCCTTGTAGTCCTGATCCTCGATCCAGGCATCGGCATAGGCGATGTAGCGGTCGAACAGGTTCTGGCCGTATTCGCTGTAGGATTCCAGATAGGCCTTCTGGATCTCGTGGCCGATGAACTCGGCATAACGGGTGGCCAGCTCCGACTTTATGAAATCGAGATAGTCCGCCTCTGTTTCCTTCGGGAACTGCTCGCGCTTGATCGCCTCTTCCAGGATGTACATCAGATGCACCGGATCGGCGGCCACCTCTTCGGTGTCGTAGTTGAAGGTCTGCGACAGGATTTTGAAGGCGAAGCGGGTGCTGACGCCGGTCATGCCTTCATCGACACCGGCCGCGTTTCGGTACTCCTGGACCGACTTCGCCTTGGGATCGGTTTCCTTGAGGTTCTCGCCGTCATAGACGCGCATCTTGGTATAGAGCGGCGAATTGTCGTGTTCGGCCAGGCGGGTCGAGACGGTGAACCGGCTGAGGATGTCGAGCACTTCCGGAGCGCAGGGGCTGTTAGCCAATTCGCTTTCGCGCAACAGCTTCTCGTAGATCTGCCGCTCTTCGGTTACGCGCAGGCAATACGGCACTTTGACCACCAGGATGCGGTCGAGGAACGCCTCGTTGTTCTTGTTGTTCTTGAACTGCAGCCATTCCGATTCGTTGGAATGGGCAACGATGATGCCCTGATAGGGGAAAGCGCCGAAATTCTCGGTGCCGTTGTAGCTGCCTTCCTGGGTGGCGGTCAGCAGCGGATGCAGCACCTTGATCGGCGCCTTGAACATCTCGACGAATTCGAGCAGTCCTTGCGTCGTCCGGTTCAGCCCGCCGCTATAGGAATAGGCGTCCGGATCGGACTGGCTGAAGTTTTCCAGCTGCCTGATGTCGACCTTGCCGACCAGGGCCGAAACGTCCTGGTTGTTCTCGTCGCCCGGCTCAGTCTTGGCGATGCCGATCTGGCGAAGCCTGGACGGCATCAGCTTGACGACGCTGAATTTGGAGATATCGCCGGACAATTCGTCGAGACGCTTGGCCGCCCAGGGCGAGATCAGGCCGGTCAGCCGCCGCCGGGCGATGCCGTATTTGTCTTCCAAAAGGTCGCCCATGCGGTCGGGATCGAACAGCCCGAGCGGCGATTCGAAGACCGGGCTGACCTGGCCGCCGACCTTCAGCGTATAGATCGGACGCTGCTCCATCAGCCTTTTCAGCTGCTCCGCAAGCGAGGACTTGCCGCCGCCGACCGGGCCGAGGAGATAGAGGATCTGCTTGCGTTCCTCGAGCCCTTGCGAGGCGTAGCGGAAATAACCGGCGATACGCTCGATCGTATCCTCCATGCCGTAAAAGTCGGCGAAGGTCGGATAGATCTTGATCGTCCGGTTCGAAAAAATACGGCCGAGCCGCTCGTCCTTGCTGGTATCGAGAAAGGTCGGCTCGCCGATCGCCTCGACCATCCGCTCGGGCGCCGAAGCGTACATCGACTTGTCCTCGCGGCAGGCAAGCAGATATTGCTGGAGGCTTATCTCCTCCTGCGCCGCATTCTTATAAACCTCGGAAAACAGATCGAAGACGTCGGATTGATTCTCACGCATGGTATTCCTAGCCCCGGAGCCGATGTGGCTGCATGTTTGTCTCTTGAACAACCAAATGTTGGAAAGCCCTTGTGGTTCCCTTCACTTCGCAGAGAGTGCATGTGACCGAACGATAAGAGTCTAAATAAGGGCATCCTGAGTGCAGACAAGGCGTGGAACGTCCTGCTCGCGGCACAAAATCCTGAATCGCACCACGTCCTGCGGGCGACATCCAACAAGACGGAGGAACGGTTCGGGTCCTTTCCGGTTGTGAGGGAAAGGAGACGGTCGATGTCTGGGAATAGTTTGTGGTTGCTCGTTGTTGCAGGCGGTCCACTGCTGCTGGCAGTCCTGATCGCCTACGCCCTGCTCACGCAGCGCCGTCGCGGCCCGGCGGAGCGCAGGGAAAGCGAGCGTGCGACCGAGCGCCTGTATCAGGAAAAGAAGGACTGACCGACGGGATCGCAGCTCAGCTGCCGGCAACCGCCAGCCCGGTCGCTTTTTCGGCGCGCAGCAGCATGCCAAACAGGTCGCGCGGCTCATCGGGATCGGCCAGAAGGTCTAGTTCCTCGTAAAGGCCGGTCCGCTGCAGCTGATCGCGGACGTAGCGCAGCGCGGAAAAATCCTCGATCGCAAAGCCGACGGAGTCAAACAATGTGATCTGTCGGGCATCCGTCCGGCCTGCTGCCTTTCCTGTCATCACCTGCCACAATTCGGTGAGCGGGTGATCCGCATCGAGCTGCTGGCTCTCGCCTTCGATGCGCGTCTGCGGCGGATATTCTACGAAGATGTCCGAGCGCAGCAGAATGTCGCGATGCAGCTCGGTCTTGCCCGGGCAGTCGCCGCCAACCGCGTTGATGTGCACGCCGGATCCAACCATGTTGTCGGTCAGGATTGTTGCCGACCGCTTGTCGGCGGTAACCGTGGTGATGATCTCTGCACCTTCAACGGCTTCCTGCGCCGACGCGCAGAGCTTGATGTCGAAACCCATGCCGGCAAGGTTCCTCATGCATTTCGTCGAGGCCGCCGGGTCGATATCGTAGAGACGCAGCCTGTCGACGCCAAGCAGCGCCTTGAACGCAATCGCCTGGAATTCCGATTGCGCACCATTGCCGATGATCGCCATGCACCTGGCGGCCTCGGGAGCAAGGTATTTCGCCGCGACGGCCGAGCTTGCGGCGGTTCGGAGCGCCGTCAGGATGGTCATTTCCGAAAGCAGCATCGGATAGCCGTTGCCGACATCGGCAAGCACGCCGAAAGCGGTCACGGTCTGGCGGCCGTCACGCGTATTCTTCGGATGTCCGTTGACGTACTTGAACCCGTAAAGCTGTCCGTCGCTGGTCGGCATCAGCTCGATCACGCCGTCAACGCTGTGCGAGGCGACGCGCGGTGTCTTGTCGAACAGCTCCCAGCGCCTGAAATCCTCTTCGATATAGGCGGCAAGCTCGAGCAGGAAGCGCTCGATGCCGATGGCAAGCACCAGCTTCATCATGCGGTCGACGCTGACGAACGGCACGATGTTCAAATTCACGGTCATGGCTCAGAACCCCCTCGTCGGGCGATCCATGATCCGCCGGCCCATCAGGCTCGCGGTCAGGTCGACCAAAAGCGTGGCGGTGCGGCCGCGTTCGTCGAGAAAAGGGTTGAGCTCGACCAGGTCGAGACTGGTGACGAGACCGCTGTCATGCAGCATTTCCATCGCCAGATGCGCCTCGCGGAAGGTGGCGCCGCCGGGAACGGTGGTGCCGACCGCCGGGGCGATCGACGGGTCGAGAAAATCGACGTCGAGGCTGACGTGCAGCATGCCGTTGGCGGCGCTCACCCGTTCGAGAAAGGCGCGAAGCAGTTGCGCAATGCCGTGCTCGTCGATCGAACGCATGTCATGGACCGTCACGCCGGCTCTGCGCAACGCTTCCCTTTCCGCCAGGTCCACGCTGCGGATCCCCAGCGCGCATATGCGAGCCGGGTCCACCTGCGCTGCAAGGCGGGGGAAATAGCCCTCGAAGCCGGGCTGCCCGCTGGCATAGGCCAGCGGCACACCATGCAAATTGCCGCTGGTGGTAGTGTCGAGCGTATGAAAATCGGGGTGCGCATCGAGCCACAGCACGAAGAGCGGCCGGTCGGCATTCGCCGCCCGGCGGGCAATGCCGGCGAGCGTACCGGCTGAAATGCTGTGGTCGCCGCCGAGAAAGATCGGCATCGCATCGGCGCTCGCGGCATAGGCCGTTTCGCTGATTGCTGCCGTCCAGGCGGCTATTTCCGGCAGCGCCTTCACCGCCGCGTTGCCGTGTACGACGGGACGCATATCGGCAGGGACGATCGTTCCAAGGTCGGTCAGCGTATGGCCGAGCTCGGCCAGTGCGGTGGCCAGGCCGGCCGTGCGCAGCGCACTCGGCCCCATCTCGCAGCCCATGCGGCCTGAGCCGGCCTGGATCGGTGCGCCCACGATCGTGCAATGCATTCTCATACCCCGCCAATTACGATGCCTTTATTGAAGCCCGCATCGCTGGCAGAATGAACATGTCAAATTGGCAAATTTGTCGAAATGCCTTACCATAGTGGCATCATCTACTTCCGTTGTGAGCAATCATGGACCAGCTCGACGAGCAGATCATCACCTCTCTGCGGCACGACGCCCGGCGCAGCATTTCCGATCTTGCCGTCGGCCTGGGTGTCTCCCGGGCAACGGTAAGGTCCCGGATCGAGCGACTTGAAAGGGACGGCGTCATCGTCGGCTACACCGTCATTCTGCGCGCCGACGCGGTCGATCAGCGCGTGCGTGGCATCATGATGATCGAGATCGAAGGCCACGCCGCCGATCGCGTCATTCGGGCGCTGGGTGGCTTCTCCGAGGTCTCGACCATCCACACCACCAATGGCCGCTGGGATCTGGTGATAGAACTCGGAACCCAGACCCTGAGCGAGTTCGACGCGGTGCTGAGACGTATCCGCCTGATCCCCGGAATTACCGGCAGCGAAACAAGCCTGCTCCTGGCAACGCCACGCACCACCAAGGCTCGGCTGTGACTTCGAGGAACTGCGCTTGACCTGCAGCGGTAACGAAATCCGCCAAGGAACCTTCAATTGCCGCCGCGGTTAGAGCAGTTCCAGTAAAAGTGTGGAACGGTTTTCCGTTCGGAATTGCGTCAGAGCAAAAGGATAGAGCAGTTCAGCGTTTCCGGGAACAGACGAACCGTTCTAGGCCCGGACAGGCCTCCTTCGAGGGAGAACAATCATGGCTCACGCCCAGCAGGAACTGGTCGAATTCGTTATCAGCAAAGCCTTCAACCCGGTCATGCGGGCCAAACCGGGCGGAAAATCCGATGCCGAGCGCAAGACGCTCGAACACGTCCAGCAGGCCACGAAGACCGAGATTGAGCGCTATCGCCGTTACGGCTCGGCCGAGGAGGTCGCGACCAACTTCAGGCGCGACCTGAATTCCGACGCTGCCAAAAAGTTGCACGCCCAGCTGCGGCGACTGCATCTGCCGACGATCGAGGACATTCGTGACGACTTCCAGGACAAGGCCCGCAAGCTCGGGGTCAAGGCCTCGTCGTAGATCCGCGACAGATCGCCTCGGTGACGTCCGTCAGGCCGTCATCACAATCCATCCTTGGTCGGAGGCCACCCTGACCGAGCTGTCTCGGGGATGTTGTCCGACGTCAGCTCGCCGCGATTGAGCTTTTCAACCGCTTCATCGGCTTCGCTTTCGTCGAGACCGGAAAGCGGCAAGCCATCGACCACGACGGCTTCGTCGCTCTCGCTGTCATAGACCTCCCAGAGGCCTTCCGGATCCTGTCGTTTGTCGTAAACGGTTGGCATGGCCATTTCCGTAACCACTCCGGCAGGCTAGGCCGCTATTGCACGCCCGCCACCCAGGGCCCGGGCCTTTTCTGACTTGCTGCCTGCCCGAAACAAACTCGGGCCATTTGTGGATGTTCCCTGCCGGAGGCGTGCTTGACTTCAACCTGACATGGCTAGAATCGGCCGGCTTCTCCGATCGGCCCTCGGATCGCCTGGGTCACGACGGTGTAACGCGTGATTTGACCCTCCTCCGGGTCCTCCCCGTGGAAATGGATTGCCGCGTTCGGCGGCAGCCGCGCAGTGCTGCCGAACTGCTTGACGGCGGAGACATGCACGATCTGCATGTCGGGGTCGCGCGTCATGGCGTCCATCGCTGCCAGCTCGGCGCTGCTGCTGCCACCGATCCGCCAGCTGGCTTCCAGCACACCCGATCGCCAGATGCCCGAGGAATCGACACCTTGGCCGATGTCGTAGTTGCGTCGCGAAGCGAAGAATCCTGGATAACCATCCATCGCTGCGTCATAGGTCCTCGCCTGCGCCACGGCCAAACCCAGCGCCGGAGATAATCGCAGCTCATCCAGCGCCTCCCATCCGCCGCGCACCACAACCAGATCGGATCCGCCGTAAACGGGCTGTCCGTCGTTGTCGGTCGTCGTCCGCTGGGTGCCGTAATAGCTGATCGACAATTCGTCGATCATGGTTCTGCCAACGCTCAGCGTAACGATGTCGCGAAGCTGCGTTTCGAGAACAAGGCCGTATTCGCTTAGCTCAGACGATGGATATTGGTCCAGCAGCCTTTCGACCTCGCCGACTGTCGCGGCGGTGTGCTGGTCGCGGCCCCGCGAAGCGCGCGGTGGCTTGAACCGGACCAGCCCGAGGTCCAGCAGACGTTGCGCTGCGCGCAGCGCGTCATGGCGTGAAAATGCAGTGTAGCCGGGCAGTACGGCCGCGGCGACGGCGCTGCCGAAGCCGGCGGGCCATTCTTTTGGCCGTGCCGCCGATCCGTCCACCAGCTCGTGGGTTATGGCCTTGGTGGTTGCGAGGCGCCAAGGCACCACCCCGCCGAAGAGATCGTCGGGCCCGTTTATGCCCAGTTGAACCGCATCGGCAGCAAGCAGGCTGTCGTCCGGCACGAAATACAACCCGTCACTGTCACCGCCACCTTCACGCAGGCCCTGGCGGAAGGAAAATCCCTTCAACGCTGCAATCGTGCGCGCGACGGCAGCGACGGTTTCCCGTTCGTGGGCATAGATGGTCTCGCCACCCGGCGCGGAGAATGCGACCACAACACCTTTCGCCCCGCTTGGTTGCCTACCGCTTAGCCCGGTCATGTCGCGCCCTTCGTCCATTGCCGAGCCCATTGCCGTTTCCGCGGCAATGCGTCCGAACAAAAAAACCCGTTGACGCGGCGAATGTTCCGGCCAAGGGCCGGCTGCGGGTTTGACCAGGTGGCTGCCCGGAGCTTCTTGCGGTCGACGTCGAGACGCTGCGTCCCGGCGAGAAGGCCGCCGTGGACGACGTGCTGAAGGAGGCCGCCCCACACGTCCTGGGAGACGCCGACCTCGTCGGCACATTCGAACGGGCTTGAGACCGGAGTTCGCTGTCGCATGAACTGCGGCCGATGGCCGGAATAATCGCTAAATCAGCGGTTCATGCTCATGATCGCGTTCATCGGCATCAAATTGTGGTCGAGATTGGCCATGATCCAGATCGAGCCGCCGATCACCAGAACTACGATCAGCACGCCGAAGGCAAGCGCCAGGGCGTTGTTGGTGTTGTCCGGTCCCGTCGTGATATGCAGGAAGAAGACGAGATGCACGCCCATCTGGGCGATCGCCAGCACGACCAGCGCCACCGGAATGCCGGGTGCCCATATCAGGTTGGTTCCGGGCAACCAGAACGAGGCGATGGTCAGCAGCGTCGCCAGCCCGAGGCCGATCACATAACCACGTAGCCCGGATCCGACCTCGGTGTCGCCGAGGTATTCGTCACCCGGCGCCGTATCGATGTCGTAGCGCTCCAGGCCATGGGTGTCGCGCCGTTGCGCGTGGCGATCGTCTGCATTGCTCATCGACTTGCTCCCAGGAGATAGACCACGGTGAACAGCGCGACCCAGATGATGTCGAGGGCGTGCCAGAACAGGCTGAAGCACATGAAACGCCGAAGAATATCGTCGCGGAATCCCTTGGCGAAGATCTGCGCCATCATCATGAGCAGCCACAGCAGCCCCGCCGTGACGTGAAGGCCATGGCATCCCACCAGCGTGAAGAACGCCGACAGGAAAGCGCTGCCCGTCGGTCCGGCACCACTGGCAACCATATGCACGAACTCGCGCAACTCGAGCAGGATGAAGCTGGCGCCGAGCACGAAGGTGACAGTCATCGCGACATAGAACCAGGCGCTTCGCCGCGCTGTCACGGCAAGGCCGGCAAGACCGCAGGTAAAGCTCGACAACAGCAAAGCGGCCGTCTCGATCGCGACGTTGCGCAGGTCGAACAGCTCGGCCCCGCTTGGTCCGCCCGCCGTCTTGCCCGCCAGCACGGCATAGGCCGCGAAGAAGGCGGAGAACATCACGATGTCGCTCAGAAGGAAGATCCAGAAGCCATAGCCGACGACGATCCGGATCGGGGCCGGGCCGCCGGGTGCATGGCCGTGCCCGCCATGGATACGGTAAGGGTCACGCTCTCGAACGTCTATCGCGGTCATGGCCTTGGCCCCGTGTAGGTAGCCAGTGCCTCGCGGCGCGCGCTTCGGTTGGCGCGGTCGATCCGGGCGACTTCGGCGGCAGAAATGACGTATTCGGGTTTGTCGCGCCATGCGAATACGACGAAGGTAGCGAAAGCACCGAGCGCGCCGAGTGCCACCATCCACCAGATGTGCCAGATGAGAGCGAAACCCATCACGGTCGCAAAGAAGGCGCAGATGAACCCGGTGGGACTGTTGCGCGGCATCTCGATCGGCTCGTATTCAGGCTCGTCGCGCAGGCGGTTTTGCTCGCGTGCCCGCTGCTTGATGCTCCAGTAGGGCTCTTCGCCCTCGACGTGCGGAAGCGCGGCGAAGTTGAAGACCGGCGGCGGCGAGGGCGTGGCCCATTCCAGCGAGCGCCCGTCCCAGGGATCCCCTGTGGAATCTCGAAGCGCCGCACGCTGCCGGATGCTGACGACGAGCTGTATGATCTGCGCGACCACGCCGGCGGTGGTGATGATCATGCCGGCGCCCGCAACCAGCACCCAGGGATACCAGGCCGGCACGTCGAAATGCTGCATGCGGCGGGTCATGCCGAGCAGGCCGACGGCGTAGAGCGGCACGAAGGTGGCGTAGAACCCGATCAGCGTCAGCCAGAAGGCCAGCTTGCCCCAGCCCTCGTGCAGCCGGAAACCGAATGCCTTGGGAAACCAGTAGGTATATCCCGCGAAGGCGCCGAACAGCACGCCGCCGATGATGACGTTGTGGAAATGCGCCACCAGGAACAGGCTGTTGTGGAGCAGGAAATCGGCCGGCGGCACCGCCAGCAAAACGCCCGTCATGCCGCCGATGACGAACGTCACCATGAAGCCCAGCGACCACAGCATTGGGGTCGCGAAGCGGATGCGGCCGCCATACATGGTGAACATCCAGTTGTAGACCTTCACGCCGGTACCGACAGCGATGATGCTGGTGGCGATGCCGAACGCAGCGTTGACGTCGGCGCCGGCGCCCATGGTGAAGAAGTGGTGCAGCCACACCATGAAGGAAACGATGCAGATGAAGAGTGTCGCGGCCACCATCGAGCGGTAGCCGAACAGCGGCTTGCTGGAGAAGGTGGAGATGACCTCCGAGAAGATGCCGAACGCCGGCAGGACGAGGATGTAGACCTCGGGATGGCCCCAGGCCCAGATCAGGTTCACGAACATCAGCATGTTGCCGCCGGCTTCGTTGGTGAAGAAATGAAAGCCGAAATAGCGGTCGAGCGTCAGCATCGCGAGCGTGGCTGTGAGGATCGGGAACGCGGCGACGATGAGCAGGCTGGCGGCGAGCGAAGTCCAGCAGAAGATCGACATCCTGAGGTAACTCATGCCGGGCGCCCGCATCTTCAGGATCGTGGTGACGAAATTGATGCCGGTGAGCAGCGTTCCGACACCCGCTATCTGCACCGCCCACAGATAGTAATCGACACCGACGCCCGGCGAGTAGGCGGTCTCGCTGAGCGGCGGATAGGGCAGCCATCCGGTGCGTGCGAACTCGCCGATCACCAGCGAGATGTTGACCAGCAGCGCGCCGGTGGCGGTGAGCCACAAACTCACCGAGTTGAGCGTTGGAAAGGCAACGTCGCGGACGCCGAGCTGCAGCGGCACGACCAGGTTCATCAGGCCGATGACGAACGGCATCGCCCCGAAAAAGATCATGATGGTGCCGTGGGCGGAAAAGACCTGATTGAAGTGGTCGGGCGGCAGATAGCCGGGCGCCTGGAAGGCAAGGGCCTGCTGGGACCGCATCATGACGGCGTCGCTGAAGCCGCGCAGCAGCATCAGCAGCGCCAGCAGCACGTACATCACGCCAATCCGCTTGTGATCGACGCTGGTGATCCATTCGCGCCACAGATAGGGAAAATGGCCGGCCAGGAAGACCCAGGCCAGCACGCCGAGGATTGCCAGGGCGACGACCGCCGAGGCGATCATCGGCAGAGGCTGATCGAACGGAATGACGTCCCAACTCAATTTTCCGAGCATTGTCAGCCTCCTGTCTTGGACGATACGCCCGGCTCGGGGCGACCGGCCTGGGGACCGGGCGCGGGCGGAACGCCCTGCGTCGCGATTTCATGGAAAAGGTCCGGCTCGACCGAGCGGTAGGTCGAAGGCGGCACGTCCAGGCTCTGTCTGGCCAGTTCCTGGTAGCTGGCCTTGTCGAGTGGCTGTCCCTGGTTTCGCGCCGAATTGACGAATGCATCGAAGGCGTCCGCCGCGACGGCATGCAGCACGAATTGCATGCCCGGAAAACCGTCGCCGCTGAAATGGGCCGACCGCCCATAGAATTCGCCCGGCTGATCCGCCTGCAGGTGAAGCTGTGTCGTCATGCCGTTCATCGTGTAGATCATGCCGCCGAGCTGAGGCACGAAGAACGCGTTCATGACGCTTGCCGAGGTGAGCGAGAAATGCACCGGCCTGCCCGCCGGCACCACAAGCCGGTTGATGCTCGCGACATTCTGCTCGGGGTAGATGAACAGCCATTTCCAGTCGAGCGAGACGACCTGCACCTCAAGCGGCTTTTGCTGGGAATCCAGCGGCTTCATTGGATCGAGGTCATGCGACCCGATCCAGATGATGCCGCTCAGAAACAGGATGACGAGGATGGGGATCGACCAGACCACCAGTTCGATGCGTCCGGAATAGGCCCATTCCGGCAGATACCGCGCTCTTGTGTTGGTTTCACGGAACCACCAGGCAAAACCGAGCGTCGCCACGATCGTCGGGATGACGATGGCCAGCATGATGGCAACCGAATTGAGCAGGATCGTGCGCTGCGCGGCGCCGACTGGCCCTTGCGGGTCGAGCACGCCGCCCTGGCAGCCGGCAAGCAGCGCGGCAACAAGCATCGTCGCGCCGACGCGGCCAGGACGGATGGCGGCACAATTTCGAACGATCGCCCTCAGCAACATGAGATCTCGCCGTGTCCTGAAAACCGATTGGAACGTTGCAGGCAGCGTGGCTGCCAACCCCGAATGTGCGCGCCGGTGTGCTCCTGGCGACAGTTTCTTCACGCACGGGGCCCCGGCTCGCAGAACCACATGCGGCGAATGTCATCGTTAAGCGGTCGACCTGTCGAGAACCCCTCCAAATCCTAAAAACCAGCGGCAAATCCCAAGCAACCAGAGCCAAATCCTAAGAAAACCAGAACCAAATCCCTAAGAAACCAGAAACAGTACCCAGATCGAAGTTATCGCCAGAAACGTGGCGAATGCCAAGGCGGCAAACCGGTTCATCGCCGCGCCCATAGTTGGTCCATTTAGTCCGCTCCCTGCGACGTGGCTGCTGATTCCAGTGATGCTGCTCTGGAGGGCTGCGCCAACCGAACGAATGTTCGTCGCGAAAGTTCCCAAAAAACCGGATCCATCACAGCCATTGGTTGCAGGGCTGGGCGGCAATGCGAAGCGCACCAGGCGAGGTTGGGCGACTTTCCTGCCAAGCGGAGGCGAGGATCCGCTTTGCGTATGTAAAAACTACTTGTCTAGGTGAAAATTGTTGCCTACTAATCGGTTGGGCCGGCGCATGGCCGGCTCTGGGAGGAATTTCGGCATGATAAGACTGCGCGGTCTCGCGTGGGATCACCGACGCTGCTGGGGTCCGCTCGACGCCAGCATCGGGCCGTATTGCGCCGCCAATCCCGGTCTTGAGATCGAATGGGACCGCCGCAGCCTCTACGAGTTCGGCGAGGGCGCGCTTGGTCCGGTGCTCGGCGCCTATGACCTTGTCGTGTTTGACCATCCGTTCATTGGCGATATTGCCGAAGGCGGGCTGATGCTGCCGTTTGATTTGTCGGCTGAGCAGCGCCGCGGTTTCGAACGGGATTCAGTTGGCGCATCCTGGCAATCCTACGCAAGGGACGGGCGCCAATGGGCGTTGCCGATCGATGCTGCCTGCCAGGTTGCCTCGTATCGCCCCGATCTCCTGGAGCGCTACGGACCGCTGCCGCGCAGCCATGACGAGGTGCTGGAGCTCGGCTGGCGCGCCTTGAAGGACGGCAAATGGCTTGGGCTGCCGTTGGTGCCGACTGACGCCATGTGCCTGCTTTTGACGCTCGGTGAGCCCCGCGAAGACGGCGACGAGTTCATTGCCAGGAAAAAAATCGAGCAGGCCGTCGGACAATTGCGCCAGCTTGTGGCGCTGTCGCATCCGAACTCGCCGAAATGGAACCCGATCCGCTGCTACGATCATATGATCGCGCATGACGACGTGTTCTACGTGCCGTTCGCCTTCGGCTATGTGAACTACGCCTCCAGGGCAGACAGGCCGTATCTGCGCTTCGCCGACGTGCCGACGCCGCGATCCGCCGGCGCCTTGCTCGGCGGTGCCGGCATCGGCGTCAGCGCTCAATCGAAACACAAGCAGGCAGCCATCGATTACGCGCTGTTTCTGTGCTCGCCCGGCTATCAGCGCGGCGACTACGTGAAATCCGGCGGACAGCCGGGATCGCTGGCGGCGTGGCAGGATGCCGAGGTCAACGCTCTCTCAGGCGGCTTCTTCGCCTCGACGCTGGCGACGATCGAAGCTTCCTATCTGCGCCCGACCCATCCGGGCTTCATCAGCTTCTTCCGCCAATGCGCCCCTCACGCCGCGGCGGCCATCACCGGCGAATTGCCGGCGGCGGAGCTCGCGGACCGGCTGAACCGGCTCTATCGCGAGACCAGGCATGGCCAGCCGCAACGGAGCGTCGCGTAATGGCCACCGATATTGCCCAGATCGTCGACGAAGGCGAAAGCGGCCGCAACGGCTACCGCGTGCCCGCTGTGGAGAAGGCGCTCGACATACTGGAATTCATGGCTGCCAGCGGCGAGCCGCTGACCCAGACCGAGATCGCCACCGGAATGGGGCGCTCCATTCACGAGATCTACCGCATCCTGCTGCTGCTGGAGAAGCGCGGCTACATTTTCCGGACGCAATCGGACCGCTTCCGCCTGTCGCTGAAGCTGTTCGAACTGGCGCATATGCATCCCCCGGTGAACCGCCTGGTCGAATGCGCGCTGCCGGTGATGCGCGGCCTGGCCGCCAATGCCGACCAGAGCTGCCATCTGGTCGTCCGCGAAGGCGAGAGCGCACTGGTCGTGCTGCAGATCGATTCGCCTTTGCCGATGCGTTATTCGGTTGCCCTTGGCTCGCATTTCCCGATCCTCGAAACGAGTTCCGGCGCGGTGCTGCTGGCGCATTCGAGCCGCGCCGAGCGCGACCGCATCGTCGAGCGGATCGTCGCTGCAGGCGAAGGCCAAGGCAGCCGGGCGGAAATCGAAGCGCGGCTGAACGAAGTCGCAAGGCTCGGCTATGAAATGCGCGCCTCGCTGGCTGTCGAGGGCTGCATCAACATCTCGACGCCGGTGCGCGACCATACCGGCGCAGTCATTGCCGCGCTCACCGTCCCGTTCCTGCCGCAAAAGGCTGCGCGCTTCGATCGCAGCACCGTCTTTGAGCGGACTAAGGCGGCGGCCGAGACGATATCGGCGGCGCTGGGCGCGGGCGAAGCTGCCGCCTCTTCACGTGCCGACCCGGAACGGCGGGACTATCCGTTCAGCAACTGACAAGAAATACAGGGAGAAGAAACATGAACTGGTCCAAATCGATGCTGTTTGCCTCGGCGGCCGTGCTGGCTCTGAGCGCCGCCGCTGCACAGGCCGAAAACATGCCGAAGCGCATCGGCTACGTCACCAACTACGCCACGCATGAGTGGTATCAGAACGTCATCAAGGGTATGCAGGCCCGCGCCAAGGAACTCGGTATCGAGCTCGAGGTGCAGGACGCCAATCTGGATGTCGCCAAGGAGGTCTCCGCCGCCGAAGATTTCATGGCCAAGGGCGTCGACGTCCTGATCATCACGCCCGTCAACGAGGAAGGCGTCGTGCCGCTGCTGCGCCAGGCGAAATCCAACAACGTTCCGGTCGTGCTCGAAGGCAATCCGGTTAAGGGCATGACCACAATGGTCGCGATCTGCGACTACGACACCGGCTACACCGCCGGCGTCGAAGCCGGCAAATACGCCCAGGAAAAGCTCGAAGGCAAAGCCAAGGTGATGAATGTCGGCCTGCCGCTGCTGTCCGCCACCGTCCTGCGGTCGCAGGGTTTCATGGACGGCCTGAAGACCATCATCCCCGACGCGGTCATGGTCCACGACCTCGACGGCGGGGGCAATCCCGATCGCGCACTCGAAGTCTCTTCGGCGGCTCTTGCCAAGAACGCCGACATCAACATCATCTACGGCATCAACGATTCCTCCTCGCTCGGCGGCCTTCAGGCCTGGAAAGCGGCCGGCAAGCCGCAGGACGGCCTGCTGACTGTCGGCACCGGCGGCGAAGGCCTCGCCTTCACAATGCGATGCAGAACGAGCCGTCCTACCGGATCGAGGCCGCGATGTTCCCGGAAAAGGAAGGCTACACCGCCATCGATGCAGCGGTTAAGCTCTTCAACGGCGAAGAGGTGCCGGAACACATCGTCAGCCCGACCGCGCCGATGAACGGTGACGACTGGAAGAAGTTCTACGACTACGATGGCACCATACGCAAAATCAAATGGGATGCCGTCAATGCGCTTCAGCCACCGGAAAAATGCATGAAAACGTCCGCCGATCTGAAGAAGTAAGGATTCCGGGTAGCCCTTCCCACACGGCGGGAAGGGCAGCGGATCGGATATGCCGACGGCAAAACAGGGCAACCGTCCTGTTTTGGCCGGCAGGTTTCGAAACGGCGACGGCACCGATACGGGCCCGGAGATGAAATGGACATGAGCGAGCTTACGCAATCCTCTGCGCCAAGGCGTTTCATCGGCGGCCAGCTGCTGGGCAGCAGCCAGCTGGTGCTCGGCGTGATCCTGGCCGTGCTCTGCATCGCCATTTCGATTGCGGCGCCGCAATTCTATTCCGAGGCCAACATCATCGCCATCCTGCGCCAATGCGCGCTGGTGCTGATCGTTGCCTCCGGCATGACGATGCTGATCATCACCGCGGAAGTCGACCTGTCGGTCGGTGCATCGCTGGCTTTTGTCGGCTGTATCGGCATGGCCGTGCTCAATTCAACACACAGCCTGACGCTCGGCCTGCTGGCGGCACTCGCCTTTTCAGGCGCGGTCGGTCTGTTCAACGGGCTGGTCGTCACCATGCTCAAGGTGAACTCGCTGATCGCCACCATCGGCACCATGATGATGCTGCAGGGCGGCGTCTATCTGTTCACCCGCGAGGCGGTGCAGAACCACCACCGACTTGCCGGCTTCACCGATCTCGGCGCCGGCTATATCGGCGCGATCCCGCTGCCCGTGGTCGTTGCCGCGGTGATTTTCGCGCTGGCCGCGGCAACGCTGCGCTTCACCACGCTCGGCCGTTATCTCTACGCTGTCGGCGCCAACGAGCGCGCGGTTCGTCTCTCCGGCGTGCGCTCGCAACGCTTGAAAATTTTCGCTTTCGTCGTCACCGGCCTTTGCGTCGGCATTGCTGGCATGATCCTGTCGTCGCTGATGAATGCCGGCCAGCCGACCGCCGGCCGCGGCTTCGAGCTGACGGTGATTGCCGCCGTCATCCTCGGCGGCACCAGCCTGCTTGGCGGCCGCGGCTCGCTGCTTGGTACGTTGCTTGGCGTGCTGGTGCTGAAGGTCATCGACAACGGCATCATCATTCTCGGCTGGAACCAGGATCTGCAGATGGTGGTGCCCGGCATCGTCATCATCCTGGCGACCTATCTCGACATCGTGCGGAACAGAGCCAATGTCGGTTGATTTCCTTCACCCCGACGAAACCGTGGCTGTCGACAAAAGCGTGCCGGCGCTGGAGATGCGCGGCATCGGCAAGCGTTTTCCGGGCGTGATGGCGCTGGACAATGTCGACCTGACCCTGGAACCCGGCAAGATCCATGCATTGATGGGCGAGAACGGCGCCGGCAAGTCGACGCTGATCAAGATCATGGCCGGGGTCTACGGCAAGGATGCCGGCACCATCCGGCTGCGCGGCCGCGAGGCCGACATCAAGTCGCCGCGCGACAGCCTGAAAGAGGGCATCAAGGTGGTGTTCCAGGAGATCGCGCTGATCGCCGAATTCAGCGTCGCCGAGAACATCTTCCTCGAAGGCTATCCGACCGGCAAAGGCGGCTCGATCGACTGGAAGAAGATCCGTGCCGATGCGGCCGCCCTGTTCAAGCGTATCGGCTTCAACGTCGACCCGGCGTCGCGCACGGGATCGCTGCCGGTCAGCCAGCAGCAGATGGTCGAGATCGCCCGCGCACTCGCCCATGAAGCACGCGTCGTGGTGATGGACGAGCCGACCTCCTCGCTGACGCCGAACGAGGTCTCGCTGCTGTTCACCGTCATTCGCCGGCTGGCCGCGCTCGGCATCGCCGTGCTCTATGTCAGCCACAAGCTCGACGAGGTCTTCGAGATCGCCGACACCGTGACCGTACTGCGCGACGGCCGTCACGTCTCGACCAGGCCGATCGGCGAGCACACCAACGATACGCTGATCCAGGACATGATCGGCCGGCGCATCGAAAACCTGTTCCCGCGCAAGCGCGGTGCACCAGGCAGCAAGGTCGCCCTTTCCGTGCAAGGACTTAGCACGGCGAAGAAGCTGAAGGACGTGTCGTTCGAAGCGCATGCCGGCGAAGTCCTCGGCTTCTTCGGCTTGATGGGAGCGGGCCGGACCGAGCTCGCCAAGGCCATCGTCGGCTACGATCCGATCACTTCCGGCACGATTTCGGTCGATGGCAGCCCGCTGCTGCCGCACGACACGCACACCGGCGTCCGGCTCGGCATCGGCCTGCTCACCGAAGACCGCAAGAGCGAAGGGCTGATGGGCGAGCTGCCGGTCTACCAGAATGCCAGCCTCGCCTCGCTCGGTGCCTTCGCCAGGATGGGCTTCGTCGATAAGGCAAGCGAACGCAAAGCGGTGCAGGACTATGTCGACCGCTTCCGCATCAGGACGCCGAGCTTGTTCCAGCAGGTCAAGAACCTGTCCGGCGGCAATCAGCAGAAAGTGCTGATCTCGCGCTGGCTGATGCGCGGTCTCAAGGTGATCGTCGTCGACGAACCGACCCGCGGCATCGACGTCGGCGCCAAATCGGAGATTTTTGCGCTCATCGACCGGCTCGCCGGCGAGGGCCTGGCGGTCGTCATGATGACGTCCGAAATGCCCGAGCTGCTGGGGCTTGCCGACCGCATCGCGGTGATCTGCGAAGGTCGCCTCACCGCGATCATGTCCCGCGACGAGGCCACGCAGGAGAACATCCTCAATGCGGCGATCGGCTAAGACGATGACGCTCCGCAAAGGGACCAAGTGATGAGCCTGGCAAGCACCGACACCACGAAATCTGCGCCGTCCATGCTGGCGCGGCTCGTCGCACGGCAGGAAGTGGCATTGCTCCTCTGCCTCATCCTGGTGATCGCGTTCTTTTCCTTCACCGCCGAGAATTTCTTCTCTGTGCGCAACATCACCAATGTGCTCGGTCAGGCTTCGCTAGCGCTGACAGCCGGCATAGGCTGCGCCATCGTCTTCATCTCCGGCGAGGTCGACATCTCGATCGGCTCGCTGCTGGCGACGATCGCGCTGCCGCTGATCATCATCATGAACGACACCAACTCGCTTGTGCTCGGCATCAGCGGCGCGTTGCTGTTCGGGCTGATCATCGGCGTCGTGAATGGTTATCTGACGGCCTATGCCGGCATCAACTCGCTGATCGTGACCCTGGGCACGATGTTCATCATGCGCGGCGGTGTCTACCTCTACACCGGCCAGCGCGCCATCCCCGATGATGCAGCGCTCGACAGCTTCATCGCGCTGTCGGACGGTCGCCTGTTCAACGTCGTTCCCTATTCGGCTGTCATTGCCATCGTTCTGCTCGCCGTCTTCGCCTACGTGATGCAGCACCGGCCGTTCGGGCGGCAGATCTATGCCGTCGGCGGCAATCCGGAAGTAGCGCGGCTGGCAGGCTACGACGTGCGCCGCGTCAAGTTCATCTGCTTCATCATCAGCGCGCTGCTGGCAACGGTAGCCGGCATTATCCTAGCCGCCCGCGTCGGCTCGGCGCAGCATACGGCCGGGCTGAATTTCGAGTTCCAGGTCGTCGCCGCCACCGTGCTCGGCGGGGTGAGCCTTGCCGGCGGCATCGGCAGCCTGACCGGCATGGCGCTCGGCGTGTTGATCCTGCAGTTCCTGTCCAACGGGCTGCGCGGGCTCGGCCTGCCGACCGAATGGCAATTGGTCATCACCGGCATGATCATCATTGCCGCCGTCGCTTTCGACGAAGCGAAGCGCCGGCGCGCCATTGGAGTCTGACATGGATCGTCTCAAAGGGAAAACCGCAATCGTCACCGGCGCCGCCGACGGCATCGGCCATGCGATCAGCGAGGCAATGGCGCGTGAGGGCGCGCACGTCTTCCTCGGCGACATCAATGATGAGAAGGGCGAAAAATTCGCAGCCGAGCTGCGCGCCGCCGGCCACCGCGCTGACTACATCCATTGCGACGTGGCGGAGGAGGCCGACATCGCCGCCCTGATAGACGGCGCCATCGGCAAGACCGGTCATCTCGACATTCTGGTCAACAATGCCGCCATCGCCATCGGCGGCATGCCGGTCCATGAGATGACCGACGAGCAGTGGCACCGGCTGATCGCGGTCAACCTGACCAGCGTGTTCCGCGGCTGCAAATATGCGCTGCCGCATATGATCGCGCAGAAATCGGGCTCGATCATCAACATGGCCTCGGCGCAAGGTCATATCGGGCTCGACGGCTGGACCGCCTATGCCGGCGCCAAAGGTGCGGTGATGGCGATGACGCGTCAGATGGCGGTCGAGTTCGGCCCGCTCAACATCCGCGTCAACTCGATCTCGCCCGGAACCATCAACACGCCGATGAACGACAAACTGATCAAGGAGATCGGCGGCAATCTCGCCAAGGCCTGGGTGAAAATGCATCCGCTCGGTCGCATCGGCAAACCGTCCGAAGTGGCAGAAGCCGCCGTCTATCTCGCCTCCGACGCCGCCGGCTTCACCACCGGTACCGACCTGCGCGTCGACGGCGGCCTCACCGCCGCACCCCGCTACGTACCCGACCTGCTTTGACAACCAATGAGACAAAAATGAACAAGGCCCTCGAAGGCGTCCGCATCCTCGATTTCAGCCATCTGCTGCAGGGGCCGTTCGCCACGCAGCTGCTCGGCGACATGGGCGCCGACGTCATCAAGATCGAGCGTTCAGGCGCCGGCGACATGTTCCGCGGCATGACCTTCTTCGCCAAATGGGTCGGCGGCTCCGAAAGCCCGAATTTCCTCGCCTGGAACCGCAACAAGCGCTCCATCGCGCTCAACCTGAAAAGCCGCAAGGTGCATGCCATCATCATGGACATGGCCAAGAAGGCGGACGTGGTGGTGCAGAATTTCCGCCCCGGCGTGCTCGCCAGGCTCGGCTATGGCTACGAGGATTTCAAGGCGGTCAACCCCGCCATAATTTATTGCTCTGGCTCCGGCTATGGCGAGGAAGGCCCCTATGTCGAGCGTCCCGGTCAGGACATGCTGATCCAGGGGCTGTCCGGGCTGATCTCCAACACCGGCCGCGGCGATCAGGCCCCTGTTCCGGCCGGTGCCGGCCTCGCCGACCAGATCGGCGCCATGAACATGGTCTACGGCATATTGTCGGCGCTCTACTATCGCGAGAAGACCGGCAAGGGCCAGAAGATCGAGGTCAATCTGCTGGCCGGGATGCTGGCGCACCTCAATCAAGAATATGTCGCCGTGCTCAATTCTCGGCGAGGATTTCGTGCGCCCGAATTCAGGCATCGGCCACCCCGGCATGCAGGCGCCGTTCGGTATCTACCAAGCGAAGGACGGTGGCTATGTGTCGATCGCCATGAGCCCGTTCAAGACGCTGTATGAAGTGCTGGAGGCGCCGCAGCTTGCTGTCTACGATGATCTGAAGACGCTGTTCGACAAACGCGACGAGGTGTTCGACAAAGTCAACGCCGAAACCAGGAAGTTTGCCACGCAGGACCTGCTGGCGCGGCTGCTCGCAGCCGACATCTGGTGCGCCGAGGTGAAGGACATAAGGCGCGCAGCCGAGGACCCGCAGGTTAAGCACCTGGGCATGATCACCAGCTACGATCATCCGCGCGGCGGCAAGGTCAGGGTGGTCGCGCCGGCTGTCAAGATGAGCGAGACGCCGGCTACCATAGAGCGGCCGGCGCCGCTGGTCGGCCAGCATGGCCGCGAGATACTGGCCGAGTTCGGCCTCTCCAGCGGCGAGATTGCAGCGCTTGAGGCGTCCGGCGATATGACCGTGGATGCTGCCTGACGATGAGCGTTTACCAGACACTCAGCTTGGAAATATCCGGGCGCGTCGCAGTCGTCACCTTCCGGCGCGCCGATCAGCTCAACGCCATGAACCGGCTGATGCAAAGCGAGATCACCGAGGTTTTCGAGGCGCTGTCGCAGGATGACGGCGTCGGCGCGATCGTAGTGACCGGCGAGGGGCGCGGCTTCATGGCCGGCGCCGACATCAAGGAATACGCTGCCCAGACAGCTATCGAGTTCGACGCCTTCCAGGCCGCCGGCACGCGCATGTATGCGGCAGTCGAGAACAACCGCAAGCCGGTCATCGCCGCGGTCAATGGTTTTGCGCTCGGCGGCGGTATGGAGTTGGTGCTGTGTTGCGACATCGTCATCGCGAACCAGTTCGCGAAGCTCGGCCTGCCGGAGATCAAGCTAGGGCTGGTCCCCGGCGGCGGCGGCACGCAGCGCAGCGTCCAAAAGCTCGGCCGCAACCGCGCCAACCTTTTGCTGATGACCGGCGCCATCGTGCCGGCTTCCGAGTTCGTCGCCGCCGGGCTGGTCAACGAAGTCGTCGACGCCGAAAAGCTGATGCCGCGGGCGCTGGAACTCGCCGGCATGATAGCCGCCGAACCGGCTGCCGCGATCGAGGCATTGAAGGCGCTGACAGCGCACGCAGTGTCGGGCGACTTGGCGGGAGGCCTTGCCATGGAGCGCGACGTACTGGGCCGGCTTTATCGTAGCGAGACCGGCCAGCAGCGGGTGAAGGCGTTCGCCGAAAAAAGCGCCGCGCGGCCGAAGGCTGGGCAATGACATCCCTGGTCAAGCCGAACCGGCCGCGCTTCACCGATGTCGAGAGCCTGGCCGCGATGGTCGGCGGCGGCGATGTCTTCGGCGTCGGCGGGCATCATTTTGCCCGGTTGCCGATCGCCCTGCTGCGCGCCATCGCCCGCTCGGGCGTCAAAGGCCTACGCTATGTCTGCTGGGCCGGCGGCCTGCCGCTCGAACTGCTCCTCGAAGCGGATGCCGTGGCGGAGATCGACATCTGCTTTTCCAGCCTCGACATTTTTGGCTTGCCGCCGCGCTTCCGCGCGGCCGCCGAGACCAATGCCGTGCCGGTCCGCGACTGGACGGCGCTGGCCATGATCCAGGCGTTGCGGGCGGCGCAGCAGAACCTGCCGTCGATGCCGTTTCAGCTTCCCGAGGGCTCGGACATGCTGGCGCGCGTGCCGGGCGCGATCGCCGTGCCAGATCCCATTGCCAGAACCGAGATCGGGTTCATCCCGGCCTTGCGGCTCGACACGTTCGTCGTCCATGGCCAGCGCGCCGACGAGAGCGGCAATGTCCAGATCATCGGGCCGCGGGCGCTGGATTTCGCCATGGCCGGCGCGGCGCGCCAGGTGCTGGTCACGCTTGAGGAAATCGTCCCGGTCGGGGCGCTGCGCCATGACGGCCGGCAAAGCATTTTGACCCGCAATCAGGTGTCGGCCATAGCGCTGGCGCCGGGCGGCGCCTATCCCGCCTCCTGCCTGCCATTCTATGTGACGGATTATCAAGCGTTGGCGGGGACGTTCGCGGCCAAGGAAACACCTTTGTCGGACAGCCTGAGCATGCCTTCGGAAGGCGTGCCGGAGCGGGTTCAAGACGCTGCAAAAGTCCGGGCTGAGACAGTCCTCGCCATGCCCGGGCTCGTGCACGGTGAAAAGCAGGCGTCCATCGACGAGATCATCGCCGCCCGCATCGCCGCCGAACTCGACAATGACAGCTTTGCCAGTGCCGGCGCGGTGTCGCCGCTGGCCAATGTCGCCTATCGGCTGGCCAAAGCGACGCACGCGCCGGACATGATCATCGCCACCATGAGTTGCGGCCATCTCGACATCGCGCCGAGCCCGATGATCCTGTCGCTGATCGAAAGCCTCGATTGCGAAACGGCGGTGGCGCATGCCGGCGGCGACGACACCTATTCGACCTACTATCAGGCCGGCGCAGTGACGCATGAGATCGTCGGTGCCGCGCAGGTCGATCGACGCGGCCGCGTCAACACCATAGCCTTGCGCAAACGCGATGGCAGCGCCATCCGGCTGCCCGGGCAAGGCGGCATGGCCGATGTCGCCAACATGCACCGCGATTATCTGCTCTACGTCCCCCGCCATTCCGTGCAGTCGCTGGTCGATGCGGTCGAGATCGCCAGCTCGGCGCGCGGACTGTTGACGCAGGCCGAACGCGAGCCGATGGGCTACCGGACCGGCGCGGCGCTAGTGTTCACCGACCTTTGTGTGTTTCGGCTCGACCGGGAGAGCCGGCAACTGGCCGTCATCGAGACCATGCCGGGCGTGACGCGCCAGCAGATCCAGGATGCCACCGGATTTGCTGTGATATTCGCTGCCGATTGCCGCAACGTTCCGCTGCCCGCGAACGAAACGCTCGATGTCCTGCGAAACCGGATCGACCCGCTCGGCCTGCGGCGACTGGAATTCGTCAGCGCCAAGGAGCGCGGCGCGCTGATCGCCGAGATACTCGCGGCCGACCGCATCATGGTCGAGCGCTGCATCGCCGCGCAGGCCGCAGGAGGCTGAAGGTCCCATGGCAAAGCCGTTGCTCGAAATGTCGGCCGCCAAGATCTTCTTCGACGGCATCTTCACCAACCCGCGCGTCGCGCATCCTGAAGGCGTGGCCATCCATAGCGACGGCTCGATCTGGTGCGGCACCGAAACCGGCGACCTGTTGCGGCTGGCCGCCGATGGCAGCTCGGTCGAACGGATGGGTGGCACGGAAGGCTTTCTGCTTGGCATCGCTTTCGATAGCGCAGGCAACTGCTTTGCTTGCGATCTCAGACATGCGGCGGTCTTTCGCTGGGATGCCGCGGTGGCCGAGATGCAACGCTTCGCTTCGGCCGGCATCCGCGTGCCGAACTATCCGATCGTCGACGAGGCGCGCGGCTGGCTCTATGTCTCCGATAGCCTCGGCGAAGACAACCGCTCCGGTATCTTCCGCTATGATCTGAAGACCGGCGAAGGCGGCCTGTGGTGCCGCGAGGCCATGGCCTTCGCCAACGGCATGGCGATGGCGCCGGATGGTAATGGGCTTTACGTCGTGGAAAGCCACGCGGCCTGCGTCAGCTATGTGCCGATCCGTGCCGACGGCACGGCAGGACCTCGCCAGCTCGTCGTGGACGGCGTGAACAACGTCCCCGATGGCGTCGCCGTGGCGCCGGACGGTTCGCTGTTCATCTCGTGCTACGAGCCGAGCCGCATCTATCGCTGGCGACAGGATAGCGGGCTCGAGGTGCTGATCGAGGATCCGGCGGCAACCACGCTCGCCCATCCCACCAACATCGCCTTCAAGGGCGATAAGCTCTACACCGCAAATCTCGGCCGCTGGCACATTACCGAGATCGACCTGACGGCGATTTCCTAGATCAAGCGGGCGGCGCTCACCAGGGCTATTGCAGGCGACCGTGACTGGAGCGGATGCGCAGCACCTGCACCCTCGACGGCAGCTCGATCAGGAACTCTTCGTCACGCTCCAGATGGTGGATCTTCGTCGGATCGCCGCCGGTGAACGCCGCCATCGCCTCGACGTTTTCCCAATAGGAGATCGTCACGAATTCCGAATGGCTCGGCGTGTCCTCGCGAAAGGTCTGCACGCCCAGTGCCTTCTCAATCAGCGGCTTGATGCCGGCTTCGTAATTGTAACTCTCGTAGGCATCCGCCTTTTCAGGCACGGTTCTGCCGCGCCAGATACGGGCGATGGTCGGAGTTTTCTCCGTAATTTTCTCTGTCATGGCAACGAATCCCTGCTGGTCTGATTGGTCCGCCGGCGTTCGAAGGCCAGCCAAGGAACGGATCTCCCCGGCTGGCAGCCTCGTATCCCATTGCCAGCGACTTTTCATCTTCCCCGGCCGACATAGGTGGCGCTGCCCGGCTAGGCCTCTTGCCGACCGGTGGGAGACTTACTCCTGGTCCTCGGCGCCGCCTCCGTGGAAGAAGGACCGGATTTCCTGCATGTCGACGCTGCCGTCACCGTCCTCATCGACGGCGTTGAATATCCGCCCGACGAAATCTTGGACTTCTGCCTGAGAAAGCGCGCCGTCGCCATCGGCATCGACTATGGCGAACATCATTCGCATCCTCGCGCCATGCATCCCCCGTCCCATGCCACCGCCGCCACCCGTCTCCCAATCTCGGTCAGGCGTGCCCATCCTGTAGTCGTGATGCCGGCGGTCGCGACCACGCCGTTCCGCCCGGGGCGCGCGATCCTCTTGCATTCTCTCCTCCAACATCTCGGTCATCATCTGGCGCATCATATCGCGCATGGCATCCTGGCTTTGCCCGCTCATTCCGGGCGCCGGAGCTGCGGGCGCGGGCGGGCTCGTCTGGCCGAATGCCGGCGCGGCCAACATAGCCAGCGCCGCGGCAATTACAGTGGTTTTGCTTGCGAGCGTCATCGTAATCTCCATCGGTATGAATTGGTGGCTGCTGCATCCAAGCCAAACCGGCTGCTCGCCTCATGGTTCCTGGTCAGTCGGCTCGACCGCGCAAAAGTCCGCCTGGTGGCGGCAACGAAAGCCGCTTGCCCACGTTGCCGTTGATGCAAAGCTCCACCAGGAGGAAAAAATGGCCGACGATAAGAGCAAGCGGGATTTCCGCGACCGCGATCGCGTTTCGGCGGAAGACGACCGTGAAGTCGAGTATTTTGCCCAGCAGAACGGCATCACCGCCGACCAGGTCCGTCAGCTGATCAAGAGCTTCGGCAATGATCGCGGGCGCCTGGTCGAAGCCGCGAAGGCGTTGCGGGGGATTTCACCTGCCGGAGCCGACGAGGTGACCAGGGAAGCCCGCCAGCAGGCGACACCCATGCATCTCGGCAAACCCGACGAGTGATGCCAGGCAGTTGCTCTGCCGCTGCCGCAGGCGTCAGAACTTGCGGCTCAGATAATCCGAGCCGCGCAGCCCGAACCGCCACTCGGCATCGACAGCCTTGGAAATGCCGATCCGGCGGCCTGTAAGAATGGCGCTGGCGTCGCCCGGCTGCCTGAATTCGAATGGCGGCACGTCCAGCGGCAGCCCGTCATGGGATTTGTCGATTGCCAGCGCCTGGCAAAGGCGACCCGGTCCCGAACAAAGCAGCCGGGGGTCGTCAATGCCGCGATTGGCCCGCATCACCTCCAGCCCGGATTGCGGTTCGATTGCGCGGATGAGCACGGCACTGCCGGGCAGGCACACGGCATTGAGGCACCAGTGCAGGCCATAGGAGCGATAGACATAGGCGCTGCCTGGGGTGCCGAACATTGCGCCATTGCGCACCGTCCTGCCACCGAAAGCATGCGAAGCCGGGTCATCGGGGCGATAGGCCTCGGTCTCGACGATGATGCCGCCAACGCCGTGCAAAAGCAGCGTCGCGCCAATCATGTCGCGCGCCACGGTGGTGGCGTCTCGGGCAAAGAATTCCTGGTTCGTGGTCAACGTGCACCGGACTGATCGCGCCTCAACCTGGCGCGTCAGCAAGTTCCCGGACCGGAAGCAAAATGTCCAGCCACTGCTCTCGGATCTGCGATATTCAGCGCAGCATGGCTGCGCCGATGAAAACCGCCGCGGCCAGCACGACGATGGCGGCAATCACCAGCACCGGCCCATATCGGCGCGGCTGGACGTCGGGCTCATCCTTCAGCGGACGCATCGCATTGGCATAGCTCGCCTGGTTGGTGAACTCCGGCTTTTCATGAGGCGCAGACCGATCCTTTGCCGGAACGCTGCCGGCCGATTCCGCGTCCGTTTCCATGGGAGCCGCGGCTGGGTCGATTCCCGGTGTCTTATCCCCTCCGCGCCCGGCGTCGATATCGCCCCGCGCTTGAGCCGGGCTTCGCCCAACGGGTGCTGCGTCGGTCATCGTCGAGGTCCTTTCAGAGCATCGGCCTCAAGCATTCTAACCTGCGTCTCATTTCAAAGTTCCCCCGTTTCAAAGTTCCCCTTCTTAAAGTTCTCCCTTCTTAAAGTTCCCCCTTCTTAAAGTTCCAACAAGCGGAAGCCGCCTAGGCCTGTTTACAGGAACAACCGACGATCGAGCGGGTTGAGCAAGCATTGGGGAGAGCAACATGGACTTGGTGCGCCACGCGCCCAGATCGGCAGTTCGAAACAGGCTCCAGCGCATGATCTACTTCACCGCCGACACGCATTTCAGCGACCCGCGCATTTTGCGCATCGACCGCCGCCCGTTCGGCTCGCTGGCGGAGCATGATCGGGCGCTCATTGCGTTCTGGAACGAGACTGTCGGGCCGGAGGACGAGGTCTGGCATCTCGGCGATTTTGCCAGGGGATCGGCCGCGTTCGTGTCGTCGCTTCTGGCGTCTCTTCATGGCAGCAAGCACTTGATCATCGGCAACAACGATGCTGCGGCCACCATTGACGCGACGGGTTGGGCGAGCACGCAACACTACAAGGAGCTGACGCTCGGCGGCAGCCTGCTGATCCTTTGCCACTATCCTTTTCGCACCTGGAACCAGATCGGCCGGAGGTCGATCGACCTGCATGGCCATTCGCACGGCCGGCTCACCCCGGTCACACGCCAGTATGACGTCGGTGTCGACAGCTGGGATTTTCGTCCGGTCACGCTTCCCACCATCCTCACCAGCCGCAGCCGCCGGCCGGCGCGGGCAAAACCCGGCTGAAGTCGGCTGGCCGCAACCGGAACCTCTGCGGAGCTGAGGCGTTCGAAAAATTGCAAGGCGTAAAGGCAACGGCAATGGCTCAGAAGATCACGACAGGCGCGAACGACCGGCCGCGCAATGAAACCATCGGCCAATCCGGCGAAGGCCTGCCGGACGATAGCAGCAGGCCGCTCGAGGTCGACGAAGGCTCGGTCGCCCGGTTGAGAAACAAGCTGCAGGGCAAGTCCCGGCAGGCCGCTCAAACCAACATGGACGAGGTTCCGGCAGGCGTCCCCGGCGCTGGCGAGAACATTTGCCGGCGCTGTGCAGGGTCAGGCATGATCGACGGCCAGACCTGCCCCGAATGCGGCGGAACCGGCAAGGTGATGACGCCGATAGGCGGAGGCTGAGCAATTCCAGGAAAAGTGTGAAGCGGTTTTCCGTCCGGTATTTACGTCAAACAATAAGATAGACCGGTTCTGCGTTTCCGCGGAACGATGAACCGTCCAGCGCCGGTCAGATCGCCGGCACCCACTTCCAGAACACGCCTTCTTTGCGTTCGGGGTAGTGCTTGAACTCGCATTCGAAGCGCCAGCCGTAATTCTTGGCGGCGGCAAGCGCCTCCTTGCTGACCGGGTTCATGCCCGTCCCCGGCGCGAACCAGTCCTCCAGCAAATCGTCAGGTATGTAGGCGCCGATCCTCAACGGCAGCTTTTCGAGAACGACATCCATTTCGGGCGGTGCGGGCACGGGGGCGTCTCCTTCGAAATCTGCTGATGAAGAAATCGTTCGAGGCCGATTGAGTTCCAGAGCATCAGTGAGATCGGGGGGTGGCCGTGGTGACGTCCGTCTGCAGAGATGTGGCTGAAGTTTAGGGATCGACAGATCGCAGGTTGGCGCACCCGGCGGATGAAGAGAGCCTCTCAGCTCGCTGGCAGGCACGCGTCGTGACCTCTATGCCTTTGCGAACCGTTGACGAGTGTAAGTGTGTTGTTCGCTCGGGTTCAAACTGACGGAAGCATTGCCCCGACGAATGAAGAACTCGTGTTTACCTTGGAACTCAAGGAAGGCGGGTTCCTGCGACGCTTTCACGTCTACGACGCACACTTTCTTTCCTCCAGGCGCATCGGCAAATCGCATCACAATGTGCTGGGCGTAAGCCACACCGATTGCGCTGGAAAAAACATTCAACAATGTCTGCTCGAATACGTCGAGGCTGCCCTTGGTGATGCTCAAGTCATCGTCCAGCCCGTGTATCTCCTTGTCGTCGGTCACGCCGATCACAAGTGTGCCGCCGCCTGAATTCATAAAGGCCACGAGGGTCTTGAGGACGCTTTTTTGTAAATCCTTATTCTGCTTTCGCTCGCGCACATCCCATTGGAATGTGCTTTTGAACTCAAGCTCCCTGCTCTCGTCGGCCTGTATGATTTCCTCGACCGTTGGCGGCGGTGGAGGGGGTATGTAGAAGGCTTTGGGCCATCCGCCATGGACATCGATGACACGGTCAATCTCGGCCATAGTAAGGCGCGTTTCCGTGAGGGCAGTGACGACGCGGCGGTAATGGAGGATGTCGTCATCGGTCAGAATATGGCCGGCTGATGGGTTCTTGCCGCCTTTGGCAGCGCGGTCTTTCAGCCATTTCTCGCAGACCTTATAACCGCCAACATAGAAATCCCATGTTTCGCGCGGCACATCCTCGAACCAACGCGATGCATTAATCATCACCTTTCCATTCGTGTATTGCGGGAAACCCTTTTCAATATGGGCTTCACCATGGCCGGCGAAACGGATTTCCGGGTTCTGCAGCGCGGGTGCCTCATCCGGTTTCAGGAGATGCAGAGCCACGAGCGCACGGCCGAGTGGCACGAGGGCGGCGAAGGTGTCTCGGTCCTTAGGCGAAGGGATGCGCGGGAAATCGGATTTCAGGAATTCGGCATATCGCGTGCGGTAGCCGGTTGAATGTAGAACAGTGTAAATCCAGTCGAACAGATCGCGCGGGCCGAAGGTCTTGTCGAGGTCACCTCGTCCATCCCATACGGCGGCGCTTAGGCTCCCCTGCTGACGGCGCTGCATGCCGTCTTCATAAAGCAGGTCGACTGTCGCAGCGAACGCAACTGCATACTTCCCATTGACGTTCGGGCGGCGGTATGTTTCGCCAGCAGAAGGTTTGAGCCACAGGGGGAGCGTATATGTATTAGTCGAACTCTTCGACGAAAGGAATATTTTGTCTGTTCGCCGTGTGCTTAAAAAGACATGGGCAAACTTCGAGTCGTTCACTAACCTGGAAGTCAAAAGAGCTATATTATCGATATCGAAATTTCCTTGGACTTTCTCCTTTAGAATCGTCATAACGCTTCGATTTACAATAGAGTATCGATAGTCGAAAGGCCTGAATGCCACTAAAGAAATATCACCTTTCCATGACGTTCCCAGTGCATATTTGACTGCATCACTATAGTTCCACTGATTAGTAGAACACATTCTAAACTCGTTGCTGATCTGCTTGCGAGATGAAGAGATGGATAAATCGTGCATTCTTCCAAAAAGTTCATCTTCAGAAAATGCGACTGCAAAATCATCTTGCTGCGTAGCGAAGCCCGTAGACCAATACTTTTCCTTATCGTTAGCGCGATCACCTGTGCCAAAAATTGTCGGCAAATCAGCGAATACCTCAAATTCTGACTCAAGGCCGCCGCGGCGCCAAAAAAAGTAGTTCGGCGCCGTCGGATGTACTGCATGCCTTTTGAGCTCTTCGATTGTGGCGCTACGCATCCAGCTCTCCTTCTGTTCAAAGGTTCCTTCAATGCTTTGGTAGCTTGCTAACGCCCCTTCGTTGGGGATGCTTAAACGGCTAAAAAGGCCGATAGCCACACCAGTAATAATCTCGAAAATTGGTTCATCGATGCCATCAACCGAATCTCTCCGGAGGCTACCGTTCAAGTCAGTGCCAATAAGTCGAGAGAACTCATTGAAGAGTGAGTGTCGCAAGTCTCGCGGTTGAGTGCCAAGCAAATAACCATGCCCCGTTATAAGTCCGACGATACCAGCGCTGGATTTCCCTATATAATACTGAGATAACCGTATAAATTTAATATAATCGTTTGAAAGCCCTTGAATCTGACTCTCCTCTTGCCTAACATTTCTTTTGTAATCTTCGCAAAGAGCGAGAATCCAATTGCCGTTGTTGTATGATTTTACTGAATAGGGAGGGTTACCCATCACCACCGTAAAAGCGGATTTCGCCTTGGCGTCGTTAGCCGCCTGGGCCTCATGCGCCAGCGCCTCCGCCATAAAGACGAACTCCATATCAAGATCTCGAGCAGGCTCGAGGGCGTTAGTCAGGAAAACCCGGGCGCGTTCATCAGAGCCGAACTGATAACCGGTATTTAGGAGCGCAATGCCGATCTTCATATGAGCGATGGCATAGGGTGCCATCATTAACTCGAAACCGGTCAATCTCGGCAGTAGGTGCTCGGCGACATACGCGTCCCAAAGGGTCTGTATTACTTGTTCCCCCTTGCCTTCGCTTTTCCAGAGCGCTTTCATCCTTCTATCAATCAAGTCGATCACTTCGACCAGAAAGGTTCCCGTTCCCGTTCCCGGGTCCAGGATCTGCACAAATGGCGCGTCGGACTTCACATGCGCCGGGATACGGATCTTGTCGTTACGCGTAGCAAGCTCGCCCCAGGTAGTTGTGTCGGCCAGACCTAGCGGCAGATCGAAATCGCTGCGCAGCAAGTCATCTACTACCCGCACAATAAAGTTAACCACCGGTCTCGGCGTATAGAATACTCCGCGCTGCATGCGCTTCTTCGGGTCGTACTCTTTCAGAAATAGCTCGTAGAAATGAATGACGGGATCTTCTTTGGGATTACGATCGCCGAAATCGCGCAGGACTGCTGCCATGTCCGTGTGCTCGTCTGTGAGCAGGGTCACCACGTCCCGAACGCCAAGCTCATCAAAATCGATGTCCTTGCGTTTGTCGCGACCGCCGAGGGACAGAAAGGTACCAAATAGTTCACGCAGGAAAGGGTTGGTTTTTGGAACCATGTCGACAAGATTGTCGGCGACTAGTCCGCCTGACGGCCGCGAAATGTGGGCGGCCAATAGACCGTATGCGATGGTCTGGGCAAACATGTCGGCAAAGCCGTCAGCGTCCAAATCCTGAATCAGATTCTTGCGGAAGGCCTCCAGCATCGTGCGCATAGGCCCCTTGTCGTTTTCGGCCGCGAGCAATTGATTGGCGCGAGCGCGGATGTTGGTTGCCAAGGCCGCCAGCCTGATTGCCAGATCTTTCGATGTTTTGATCACTTGGCCGTGGCGCAACTCGAAAGCCGCCGACCAGCTTGCTCGCCAGACGTTTAGATTACTTGTGTCATCTGGCCAGCGAAGACGGTGCTGCAGCAATTCTGCGGCGCGTGCATTGTGCAATCTGGTGTCTTTGCCATTCCAGCCCAGAACGTTCAGTACCGGAAGATCGCCAGTTTCCGCCCCATCGGCAAAGTGGGCGATGGCGATTTCACGGTCGCCCGATTTGCCAAAATTGGTGACGAAAATCAGATCGTGTAGTTTCCAGGATTGGCGGTCGGCAGTCTGAGCGCTGGAACGTTTTTTGACCACCAGTGCCCGCAGCATGCGCCGCAGTACCGTCACCGAAATACTCTTGTCTTCGAACGAGATGAAGAAGATGCCCCAAGGCTGACCCGTTATCAGTGGCCGCAGCTGGTGGATCTCGCGGATCTTGGCAATTTCGTCTACTTTAAGCCCGAGGTCTTCAGCGTCGTATTCGTAGACAATGTCGTCGAAACCGTAATCTTGACCGATCGGCCATTCCAGATTGTCACGCAGCAGGTCGACCAATTTCGGAAAACTAGTCACTCGCGCCAGTTGTGTGGCAGTAATGTCGTTCATCGATTGCCCCCGAAACCCGCCCTAGCCGAGTTCCATCCATGCCCTAAGTATAGGCTTGACGCCCAATGGTGCCTGCACCTTGCGCAGGTATGTCTTGGTAATGTGCTTTTCGACCAGCACGCGAATATCGGACAGAGCCGGTCGCTCCATCTTCGTTAGCCGGGGTGTTTCGGGCGCGGAGCGGATCAGGTCGATGATGCCCGACGCCTCCTCCCTGACGACGCCCGCGAAGAGATCGTAGAGATACCATTTCACGTCGCCGCTGTTCGTAGTCCACTCGTCTTCGCCCGACTTTGAGCTCGCATCCTTGTCATAGCCTGGCCGCGCGTAGCAGAAAAAGACTGCCTTGCTCCCGGGCTTCGGATGCTCCTTGCCTGAGAAGATACCGTCAGGAAATGCCATAACCGTATCGGTCAGACCTGAGTGATGGCGCAACAGGTCCTGCCATTCCAGATGCATTGTCTCGTCGGCAGTGATCGTGCCTTCCATTTGCTCGTCGAAGTTCCTCAGATCCTCGTAGTCATCGTCCTCGCTGAGGAGTTTACGCCCCTCGATGCCAAGCGTTTTTGAAATGCGGAGCGTCTTGTGCGACACCCTTTGATAGAGACGCAGAAGGTCGTCGAGCTCGCCAGGCGGCAGGAAGTTCCAATACCCTACGGTGCCCCGCAACAACTGCTGGTCTGGATGATCCCTGACGATGCGCTTTTCGATCTCCGGGTTCATCCGCCGATCGACACGGCCAATGCGTTGCATCAGCCGCACCGGGTTCCAATGGAGATCGTAGTTGATCAGCCGTGTTGCGTCCTGAAGGTTGAGGCCTTCGGACAGCACATCGGTCGAGATGAGTATTCGAATTTCTTCCCGGCTGGCTTTGACCAGGGCTCCACGGGAGCTTTCGTTGTAATATGGTGAAAATCGCTCGATGATCCGAGCGCGATCTCCCGACGTGTTGCTATCGATTTGATCGACGCCCTTGATGCCGGCCAGTTTAAGCTGCTCCGCCAGGTATCGCGCCGTGTCGCCGAATTCGGAGAAGATCAGCACCTTGTGCTTGCTGGCCACCGGGTCAGTGTTCAGAAGCTTGATCAGCTCAGTGAGCTTCTTGTCTTGCCTCGGTTTGAAATTTTCAAGTTCATTGAGAAAGTCAGCAATCTGTTCAAGATCCTGCAGCGTATCCTGCAGAATCTCGTCAACGGCGAAATCGTCGCGGGGGAGCTTTTCGACCGCATCCAGCAGCTCAGGGGTGACCAAATCATCCTCCTCTTCCTCGGACAGGAGGTCGAGTTGTGGAGAATAGTCCAGCAGTTTGGCGTTCTTGCGCTTCCAGCGCTCCAAGGAAGACTTCTCGTGCGCCGTCTCGGCATGCACCTCAGCCCACGCAAGCAGCTTCTGAAGCAGTCCCCAGCACGACTGCCGAAAAGCTTCAGCCGAGCTTTCGAACCGCTTCAAGAAGCTCGTCCGAATGAGTGCAACCACCTGCTGCCGCCGCCCGCGTTCGAGCGCTGGGATAACATCAGGATCTCCGCCTTTATAGTAGGCGTAAGGATTGTAGATGCCGAGAACGAAGAGCGGGGCTTGCTTCTGGAAGGCGACTGCCACCATGTCCAGGAGTTTCCCATATGTCTGCTTGACCGAATAGTTGATTACTTTCGGTTTGCGAGGTTCGGGAAATAGAACTTCGCCGGGACCCTCCCTCACCATGCTCTCCTTCACATAGCGCCGGCTGCGCTGGACGACGAGGGCATCGAACAAAGGATCCGCGAACAATTTGGGTGCGGCATCTGCAAGATTGAGGTCCAGCGGTTCTTCGCCTGTCGTACCGTAAATCTCCTTTTCGATAGCCTTCTCAAGCTGCCGGATGTGGCCGGGGAGCGAATGGATACCGAGTGGCGCCTCGGCGAAATGGTCTGTTTTGTGTTGGGAGAACAGCTCAACCATGTGCTGAAAATCGAGAAGACTGTTGTTGATCGGTGTGGCGGTGAGAAGGTAAATCTGCTTGCCCTTGGCTATATCGTAAAGCCGCCAGTAGCGTGATCTGCGGCCTTCACCCTCGCTGCCCCTCGTACCGGTATTCCGGAAATGATGCGCTTCATCGACGATGATAACATCAGCTTGGGTTCTAACTTGCTCCAGCTCATCCGCCATCTTGTCACGCATCAGGTCAGTGTGGCTGAAGATCTTGAGATGACTGAACCCCTTGAAGACATCGGGCAGGCGCTTTGCCAGCTCTCGCTCCCAAACAGGCCCCTTTGCCGCTTTGGGCACGAATAGCGCAACATTCAGCTGTTCGTGCTTCACGAAGCGCTCGATCAACATCAGCCCGACGAAGGTTTTGCCAAGGCCTACGCCATCACAGAGGAATGCTCCGCCATACCGTTCGGCTCGCTTTAGAAGAGAGGCATACCCGTCGCGTTGATACTTCGCCAGAACGGGATAAATCGATGAAGAATTCGTCTCCCATTCGCCGGCGGTCTCCTCGTGCCCCTCGAAATACTGCTGTAACGCCCGTGCGTAGACATCGAAAGGAGAGTAGCTACGAGTATGGCGCTCCACCACTGACAGGATGTCGGGCGTAACGTCTTCTGCCTCCTCCCAGCGCTCTTCAAACCACTCTTGCAAAACCGCCACCGGAGTGCCTGTGATTTGGACGTTCAGCTCAATGTTTTCAGTTAAGCCCGGCAATGTGAGATTTGACGAGCCAACAAGGGCCGACGACCCCACGACCTCCAAGATTCCATGTGTGATGTAGGCCTTCGCATGGAACTTGTCTTTTCGATACACTCGGCATTCAATTTGACCTGATGCGATAGCGGTGACAATCGACCCGACTCCGCTCAGGAAGTGGTTCTTTAGCTTCTCCTGCTCTACGCTGAAGTCCAACTTTTGCTGGATGCGCTCGAGCCCAGCTTCGAACGCCCTTTTGGTACGTCGCGAGACATCATCCCCCATAAGGATGCGTATCTTTCCAACCTTCTGCCATTCGCCTTCCAAGGCCAGCAAGGCGCCGATCTCAAAATAGCCCGTTGCGATATCAATCGCCTTCGAGATCTGGCACCAATCGCGCAAGTACCTGAGAGCTTTCCATTCCTCGGCACTATTGTCGACGATGAATAGCTCACTGCCTGACTTGTGACTCGATCTCTTGGGCATTCAGCATTCCGCCGTTATGAGACTGGATCGCAACCTATTGCGTCATTATTAGGCGAAGCAAGCCTACTCTAGGTGCCTTGTGCATCCTGCGCCTTGCAACCACAAGCCGCCGGAGAATTGAGCGCGGAATGGTGAATACAACATGCGTGTTACCTCAACCACACAACGGAAAGCAAAAGAACGGGGTCGAAACAAAAACTATAGATAATTCTGTGGAGTTTGGCGCACCCGACAGGATTCGAACCTGTGACCTCTGCCTTCGGAGGGCAGCGCTCTATCCAGCTGAGCTACGGGTGCCTTCAGGATCGGCGATCCCAAAAACGAACCAGCCGGTAAACCGGCCAGCCACGGCTTCTTAGCGGAAGCAGGCGCCGGCTTCAACGGGCAATCGCGGACGGACTCACGTTGCCGTAGCGGCCCCTGGGATAGATACCTGTCCCGTCCGGCGGCCGCGGCTGCTCATTCGGTTACGGTAAGCACCGCCTTGCCACTGATGCTGCGCTGCCGCAGCGCGTCGAGGGCCTGGCCGACGTCCCGCCACGGCACGGTCAGGACCACGCGCGTTTCGAGCTGGCCGGCTGCGATCAGCGCGAGCAGCGAGGCGATGTCGGCGCCGACCTCCGGACCGGACGTGTAGTAGGCGAAGGTCTGAAGCCGCGCGCCCTCGTGACCCGGCACGAACTGGCGGAAGCCGATGGGCGTGAGTTCGCCGCTGCTCGAGCCGAAAATGACGACGGTCCCGCCAGGCGCCACCCGTTCGATCGCGTGTGCGAGGCTATCGCCGCCGACCGACTCGGCAATCAGCGAGAACAGTCCTTCGGCCAGCTCGACCGTTTCGACGACCCGCCCGGCTCCCAGGTTGCGGAGATCCGCGGCATGCCGGGAGGCGGCGACCGCCGTCACCAACGCGCCCTGCCGGCTGGCGAGCTGGACCTGGAAACGGCCGACCGCGCCGCTTGCGCCGGTAATCAGGACCCGCTGGCCGGCCAGCTCGCCGCCAAGGCGCAGGGTCCGCAGCGCGGTCGTGCCTGCGACCGGAACAGTGGCGGCGGCAACGAAGCTGACGTCGTCCGGCAGGATGGCGAGGTGGTCGGTTGGAACGGCAACATTTTCGGCCCACCCCGCCTCGTCGACCAGAGCCGCAACGCGGGCGCCGACGGCCGGCCCGGAGCCATCGGCCGCGGCGCGCTCGACAATTCCGGCGACGTCCTGGCCAGGCACCCAGCCGTTCGGGCGGATGTTGAGCAGGCGCAGTTCGCCGCGGTTCAGCGAGACAGCCCGGACCGAGACCAGCGCCTCGTGCGGGGCGGGCTCGGGTTCGTCAAGCTCGGCGAGCTTCAACCCTGTGGCGCTGTTGAGAGAGGTGATTAAAGCGAGCATGGCGTCATGCGTCCTTGCTGCGGCGTGCCATGCCTCGGACGTGCCCGGCTTGGCGGGGCAGGCGCGGGGCGGAGGATCTCGGAGCCCAGCCGCACGTCGATGCAGCGGGCCGAACAGGCCAAGCTGTCGCCGTCTCCGATGGCCGCTGACGATGCGATCCACCGCCCGGTCTTTCAGCACGACCGCCGGGCGTCTGAACAATCTTTCTCATCGTCTTTGCAGGCTCCTGACTCATTCGCGGTCGGAGCCTATCGACTTTGCCGATGGAATAATTTAGCTATCATGTCACATGATCGCTAAAATCAGTCAATATGAGACAGCCGCTTCGCTACCCCTGGCCGAATTTCAATCCCGATGACGTCCTTGCACCGGCAATTGCCGTGCGCGTCGACGTTCCCGAGACCAGGGCCGAGGTGCCGGACCATCGCCACCGCAAGGCGCAACTCGTCTTCGCGCTGGGCGGTGGCGTCACATGTCGCGTTCCCAGCGGCCTGTGGATGGTGCCGCCTCATTGCGGGGTGTGGATTCCGGGTGGCATGCAGCACAGCAACGTCGCGACCGCCAATGCTCGGATTTTTTTCGTCTATATCGAACCGGGAGCTGCCGACCTGCCGGACCGGTGCTGCACGCTTTCGATCTCGCCGTTGCTGCGCGAGCTCATCATCGAGCTGGCGGATCGCGGTGAGGACGATGATAGGAGGGGCGAGCTCCTGACCAGGGTACTGCTCACCGAACTGCCGCGCATGCCTGTCCAGCAGCTACATTTGCCGATCTCGTCCGAGCCGCGCTTGAGGCGCATCGCCGCGGCGCTGGCGGAAGATGCTGCCGACCGAAGCACCCTGGCGGAATGGGCCAATCGCGTCGCGCTCAGCGAGAGCAGTCTCGCACGTCTCGTGGTCAAGGAGACAGGGCTGACCTTCGGGCGCTGGCGCCAGCAATTGCACTTGATCGTCGCGATGCGCGAGCTGGCCTCCGGCGCCAGCGTGCAGCAGGTTTCGGCCGATCTCGGCTATGAATCGGTCACCGCCTTCATCACCATGTTCAAGAAAGCGCTTGGCAAGCCACCGGCAAAGTATCTCAGCAGTGTCGCGCAAAACGGCGGTTCTGCGTTTGTCGCCTGATGAGCCCCCGATCCGCCGCCCACCCGGACGTCAACCCTCACTGCTGCTCGGCATACAGCAGCCGCGTCGTCGCATTCGCCGTCGCCGTCGACAGGCTGCGCTGGATCAGCGCCTCGACGTGGTCGTTGCGCTGGCGAGCGCTGTCGGCGCCCATCACCACGATGATTAGCCTGTGCCCGTCTGCATTATAGGAGGTGACGATGTTGAAGCCCGAAGCTCTGATATAGCCGGTCTTGATGCCGTCGACGCCGCGCACCCGGCCGAGCATGTCGTTGTGGCCGCGCACCAGCCTGCCGCGGAACATGAAGTCGCTGTCGGAGAAATAGTGGAAATGCTGCGGGAAGCGGGTGTGCAGCGCCATACCGAGCACCGCCATGTCACGCGCCGTCGTGTGCTGGTCGCCATCCGGCAGGCCCGAGGCGTTGCGGAAGACGGTGCTGCTCATGCCGATCTGGCGCGCCTTGGCGGTCATCATGCCGGCGAACGCCTCTTCGCTGCCGCCGAGATATTCGGCAACGGCGACCGCCACGTCATTGGCCGATTTGACGACGATGGCGCGGATCGCCGAATCGACGTCGATCGTCTCGCCGCGCCTGAACCGCAGCTTGGTCGGCGGCTGCCGCGCGGCGTTGTCCGATACAGGAATTTGCGTCTCCTTGCTGATCCGCCCCGACTCCAGCGCCTCGAAAAGAAGGTAGAGCGTCATCATCTTGGTCAGTGACGCCGGATAGCGTGGCGCCGTGGAATTGACCTCGAACAGCGTCTTGCCTGTGCCGGCGTCGATGACCATCGCGGCATATTTCTGCGGCGGCGCCGGCACGGCCAGCACGCTGTCGGGCGGCGTCACCGTCGTGCAGCCGGCAGCAAACAGCAGCAGCGCCAGCACCGCGACGTAATTGTGGATGAGCGAAAAGAAGCGCAAGGCGGACAAGTCAGTTCCGAAGGCAGGCTGTTTCTGAGACGAGGCGAAGCTATCCTACCGCAAAGGCGCAGTCCATTTGGTTAATATCGGTCGGGGCCCTGGATTGGTGCCCTGTCCACAGGCCGACATGGCCGCTGTGCCGAGCCGGCTGATGAGAATTGCCGGCCACCACGCTTGCGCAACCGGCGGCGAGTGGGCTTTGTTGGCCCCGGCAGAATCGGTAGGTGCACATGGATACGGTCACGATCACGGCAAAAGGCATTTCGGTATCGGTCGATCTTGCCGTCGGCCATCTCGCCGACATGGCGGTCGATATCGATGGCCGTCGGCTGAAGCCGCTGCATCGCGCACCCTGGGTCGGCGAGCCGCGCGAGACGCTGCCGAAAGATCTGCCTGAAGGTACCGTCCACCTGTCCGGCGATTTCCTCTGCGCGCCGTTCTCGGTCAGCGACGTCGAAGCGGCACCTTTGCATGGCTGGCCGGCCAATAGTCGCTGGGACGTCGTCGACAGCGCGGCAACGGTCGATGGCTGGCGCGCCGTCTTGCGGCTGCAGCGCCGGGTCATCGGCGCAACCGTCGACAAGATCCTGATCGTGCGCGACGATCATCCCTTTCTCTATCAGGAACACGTCTTTTCCGGCGGGGCCGGCGCCATTCCGGTCGCCCATCACCCGATGACGGTGATGAAAGCCGGCGGCAGCCTGGCCTTCTCGCCGAAGCGCCTTGCCGCGACGCCGAACGAAGCGCCGGAGCCCGATCCGGCCCGCGGCCGCTCTTTGCTCGCCTACCCGGCGCGCAGCACCGACCTGACGCGCTTTCCCGCCGCCGACGGCGGCACGATCGACCTGACCGCCTATCGCATGGACCAGCTGCGTGAGGACTTCGTCACGCTGGTCGAGGCCGACCATGGCGGACCGGGCTGGACCGCGCTGGCGCGCCAGGCGGAAGCCGACCTCGTGCTGGTGCTGAAGAACCCGGCCGAACTGCCGGTCACCATGCTGTGGGTCAGCAATGGCGGGCGCGATTACGCGCCATGGAGCGGCCGCCACCGCGGCGTGCTCGGCATCGAGGACGGCCGCACGGCCGTCGGCCATGCCGCGTCGCTCGGCGACAACTGGCTGAAGCATGAAGGCGTGGCGACCGCCTTTGCCCTTGCCGAAGGGCGCCGCTTTTCGTTCCGCCATGTCATCGGCGCGCTGCCATGGCCGTCCGGCGAGCCGCCGCGCGACGTCACGACCTCGCCGGGCCGCATGCGCATCCTGGCCGGAGACGGCGCCGTGCGCGACATCGGCTTCGACGGCGATTTCCTGCGGATCGGCCAGTCCAGGCCCGATTGAAGGCCTGGCACAAGCCGCGTTTGAAATTTTCGAAAACTGCCGCCAAAATGCGCCAGAACCATCTTAACGGATGCCAATGTCTGAGATCGCCCATCTCGCCGCTACCATTTTCAAGCGCGCCGGCAAGGCGCCGCGCTTCATTGTTGCCATTGCGGGTCCGCCCGGCGCCGGCAAGTCGACATTGTCGGCAGGCTTGCATGACCTGCTGCCGGAAGGCACGGCGGAAGTCGTGCCGATGGACGGGTTCCACTACGATGACGTCGTGCTCGAGCGGCGCGGCCTTCGCCAGCGAAAAGGTGCCCCGGAAACCTTTGATTTTGCCGGCTTCGAAGCGCTGCTTAAGCGCATCCGCGCTGGCGAGCCGGATATCGCCATCCCGGTGTTCGACCGCAGCATGGAGCTGTCGCGCGCCGCCGCTGCGATCATCGCCGCCGAGACCAAATTCATCCTGGTCGAAGGCAATTACCTGCTGCTCGACGAAGAGCCATGGACGCGGCTGGCGCCGCTGTTCGACTACTCGATCTTCGTTGACGTGCCGCGCGCCGAGCTCGAGCGCCGACTGCTCGAGCGATGGCACGAGCACGGCCGGTCCGACGAGGACGCGCGCGCCTGGATTGCTTCCAACGACATGCCGAACATCGATCGCGTGCTTGCCCGTCGGCGGCCCGCCGACCTGGTGGTCGGTGGACAGGCCTGATCTGGTAAGGACTGTTCGGCCGGAACCTTAACACTTTCAGGCCGTTATCCCGGACACGGCAATTGTGCCGCATGAGGGAACGGTTCGATGGAAACCATGGCAAGAAAGCCTGCGCCCGCCAAGGGCAAGGTAACACGATCAAAAATCACTCGAGCGAAAACCAGCGCCGGCCCGGCCGGGGCGGCCCGCTCCAAGGACGCGGCAAAGCCCACCTTTGGCAAGGCGGCGCCGAAAAAGGTGATGCCTGCCGCGGCCAAAGCCGCTGCACCCAAGGCCAAAAGGTCGGCAAGCAGCAGAGGATCGATCGCAGGCAGCGCAATGCGCACCGTTAAGGCAACGGCCAATGTCGCCGCCGGTGCCGTGCTTGCGACCGCCAAAGGTGCGGCGTCGCTTGCCGCTTCCGTAGTCGGCAAGGGCGGCTCGAAACCCCGGACCAAGGCAAAATAGCCGGGGCAGTCAGGGTTCTGATCAGGCTCTGGCCGGAATGGCGAGGCCCCTCTGCACCGCCGGCCGGGCAAGGCCGCGCTCCAGCCATGCGCCCACGCCGGGAAAATCGTCGAAACCGACGAGGTCCCGCGCCTCGTAAAAGCCGATCAGATTGCGCACCCATCCAAGCATCGAAATGTCGGCGATGGTGTAATCGTCGCCCATGATCCAGCTGCGGCCCTTGAGCCTCGTTTCGAGGACGCCGATCAGCCGTCGCGACTCGTCGCGATAACGCTCCAGCGGGCGCTTGTCGGCGATTTCGCGCCCGGCGAATTTGTGGAAGAAACCGACTTGGCCGAATATCGGCCCGATGGAAGCCATCTGGAAGAACACCCACTGGATCGTCTCGTAACGCAGCGTTGCGTCTGCCGGGACCAGCTTGCCGGTCTTGTCGCTGAGATAAAGCAGGATGGCGCCGGATTCGAACAGGCCGATCGGCTTGCCGCCCGGGCCGTCCGGATCGATCATCGCCGGGATCTTGCCGTTCGGGTTCAAAGACAGGAATTCCGGCGTCCAGCTCTCGTTCTTGCCGATGTCGACGGCATGCGGCTCGTAGGGCAGGCCAAGTTCCTCCAGCGCGATCGATATTTTCACCCCGTTCGGCGTCGGAAACGAATAAAGCTGGATGCGGTCGGGGTGGCTCGCCGGCCAGCGCCTGGCGATCGGAAACGCGGACAGATCGGTCATCGAAACTCCTGGTCGGGGACCGCGCCGAGCGGCATGGTCATGGCGGGTCGCAGTGAGTTAGGCGCGACGCCTGGCGCGATCAATATGCGCATGGAAAGTTTCACCGGCCCCGGTGAAGGGATCGCAAGGGTGTGGTCACACGGCCTTGACCGCCAGCACCGCATTGGTGCCGCCGAAGGCGAAGCTGTTGCTCATCGCGGTGCGCACCGCGCGCTCGCGTGCCACGTTCGGCGTGATGTCGAGATCGCAGTCGGTGTCGGCTTCCCGATAATTGGCGGTCGGCGGCACGATGCCTTCGCGGATCGCCATCACGCAGGCGATCATTTCCAGCGCGCCGGATGCGCCGAGGCAGTGGGCATGCATCGATTTGGTCGAGGAGACAGAAAGCTTGTAGGCATGGTCGCCGAACACGCGTTTGATCGCCGCCGTCTCGATCTGGTCGTTGGCCTTGGTGCCGGTGCCATGCGCGTTGAGATAGTCGACGTCCTCCGGATTGAGCCCGGCATCGACGAGGCAGAAGCGCATCGCCGCCTCAGGCCCTTCGATAGTTGGCGCGACGATGTCGGAGGCGTCGGCGGAAAGGCCGACGCCGGCGATTTCGGCAAGGATAGCGGCGCCGCGCGCCATGGCATGCTCATACGTTTCCAGCACTACCATGCCGGCGCCTTCGCCGAGCACGAGCCCCTGGCGGTCGGCCGAAAACGGCCGGCAGGTGTCCGGCGACAATACCCGCAGGGCCTCCCAGCCCTTGAGGATGCCCCAGACCAGCGGCGCATCGGTGCCGCCGGCGACCATGACGTCGGCCCGGCCGAGCCTGATCTGATCGACCGCCGAGGCAATGGCGTGGTTGGATGACGAGCAGGCAGAGGTGATGCCGAACACCGGTCCACGCAGACCAAGATTCATGCTGACATGGCCGGCGGCTGCGCCCGGCATTACTTTCGGCACGGTGAAGATGCCGGCGCGGTTCTTGCCTTCGAGCAGGATGGCGCGATAGTTCTCTTCGATTGCCTCCCAGCCGCAGACGCCGACGCCGACGATGGTGCCCATCCGGTAGGTGTTGGCCGCGTGCGGGTTCAATCCCGCCTGCTGTGCCGCCTCCCGCGCGGCGATCGTCGCCAGAAGGCTGAAGCGGTCCATCGACACGACCTGCTTGCGGTCGATGCCGTGCTCGGGAAGCGCCTTGATTTCGCAGCCGACCTTGACCTTCAGATCATGCAGCAGCGGATTGTCGATCGCGCCGATTGCCGAACGGCCGGCGCGCATCTCATTCCAGATTGCCGGTGCATTGGTGCCGAGGCCGCATAACCCGCCGATGCCCGTGATGACGATGCGCTTGTGCATTCAGTCAGGCTTTTTTCGCGATCAGCGCGCGAACCGCCTCGACCATGTCGCCGACATTCTTCAGATTGCTCCAGGCATCGACCGTGTTCATCTCGATTTCGATGCCATACTCTTCCTCGAGGTCGAAGATGATCTCCGTCAGTTCCAGCGAATGGATGCCAAGCGCGGTCAGTTCGGTACTGGTGGTGATTTCCTCGCCGCCCGGCTCGGCATGAGCCTTGATCTTGGCGATGATATCGTTTGCCAGCTGGTCAGCCATTCGGTTTCTTCCCCAACTCTGTCGTTTCCCGACGCCAACTGATCAGCGCCCCTTTTGTGCTCGATTACGCCGTCATCGTCGCCTTTTACCCCCGCCAGGCGCCGGTGACCGTACCAAGGTGGCTCCCTCTATAGAAACCGAAACGCTGTCAAGCAACAAGCTATATATCGACAAAGCCGCCGCAGTGCTTAACGTTGGTGTCGTGGACACGATCGCAAATAGCTTGACCTCAGTGCCGCCGGCCCAGCGCGTTGCCGGCGTTGCGCGGCTTGGCTGCGACTGGAACGGAGGCCGCACGCGTCTTCGGCGCCTGTACCAGGACGGCGCGGCCAAGATCCGCATGCCGGCAGTCTCGGCCGATCCGCTCGAAGCCGTCCTGATCAACACCGCCGGCGGGCTGACCGGTGGCGACCGTCTCGCCTGGGAGGTCGATGTCGGTGCCGGCGCGTCCGCAACGATAACGACGCAGGCCTGCGAGAAAATCTACCGCGCCGCATCCGACCGCGCCGAAGTGCGGGTGCAATTGAGCGCCGGCGAAGGCGGCCACATTGCCTGGCTGCCGCAGGAAACCATCGTCTTCGACCGCTCGGCCTTTGCCCGCACGCTTGACGTGGAGCTTGCCGCCGGAGCCGAGGCGCTGATCCTGGAAGCTACCGTCTTCGGCCGCCTGGCCATGGGTGAACGGGCTTGGCAAGGCCAATTCCATGACCGCTGGCGCGTCCGCCAGGACGGGGCGCTGATTCACGCCGAGGAGTTCCGCATCGGCCCCGACATTGCCGTCACCTTGAATCGTCCGGCGGTTGCCGGTGGCGGCATCGCGGTGGCGACGCTGCTGATGGTGTCGCCGCGGGCAGAAGCTTTGCTCGAGCCGGCCCGGGCCATGGTCGGCGGCCAGGGCGGCGTCAGTTTCTGGAGCGTGCGGAAATCTGGCAAGCTTCTTGCTCGGCTGTTCGCCGAGGACGGCTACCAGCTCCGCAAGCGGCTGGTGCCGCTTGTCGAATTGCTCAACGGACGGGCGGGCCTGCCCAAATTATGGTCACTCTGATTTCGATTGTACCACTGCAGGAAAACGCATGAATCTGACGCCGAGGGAGAAAGACAAGCTGCTGATCGCCATGGCGGCGATCGTGGCCCGCAAGCGGCTCGAACGCGGCGTCAAGCTCAACCATCCGGAAGCGATCGCGCTGATAACCGATTTCGTCGTCGAGGGTGCCCGCGACGGCCGCGCCGTCGCCGAGTTGATGGAGGCCGGCGCCCACGTCGTCACCCGGGCCCAGGTGATGGAAGGCATTGCCGAAATGATCCACGATGTGCAGGTCGAGGCGACGTTTCCAGACGGCACCAAGCTGGTGACCGTGCACGAGCCGATCAGATAACGGTGCCAAGGAGAGGAAAATGCTTCAGCTGCGTCCGAACTGCGAATGCTGCGACAAGGATCTGCCGCCCGATGCGACGGACGCGGTGATCTGCACCTTCGAATGCACCTTCTGCGCCGACTGCGCACAAAACGTGCTCGGCGGCGCCTGCCCGAATTGCGGCGGCAACTTCTCGGCTCGCCCGATCCGTCCGGCAGCGCTGCTGACGAAATATCCGGCCTCGACCAAGCGCGTCCTCAAGGCAGAAGGCTGCGGTCCGGCCCGCAAGGCGGCGTGAGAGGCATGATGATCTCGAAGATGGAAGCTACGCCGATGATCCCCGCTACGATGAAATGCACGACGCTGTCGGCGGCCCTGCTGCTGGCGGCAGCTATGCCGGCCTATGCCCATGTCGGCGTCGGCACGGTTTCGTCCTTCACCGCCGGCTTCTCCCACCCGCTCTCCGGCCTCGATCATATGACGGTGATGATTGTCGTCGGCCTATGGGCGGCGCTCAGGGGCGGCAAGGCGATCTGGGCATGGCCGCTGGCTTTCGTCGGCGTCATGCTGGCCGGCGGCGCGCTCGGTATGCTGCATGTGCCGATGCCTTTCGTCGAGCCGGCCATATTGGCGTCCGTCGTGGCACTCGGGCTGCTGGTTGCGCTCGCCGTCGATCTTCCCGTCTCGGCCGGCGTCGCCGTCATCGGCCTGTTTGCGCTGTTCCATGGTTACGCCCACGGCACCGAGGTGCCTGAAAATGCCGCTGGGCTTGGCTATACCGCAGGCTTTGCCGTTGCCACCGCGTTGCTCCATGCCGTCGGCATCACGGCTGGTCTCGGCCTCGGCTGGCGCTTCAATGGGCTTGCCCGCGCCGCTGGCGCCGCCTGTGCCGCGATTGGCGCCGGCCTCGCCTTCGGCATCCTGTGAGGCCGTGATGATCCCCGGCGAAATCATCACGGCGAGCGGCGAGATCGAACTGAACAAGGGACTGCCGACGGTCACCATGAAGGTGGCCAACAGCGGCGACCGGCCGATCCAGGTCGGCAGCCACTATCATTTCTTCGAGACCAATGAAGGACTGAGATTCGATCGCGACAAGGCGCGGGGCATGCGCCTCGACATCGCCGCCGGCACCGCGATGCGCTTCGAGCCCGGCCAGGAGCGCGACGTTACCCTGGTGCCGCTCGGCGGCAAGCGCAAGGTCTACGGATTTCAGCAGAAGATCATGGGCAAGCTGTGAGATCGAAGGCGTCGAGCAGTTTCGGCTCAGCCGGGCGGCTTGGCCGCCGCATAGATGACGACCTTTCCCGAATCGTCGAATTCAACCGCCAGAACGTCCTCGGTCTGCACTCGCCGCGAGTCGATGGCGTTGAACAGCAATGCGTTCGCCTCGATCTCCTTGCGCAGCTCGGCAATGTCGTCCCGATGTTGCCTGACCTTGCTTTCGATCGCCGGCGGCGGGCCGCCTTCGGTGCGCGCGGCGTCGGTAAGAAACACGATATCGACCTTGTCGAGCTTGGATGTCTTTCGCACGGCAGCGATGTTCTCACGCGTGCGGTCGATCGCCGAGCTGACCCTGCCGGCTTCCGCATTTGTCTCGGTCTCCTCCTGGCCGACCTCCGAGCCGACGATCCGGTTGACGGTCTCGGCGCTGTCGAGGCTCTGCGCGTTCAGCGCGGCGTGCGGAATGCTGGCGGCCAGAAACGCGGTCGCGGCAATGCCATGCAGCCATCTCGTGTCGGAGAAGGTGGTGATCGCCATCGCTCGTTCTCAGGGTCCTTTTCGAGGCTTGTGTCAGGGCGACAGGACCGAAACGAAACGTCCCCCGTGAAGGTTCCCTTTGCGAGGCGGCGGGCTGACCGGGCGCCGGCCCGCCGCCTTGTCTCGTCAGCTCGCTTTCTTGGTGATCAGCGTCAGCGCGCCATTGGTGCTCATGCTGGCGGCGATCACCTGCGCCGAGGTGAGCCCCTTGGCTTCGAGTGCGGACTTGACCTGCGGTGTCGCGTCGATCGAGCCGCGCAGTTTCTGCAGATCGGCGTCGCTGCGCTTGGCGATCACCTCGTTGACCTTGGCTTGAGTGTCCGCCGGCAGATCCTTGATGTCGACGACGTTGATCGCCTGGATGGTGGGCGCCTGTGGCTGCGCTCCGGGCGCGGCAGGAGCAGGCGCGGCCGGCGCCGGACTGGGCTGCTGCGCAGGCTGTTGCTGGGCGCTGGCGGCGGTTGCGAGCACCAGCGTGGCGGCGGCTGCCAGAAGGGTCGTTTTGCGCATGGATGTTCCTTTCCATCGATTGGCAAATGGTCGTTTTGGGGTGACCCGGCCACCTCAAACGCCAAATGGGATCGGAAAGTGTCGCTCAGCGGGTCATTGCGTGATCATAGGATGGCAGCAATGTGGGGCCCGCCTTCGACAAGCGGTATTTTCGGGCTGTATTTCGGGAGCAATTGCTGATGGCTAAAATCACCCGCGCCGCCTATGCGCAGATGTACGGCCCGACCGTTGGCGACAAAGTCCGGCTCGCCGACACCGAGCTGTTCATCGAGGTCGAAAAGGATCTCACCGTTCACGGCGAGGAGGTGAAATTCGGCGGCGGCAAGGTCATCCGCGACGGCATGGGCCAGAGCCAGGTTTCACGCGCGCAAGGCGCGGTCGACACCGTCATCACCAATGCGCTGGTCGTCGATGCCACCGCCGGTATCGTCAAGGCCGACATCGGCTTGAAGGACGGCCGCATCGTCGCGATCGGCAAGGCCGGCAATCCGGATACCCAAGGCGGCGTCACCATCATCATCGGTCCCGGCACCGAGATCATCGCCGGCGAAGGCAAGATCCTGACCGCCGGCGGCTTCGACGCGCATATCCACTTCATCTGCCCGCAGCAGATCGAGGAAGCGCTGATGTCGGGCATCACCACCATGCTCGGCGGCGGCACCGGCCCGGCGCACGGCACGCTGGCGACCACGTGCACGCCGGGGCCGTGGCATCTGGCGCGCATGATCCAGTCTTTCGACGCCTTCCCGATGAATATCGGGCTGTCGGGCAAGGGCAACGCGTCGCTACCTGCCGCGCTCGAGGAGATGGTGCTCGCCGGCGCCTGCTCGCTGAAGCTGCATGAGGACTGGGGCACGACACCGGCTGCAATCGACTGCTGCCTGTCGGTCGCCGACGATTACGACGTGCAGGTGATGATCCACACCGACACGCTGAACGAGTCCGGCTTCGTCGAAAACACGGTCGCGGCGATCAAGGGCCGCACCATCCATGCCTTCCACACCGAAGGCGCCGGCGGCGGCCACGCGCCTGACATCATCAAGGTCTGCGGTCTGCCCAACGTCATTCCGTCCTCGACCAATCCAACGCGTCCCTACACGGTCAACACGCTGGCCGAGCACCTCGACATGCTGATGGTCTGTCACCATCTGTCGCCGTCGATCCCCGAAGACATCGCCTTTGCCGAAAGCCGCATCCGCAAGGAAACCATCGCCGCCGAAGACATTCTTCACGACATCGGCGCCTTCTCGATCATCTCGTCGGACAGCCAGGCCATGGGCCGCGTCGGCGAAGTGGCGATCCGCTGCTGGCAGACCGCCGACAAGATGAAGCGCCAGCGTGGTTCGCTGCCGCAGGAGACCGGCAACAACGACAATTTCCGGGTCCGCCGCTACATCGCCAAATACACCATCAATCCGGCCATCGCGCATGGCCTGTCGAAGGACATCGGCTCGGTGGCGGTGGGAAAACGCGCCGACCTTGTGCTGTGGAACCCGGCCTTCTTCGGCGTTAAGCCGGACATGGTGCTGATCGGCGGCATGATCGCCGCCGCCCCGATGGGCGATCCCAACGCCTCGATCCCGACGCCGCAGCCGATGCACTATCGGCCGATGTTCGGCGCCTACGGCAAGGCGATGACCAATTCGTCGGTGACCTTCGTTTCGAAGGCCGCGCTCGACGCCGGCCTGCGCGGCAGGCTCGGCGTCGACAAGCAGATGGTGGCGGTCGAGAACACCCGCGGCGGCATCGGCAAGCATTCGATGGTGCTCAACGACGCCACGCCGCATGTCGAGGTCGACCCCGAAACCTATGAGGTCCGCGCCGACGGCGAGTTGCTCACCTGCGAGCCGGCCACCGTGCTGCCGATGGCGCAACGCTACTTCCTGTTCTGAACCATAGGCGTTAGAACGACCGATGTAGAACATGCCGCGCCAGGCCTATGGACCAGCAACTCCCCTACGCCCACGACATTTTCCCGCATATCCGCATCGTCCTGGGCATGGTGATCGGCCTTGGCGTCACCCGGCTTTTGTCGGGGCTCGCCCGCATCGTCCAGCATCCCGGCCAGTACCGGCTCTATCCCGTGCACCTCGCCTGGGTTGCGTCGGTGCTTTTAATGCTGGTGCATTTCTGGTGGTGGGAGTTCGGCCTTTTCCAGATCGAGAATTGGACCTTCGGCAAATACCTGTTCATCATCTTCTACGCCGTCACGCTGTTCCTGCTCTGCGCGCTGCTGTTTCCGGACTCGATGCTGGACTACACCAGCTATGAGGATTTCTTTTATTCGCGCCGGGCCTGGTTCTTCGGCCTGCTGGCGGCGACCTATCTGCTCGACGTGGTCGACACGCTGCTGAAAGGGCCGGCGCATTTCGCCCATTTCGGCGTCGAATATCTGATCCGCACGCCGGTTTTCGTCGCGCTTTGCGTCATTGCGGTCCTGCTGCGCGACCGCCGCTTTCACATCGCCTTTGTCGCCGGCGCGCTCGTCTATCAGGTATCGTTTATCCTGCGGCTCTTCGACACGATTGTTTGAGCGCCATTGGGGCGGCGGACGCGATAGGCTAGGCTTTTGGGAGAGGCAGTTTTTACATGAAGCTCGATATTCGCACCGACTTCACCAAATTCCCGCGCGCCGTCGCCGTCCTGGCCGCAGGCGAAGCCGGAACCACCACGCCATACGACCGGGCGGTGCTTGCCCATGACGAGCGGCATCTGCGCCGTCGTGCCATCGAAACGGCCGGTAGCGACAAGGTGCTGGTCGACCTGCCCGAACCGGTGACGTTGAACCATGGTGACCGGCTGGTGCTGGAGGATGGCCGCCACATCGAGATCATCGCGGCCGAAGAGCCGCTCTACGATATCAGGGGCAGCGACCCGATCCATCTCGCCGAGCTCGCCTGGCACATCGGCAACCGCCATCTCGCCGCCGCCATCGAGGCTAACCGCATCCTCATCCTGCGCGACCATGTCATCAAGGCGATGCTGGAGGGATTGGGCGCCATTGTGAGCGACGTCTCCGAACCGTTCAAGCCGGTGCGCGGCGCCTATTCCGCGCATGGCGGGCACGGCCATGCCCATGCCGAGGCACATGCGCACAGCCACGCCGAAGCGCATTCCCATAGCCATAGCGGCTCGCATTCCCACAGCCATTCGCACGACCATGACCATGACTGACCGGCCTTCCAGCGTTGCCCAGCCTTCCAATATTGCTTTGTTGCGGCTGATGGCGTGGCTGTCGCCTTCCTTCCCGGTCGGCGGCTTTTCCTACAGCCATGGCCTGGAACAAGCCGTGCATGCCGGGCTGGTTGCCGACAGCAAAGACCTCGCCGCGTGGCTGGACACGCTGGTCGAAATGGGTTCGGGCTGGAATGATGCGGTGCTGTTTGCCGAAAGCTGGCGCAGGGCGCGCGAAACCGGCGATCTCGATGAAATCGTCGCCCTTGCCGAAGCTCTGGCAGGCTCGCGCGAGCGTCATACCGAGACGATGCTGCAGGGCGCCGCTTTCCTGAAAGCAGCCTCCGCCTGGCCGTGCCAGGTGCTGGATCGCCTGCCGACCGAATGTGCCTATTGCGTTGCCGTCGGCGCTGTTGCCGGCGATCACGGCATTTCGCTGCGGGACGCCCTGGCCGCCTTCCTGCAGGCCTTCTTCTCCAACCTTGTTCAGGCCGCGATCCGGCTCGGCGCCGTCGGCCAGACCGGCGCCACCGCGCTGCTCGCCGGCTTCGAGCCGCTTGCCCTGGCTACGTCCGACCGCGCTGCCGGCTCGACCCTCGATGATCTCGGCGGCTGCGCTTTTATCTCCGACATCACGGCGATGAAGCACGAGGCCCAGTATTCGCGGCTGTTCCGCTCATGATCGTCCTCGCTTTCGCCGTCTCGCTCGTCCTGCTGCTGATCACAGCACTGCATGTCTATTGGGGCATTGGCGGCATCTGGCCGGGCAGGGACGCCGCCTCCTGCGCTCGTGCGGTCATCGGCTTTCATGGCGTCGACGAGATGCCGGCACCCTTCGCCAGCTTCGCCGTTGCCGCCTGCCTTGGCCTGGCGACACTGTGGCCGATGGCGCTCGAGGGCATCTTTGCCACGCCGTTTCCCAAAGCCGGGCTTGCCGCCACGTCGCTGCTCATCGCGCTGGTTTTCCTGGCGCGCGGCATTGCCGGCTTCACGCCCTGGTGGCGCCGGCTGACGCCCGAACAGCCTTTCGCGCGGCTCGATCTGCGTTATTATTCGCCGCTGTGCCTGCTGATCGGGCTTGCCTTCGCCATTCTTGCCGTCACGGAGTTCCCCGCATGATATCGCCCAACGGTCCTCTTCGCATCGGCATTGGCGGCCCGGTCGGCTCGGGCAAGACGACGCTTACCGAAAAGCTCTGCAAGGCACTGCGTGACGAGTTTTCGATCGCCGTCGTCACCAACGACATCTACACCAAGGAAGACGCCATGATGCTGGCCAGGTTGCAGGCCCTGCCCGAGGATCGCATCGTCGGCGTCGAGACCGGCGGCTGTCCGCACACCGCCATCCGCGAGGACGCCTCGATCAATCTGCAGGCGATCGCCGAGATGACCAGAAAATTCCCCGATCTCGACATCGTCTTCATCGAATCGGGCGGCGACAATCTCGCCGCCACCTTCTCGCCGGATCTTGCCGACCTGACGCTCTATGTCATCTCGGTTTGCCAGGGCGAGGAGATCCCGAGGAAGGGCGGACCGGCGATCACCCGGTCCGATTTCCTGGTCATCAACAAGAGCGACCTTGCGCCCTATGTGAACGTAAATCTCGACATCATGGAACGCGACGCTGCCCGCATGCGCGGCAAGCGGCCGTTCGGCTTCACCGACCTGTCGCGCGGCAAGGGGCTGCAGGAGGTGATCGATTTCATCGTCGAGCATGGCGGGCTTCGGGTCGGCGCGGCCACCAGCACGGCGGCATAACGGCGCTCGCCTGTACCAAACGAAACCGGTTGCGCGTGTTCCAGCCGCGCGGCATCCTTGCTTCTTTCACGGAGGTTTACGATGAGCATCACGCGCCTGCAGAAGGAAGTGCTGACCAACCTGCCGTTCTATGAGGAGCGCGTCGACCTCGCTTGCGCCTTCCGCTGGACGGCGCGGCTCAACATGCACGAGGCGGTGGCCAACCATTTTTCGCTGGCGGTCAACGACGATGGTTCGCAATTCCTGATGAATCCCAACCAGGTGCATTTCTCGCGCATCAAGGCGAGCGATCTGCTTCTGATCGACGCCAACGATCCCGACACGCTGGTCGGCCCGAATGCGCCCGATCCGACGGCGTGGGGCCTGCATGGTGCCATTCATCGCAACGTGCGTCATGCGCGCTGCGTCATGCATGTCCACTCGATCCACGCCACCGTGCTTGCCTCGCTCGCCGACTCGACGTTGCCGCCGGTCGACCAGAACTCGGCAATCTTCTTCAACCGCCATGTCGTCGACGCTCATTATGGCGGGCTGGCCTTCGAGGAAGAGGGCGAGCGCTGCTCGCAGCTTCTTGTCGACCCGAAGGTCAAGGTGATGGTGATGGGCAACCATGGCGTGCTGGTCATCGGCGACAGCGTCGCCGACACCTTCAACCGCATGTTCTATTTCGAGCGCGCCGCCGAAACCTATATCAAGGCGCTGTGGACCGGGCGGCCGCTGCGGGTACTGTCGGATGAGATCGCCGAGAAAGCGGCAAGGGAACAGGAAAACTATCCCGGCCAGGCCGAACGCCACCTTTCCGAACTGAAGGCGATCCTCGACGAGCAGGAGCCTGCCTACCGGAGTTGAGCGCGGTCCCGCCGGGCCTGGCTTAAAGCCCGAGTTCGGCTCGCAATTCGTCGGCGCTGTTGATGATTATCGCCCCCGGCGGCCCCTCCATGGGCGCCTCTGGCCAGAAGATCGTCTTCATTCCCGCTGCCAGCCCCGCCGTGGCGCCGGTCACGCTGTCGTCGACCGCCACGGCCTCGGTGGGATCGACGTCGGCCAGCCAGGCGGCGCGCAGGAAAGGTTCGGCATGCGGCTTGCCTTCACGCACGTCGTTCCGGCTGACCGTCTTCATGCCGGGATAGACGAGGCCGACGGCGCGCAGATTGGCATCGACGATCAGCCTGTCCGAGTTGGAGACCACCGCTTGCGGTACGCCAAGCGCGCGCAGCTCGTTGAAGATCTCGATCGCGCCTCTGCGCGGCGTCAGCGTTTGGGCCATCGGCAGATAGTGATCGTATTTGCGCACGATCCAGTCGTCGAAAGGCAGGTCGAGGCCGAACTCGTCGCGCAGCATTTCGTAGACTGGCCATGCGGCGATGCCGAGCACGCGCTCATGCAGGTCGGCCGGCGGTATGATGCCGACACTGTGCAGCGCCGCGATCAGCGCCGCTTCGTGCAGCGGCTCGCTGTCGACCAGCGTGCCGTCCATATCCCAGAAAACCGCTTTCGGCGTCATGCAAGGCTCCATTCTCAAAAATCCCTTAAAGCGTTTGGCGCGGGAGATAAACCGCGGTGTCCCCGCTAATGCATGTCGCGCAACAGTGTGCAGCGGTTTTGCGATACGGACGTGCATAGAAAGCAAGAATCTAAAGCGCATCGCATAAGGCCGATTGAACGCGAGCGCTTTGGACCGAGATTGTGCGACCTCGACAGCCTTGCTGTTGCGGCGAGACTGGGTCGACCCGACACTTCGCTCCAAACACCCAAGTCTCAACGCTAAGCAATTGCTCTTGCAATAGGCAATTGCGCGCAAGTTCATTCCCTGCGAAACTACGGCGCTCCGCCTCTTATGCTCGGCGGGGTTGGGAGGCAGGAACTTGAATTCGCGGCAGGATAGCGGCGGCAACAGGCTGGACGATGCGGCGCGCGCCGGCTGGCTTTATTACGTTGCCGGCAACACCCAGGACCAGATCGCCGCCACGCTTGGCATCTCCCGCCAGACGGCGCAGCGGCTGGTGTCGCTCGCAGTCTCCGAAGGATTGATCAAGGTGCGCGTCGACCATCCGATCGCCAATTGCCTCGACCTTGCGGCACGGCTGAAATCGCGCTTTGCGCTTGAGCTGGTCGAGGTGGTGCCCAGCGACCCTTCCTCTTCCTCCACCGTCATCGGCGTCGCCGAGGCTGCGGCGGCCGAGATCGAACGGCGGCTGCGGTCGCCGACGCCGATCGTCATGGCGATCGGCACCGGCCGCACGCTGAAGGCCGCGATCGAGCAACTGCCGCCGATGGAATGCCCGCAGCACAAAGTGGTGTCGCTGACCGGCAACATCTCGCCGGACGGCTCGGCCGCCTTCTACAACGTCATCTTCACCATGGCCGACAGGGTCAAGGCGCGCTCGTTTCCGATGCCTTTGCCGGTCATCGCCTCCTCGCCGGAGGAGCGCGAGATGCTGCTGAGCCAGCCGATGATCCAGCCGACGCTGGCGCTTGCGGCTGAGGCCGACGTCACCTTTGTCGGCATAGGCGATCTCGGCCCGAAGGCGCCGCTTTACGAGGACGGCTTCATTTCGGAGGGTGAATTAAAGGCGTTGCAGAAGGCCGGCGGCCTCGCCGAGATCGTCGGCTGGGTGTTCGATCGTGACGGCCGCATGATCGAGGGTATTACCAATGATCGGGTGTCGTCGGCACCGCTGCCGTCGCGCGAAAAGTCGCTGGTGATCGCGCTTGCCATGGGCGACCGCAAGCTGCCGGGCATCTTCGCCGCCGTCAACCGGCGGCTGGTCAACGGCCTGATCACCGATGAGCGGACCGCCGCCGCCTTGCTAGCGGGCGCATGATCTCCGAGCCGCTGGCGGTCGGAAACGATCATGTGAAATCGAAACGCATCTGAATCCCCGATAAAACGAGCGTCACTACTGGTGCCGGCCGCAAGGATCGTTGCCGTCGAGAAAGCCCATGTCGCGCTGCAGATGCGGCGGCAGCTCCCGGACGTCGAGATAGGCCCGTTTCCGCGCCGCGTGCCTTGCCAATCCCCGCGCCAACCGTGAAAACCAGCCATGGGCTGGAGCAAGAAGCAGCTTTTCCTGTATTGTGGTCATGATCGTGAGCCTTCGCTATCTCTAGGCGTAATTGATCTTCAATACGGAATATCGGTAGGCCCGGCCGGTGCCGCCAATCAAACGTCGATCACTGCCCATAAGGAGGGCTTATGCCGGAGCTCAATTCACGACAGCTGGTTTCGCAGCTTCCTCCGCTTCAGGCGATCCGGGTATTCGAAGCGGTGGCGCGGCATCTCTCGTTCACCAAGGCCGCCCAGGAGCTTGGCATGACGCAGGCGGCGGCAAGCTATCAGATCAAGCTTCTGGAGGAGCGCGTCGGTGCGCCCCTGTTCTTGCGCCAGCCAAAACAGATCGTGCTGACCGAACCCGGCCAACGCCTGGCGCCCGCGGTCAGCGAAGCATTCGCGCTGTTGAGCGGCGCCTATGCCGCCGCACGCACCGGCGCCGACGGCGTGCTTTGCGTTTCGACGCTGCTGACCTTTGCCTCCAATTGGCTGGCCCAGCATCTCGGTTCGTTCCAGGTAGCGCATCCGTCGCTGGCGGTGCGCGTCGATACTTCGAACAGGGTTGTCGACTTTGCCAGAGAGGATATCGACATTGCCATCCGCTCCGGCGGCGGCAACTGGCCGGGCGTCGAGACCCATATGCTTTTCAGGGCCGATTTCACGCCGGTCCTTAGTCCAAAGCTCGCAGCAAGCATCGGCGGCGTCAAGGAGCCGGCCGACCTGCTGCGGCTGCCGATCCTCGACCCGGGCGACATCTGGTGGCGGGACTGGTTTGCCGCCGCCGGCCTGCCGGTCGAGGAACTGGCCAAGCGCCCCGGCACCAGCATGGGCGCGCAGGCCTATGAGGCCAATGCCGCGATTGCCGGCCACGGCGTGGCGATCGTCACCAAGGCGCTGTTCAAGGCCGAACTTGCCGACGGCCGCCTGATCCAGCCCTTTGATCTGGTCGGTGACGACGGCCACGCCTATTGGCTGGTCTATCCGACGGCGCGGCGCAACGTGCCGAAGATCCGCGCCTTCCGCGATTGGATCCTGAGCGAGATCGCTTGCCAATAGGCTGAATCCCAGCAAGCCCGACAGCAAAGCTCCGGGCCCAATCAGCCCGGCTGAAATCCTTCGTCAGACATGCCGCAAACGTCCCAGCTTGTCGCCGCACGAGACCCGGCGTGCTGCGCTGCAGCAACGAATCCGTCTTGACATAATTCATCGCAGGTGAGTAATTGCCCACAGCCAAGGCAAATGCTCATCTTGGTTTATGGGAGGAATTTTGATGAAACTTCGCACGTTCACCCTAGGCCTGTTCTCGGCCAGCGCCCTCGCTTTCGCCGCGCATGCCGAATCCATCACCATCGCCACGGTCAACAATGGCGACATGGTCCGCATGCAGAAGCTGACCGACGACTTCACCGCCAAAAATCCCGACATTCAGCTGCAGTGGGTCACGCTCGAGGAAAACGTCCTGCGCGAGCGCGTCACCACCGACATCGCCACCAAGGGTGGCCAGTACGACGTGATGACCATCGGCACCTATGAGGTGCCGATCTGGGCCAAGCAGAACTGGCTTTTGCCGCTCGACAAGCTCGGCGACGATTATGACGTCAAGGACATCATCCCGGCCATAGCCGGCGGCCTGTCGGTCGACGGCAAGCTCTACGCAGCGCCGTTTTATGGCGAAAGCTCCTTCGTCATGTACCGCAAGGACCTGATGGACAAGGCCGGGCTCAAGATGCCCGATGCACCGACCTGGGACTTCATCAAGCAGGCCGCCGACAAGATGACCGACCGCGCCAACGGCGTGAACGGCGTCTGCCTGCGCGGCAAGGCCGGCTGGGGCGAGAACATGGCCTTCCTGACCGCCATGTCGAACTCCTTCGGCGCGCGCTGGTTCGACGAGAACTGGAAGCCGCAATTCGACCAGCCCGAATGGAAGAACACGCTGCAGTTCTATGTCGACCTGATGAAGGCCGACGGCCCCGAGGGCGCGTCGTCCAACGGCTTCAACGAAAACCTGGCGCTGTTCCAGCAGGGCAAATGCGGCATGTGGATCGACGCTACCGTCGCTGCGTCCTTCGTCTCCGACCCGAAGAACTCGACCGTCGCCGACAAGGTCGGCTATGCGCTGGCCCCGGACAATGGCCTCGGCAAGCGCGGCAATTGGCTGTGGGCCTGGTCGCTGGCCATCCCCGCCGGCACGCAGAAGGCCGACGCCGCTCAAAAGTTCGTTTCCTGGGCGACTTCGAAGCACTATCTCGAACTGGTCGCTTCAAAGGAAGGCTGGGCCAACGTTCCGCCCGGAACGCGCACCTCGCTCTACAACAACCCGGAGTACCAGAAGGCGGCGCCTTTCGCGAAAATGACGCTGGATTCCATCAATGCCGCCGACCCGACGCACCCGACCGTCAAGCCGGTGCCCTATGTTGGTGTCCAGTTCGTCGCCATCCCCGAGTTCCAGGGTCTCGGCACCACCGTCGGCCAGCTCTTCTCGGCCGCCCTTGCCGGCCAGACGAGCGTCGACGACGCCTTGAAGCAGGCACAGGACGCCGCCACCGCGACGATGACCGAGGGCGGGTACATCAAATAAGGCGCCTCCCGGTGCCGGTTGCCCATGGCAGCCGGCACCGGGCCCCCGGAACCCCCGTTGGGGGGCGCCCGTTTAGCGCGGGGAAAACTTTGGCGGCCGCGGAGGGGGGCCGGCCTGGGGAAATCGCCGGCCCGGTGGGGGTGGCGGGTCCTGTTT
>NZ_JAMYOC010000023.1:0-114516 GCF_040319475.1 Mesorhizobium sp. M0904 | reverse complement strand
ATCGCCAATGGCTGGCCAAACAGCGCTATCGAGGCGCTCATGCCTTGGAACTACCATCGCTGAACGGCATCAGCTACCCGCTTACGTTTGATCACTGAGCCGGGGCAGGTGCTGGTGCCGGGGCCGGGGCTGGCGCAGGAGCCGGCGCGGGTGCAGGCTCTGCCGGAGCGGGAGCCGGAGCGGGTGTTGCCGGAGCTGGCGCAGGAGCCGGTTCGGCTGGTTTCATCGGCTCGGCGGGCGCTGGGGCCGGAGCTGGTGTGCTGGCTGCGGGCGGTTCGGCAGGCGCAGGTGCCTCGCTACGTCTTCCAAAAACATAATAGGCGACAATTGCCAGGATAACGACGACCAGGGCAATCAGCCAGCCGCTGCCGCCGCCGCTTGGCCGTGCGGAGCCCGGCGAGGTGAATGGGTCGTTCGGATTGGGTGTGTTCGCCATAAAAGTGTCCTCCGTGGATGAAAAACATCAAGTAATAGCCATCAACGTACAATCGTTGAATCAGTTTCACATTAGGCGTTGAAAACGCCGAAAACAGGGCAATTCTGATCCGGAATCGCTTGCAGGCATGCATTTCCACCGCAAAATGGGTTCGGTCGAGCCAAAGCGAACCTTTTTCAGTTTCTTGACACGAAGCGCGGCTGGTCCGCCGTCGCGCCACGAGCAGGGGTTGACCCAGGCTTGGCGATGATTCGGTGTGCAACTCCGCCGTGTTGTTCAGTTGACGGCAGTCACAGTATAGCCGGTCTTGCGGAAACCCTCGACCAAGCCTTGCGCTCCGGGAAGGTGCATGGCGCCGACCGCCATGAAGACATTGCCGTGGGCGAGGATCGGCGCTGCACGATCAACCATCACCCTGTTGCGGCTGGTGATCATGGTCTGCTCGAATTCGGCGTAACCCGATTGGTCGTCGACCTGTTCGGGGACGACAGCCCGAAACAGCGGTACGTACATGCCAGTGTCGCCACGGCGGTAAAGCACGATCATGGTTTCGTTGACGTCGTTCACCTTGTCGCCAAGCTTCAGCGTATCGACCAGACCCTTCAGGTGAAAGGCGATCGGTAGCGAAGCCATGGCGCGCAGCTGGTCGGCGATTGTCTCCAGCCCCTCGACTGATTTGCCCGCAGCCTCGGCGTCCTTGGCAAGCTTGACGTCGAGCACCGGCGCGCCGCCAGCCTGGCGGGCGACTTCGCATGCTGGTAGCGCCACCATCGCCGACAGCAACCAAGGTTTCATCTTGGCGACGGTCGCTGGCGGGATGCCACGCGCGTCGAGCGCCTTGTCGACCACCGCCGCGTCCTCCGGCGACAGCAGCGACGAAAGCGTCGTCTTGTCGGTGAACATCATCAGATCCGGCTCTTTCAGCAATGCTGCCATCATCTTCTGCTTGTCGAGCACTTCGGTGGTCTCAATGACGACGGTGCCAGCTGCATCGAATGCCTTCTGCGCGGCGGGTGGCAGCGTGGTGACGCGCGGGTCGGTAAGGTGCATGGTGCCGAACAGGAAGGACGGTTTTTCGCCCGATTTTTCCAGCTTCCACAGCAAGCCTTTGCCGTTCGGTGTTGCTGCCGCGTCCGCCTCGATCTTGCGGTAGCCAGCCGGGTCGTTCTTTTGCAGCGCGCTCAGCATATCGGTACCGGTGCAGGCCGGGGCCTCGGCGCGTGCCTTGCCCGCGGCGAGCAGCGCGATGATGAGGAAGGAGAGGAAAAACAGGGCGTTGAGCGCGACGAGCAGCTTCAGCGACACTTGGGTCGCGCGGTCGGCGATGGCGATGAGGCGTTTCATGCTGCGCTTGTAGGCGCAAAAAGCGGCAAAACGGTTAATCAGCGCATCAAAATTGTTGCGAGATCGTCACCTATTCAAGCGTCCATCACGCACGAGGATGAGCTGCTTCGTAAATCTCGAGCAGCCTCGCGGTGTCGACGCCGGTGTATATCTGGGTTGTCGACAGGCTGGCGTGGCCGAGCAACTCCTGGATGGTGCGCAGGTCGCCGCCGCGCCCAAGCAGATGCGTGGCGAAAGAATGGCGCAGCGCATGCGGCGTCGCGGTGTCGGGCAGGTTGAGCGCCGAGCGCAGCTTGGCCATGTCGCGCTGAACGATCGCCGGGTTGAGCGGGCCGCCGCGGGCACCGCGAAACAGCAAGCCCTTGGGATCGAGATGCCAGGGGCAGAGGCGGCGGTATTCGGCAATCGCCCGCAGCGCTACCGGCAGCACCGGCACCAGCCGCGTCTTGCCGCCCTTGCCGGTGACGCGCAGCACAGTATCACCAGGTGAGGACAGATCGGCGCCCGACAGGCCGAGCGCCTCGGAGATCCGCAAGCCGGACCCATAGAGCAGAGTCAGCACGGCGGCATTGCGGGCGGCAATCCACGGCTCCTCCGCCAGCTGGCCTTCCACCGAGACGACGTGCTTTGCATCGCTTGCGGTCAGCGGCTTGGGCAGCGATTTCGGCTGCCGCGGCGCGCGCAAGGCTGCCGCACCTGCCGCATTGGCGAGGCCGCGCCGTTCCAGGAAACGCAGCAGCGAGCGGATGCCGGCCAGCCCGCGCCCGAGCGTGCGGGCGCCGGCGCCCTCGGCACGGCGGGCAGCGAGAAAGCCCCGCAGATCGGCCGGGCGCAGATCGGCGATGTCGGAAATACCGGGCGAGCCGCCGCAATGGCTGGTCAGGAAATGCAGGAACTGGCGCGTGTCGCGCTCATAGGCCTCGACGGTTTCGGGCGACAGCCGGCGTTCGCGCGCCAGCATCTTCAGCCAGGCCTCGCGCGCCGCCTGAAGATCGGGTTTTGCCGTTATGAGGAATTCCTGCATTGCGCTCTTCCAGTTCCCGCCATCTTCCGGCATGCGGGTTAGTAAGCGGTGAAGAGCGGCATCATTGAAATGACGATGGGCTGGGGTTAGAGCAAGGCAAAGGATTTTCCGCAGATGAGCAAACCGCAAAACCCCGTCCAGATGGCCGTGATCGGTGCCGCGCACGGCATCAAGGGCGAATTGCGCGTCAAGAGCTTTACCGGCGACCCGCTGGCGCTGGCCGATTACGGTCCGCTCTACGCCAGGGATGGCCGCGCCTTCCAGATCGTCGACATCAGGCCTGCCAACACCGTCGTGGTGGTGCGCTTCAAAGGCGTCAACGATCGCAATGCCGCCGAGGCGCTTGCCGGCACCGAATTGTTCGTCGACCGTTCGGTGTTGCCTGATGAGGGCGAAGAGAACGAATTCTACCACGCCGATCTCGTCGGGCTGGAGGTCAAGGACGACACCGGTGCCATTATCGGCAAGGTCGTCGCCGTGCATAATTTTGGCGGCGGCGACATTCTCGACGTGACGCTGGCGGGGCGCAAAGGCGTGCTTATCCCGTTCACGCAGGCCGCTGTTCCGGAAGTGTCGATCGCCGGCGGCTTTGTCCGCATCGATCCGGCTGCGGCAGGGTTGGTCGAGGACGAGGACGGAGAACCTGCCGAGCGCGACAGCTTCGACCCCAAGGGCCGGCCGCGCGGGCCGAGGGACGCCGGAGGCAACCGGTGAGTTTTTCGGCTTCGGTGCTGACGCTCTATCCCGAGATGTTTCCCGGCGCGCTTGGCCTGTCGCTGGCCGGCCGCGCGCTCGAGACCGGCATTTGGTCGCTCGAAACGATCCAGATCCGCGACTTTGCCCGCGATCGTCACCGGACCGTGGACGACACGCCGGCCGGCGGCGGCGCCGGCATGGTGATGCGGGCAGACGTGCTGGCCAGCGCTATCGACCATGCCTCGCCGGCAGGCGATCCACGTCCGCGCCTGCTGATGAGCCCTCGCGGCAAGCCGCTGACACAGCGCCGTGTGCGTGAGCTCGCCGCCGGGCCGGGTGCGGTGATCGTCTGCGGCCGCTTCGAAGGCGTCGACCAGCGGGTCATCGAATCGCGAGGCCTCGAGGAAGTCTCGATCGGCGATTTCATCCTGTCCGGGGGCGAGCCGGCGGCACTCGTGCTGCTCGACGCCGTGGTGCGCCTGCTGCCCGGCGTGATGGGCAATGCGGTATCGGGCGAGGAAGAGAGCTTTGAAAACGGCCTGCTCGAACATCCGCATTATACGCGGCCGCAGGAATTCGAGGGCCGGCCGATTCCCGAAGTGTTGATTTCGGGCAATCACAGCAAGATCGCGGCGTGGCGGCGGGCCGAAGCGGAGAGGCTGACGAAGGAGCGACGGCCGGATCTTTTAGCCGCTCAGCCCTTATCGAAATAGTAGAAGGCCAGGAACAGGCCGACGGCAATGACGAAGCCGCGCACCGCGTTCTGCGGCACGCGCCTGGCGATCCAGACGCCGGCATAGCCGCCGAGCGCGCCACCCGGGATCATGATGATCGCCTGCAGCCAGGCGATGACGCCGCCGGAGACGAAGACCAGGATGGCAACCGCAGCGATGACCACGGCCAGCATGTTCTTCAATGCGTTCAGCCGATGATAATCGCCGGACTGGGTGAGACCGAGCGTCGCCAGCATCATGACGCCCATGCCGGCGCCGAAGAAGCCGCCATAGACGGCGGTGGCGAACTGCGCCAGCGACCCGACCAGCGAACCCACGGCGGCTTCATGCTCCGGCTTGGGCGCCGGCTTCAGCCAAGGCCCGGCAGCGAACAACGCTGTTGCCGCCAGCAGCAGCCACGGCACCAAGGCGCGGAACGACGGGTTGTCGAGGCTTAGAAGGATGAGCGCGCCAGACAGCGCACCGAGAGCCGAAATGAGGCTGAGCAGCAGTGCGCCGCGCCAGAAATGCTTGATGTCGTGCCAATAGGCCAGCGTCGAGGTGATATAGCCAGGAAATTGCGTCACCGACGATGTCGCGTTGGCGACGATCGGCGGCAGGCCGGCCAGGGTCATGGCGCCAAAGGTTATGAACGTGCCGCCGCCGGCAACGGCGTTGACCGCGCCTGATAGAAAGCCGGCGAGAAAGAGCAGGACCGCGTCCAAGATTGGCATGAGGGGTGTCGTCGCTGGAGGAAAAATGCTTATCTTCCGGCTTAGAAAGCTTGACGCGCGGGCGCAACCCCCTGGACCACAAGCGATCACGGGATTGCCACAGCGGCGCCAGCCAAAAAGAAGCAGCGCCAAAAAAGAGCCAGCGAAGGCGTGACAAAGCGCCGAAATAGCTGTATGTGCGCGCCGAACCGGAAGAAAATTCTCCCGGACCCGTCAACAGTGACGGTGTAGTCGCCCCTGCCCGATGTTCTCGAACAGAAGTTCTCGAACGAAGGGCATAGCCGAGCGGTCGATGCGACTGCAAGGCGAGTGTCGGACGCTCTGACTGTCGGAAGAACAAGAAGTGGATTATTGAGATGGACATCCTCCGTCAGCTCGAGGCCGAGCAGGCCGCCAAGATCGAAGCCAAGCGCAAGCTTCCCGAATTCCAGCCCGGCGACACCGTGCGCGTTCAGGTCCGCGTGACCGAAGGCACCCGCACCCGCGTCCAGGCCTATGAGGGCGTCGTCATCGCCCGCGCCGGCGCCGGCTTCCAGGAAAATTTCACCGTCCGCAAGATCTCCTACGGCGAAGGCGTGGAGCGGGTGTTCCCGGTCTATTCGCCGATGGTCGAGGGCGTCGAGATCGTGCGCCGCGGCAAGGTGCGTCGCGCCAAGCTGTACTATCTGCGTGACCGTCGCGGCAAGTCGGCGCGTATTTCGGAAAACACCGGCGTGCGCGCCCGCAAGCTCAACGATGAAGAGCGCGATGCGCTGAACGCCGACAAGGCGCGCATCGAGGCCGAGAAGGTGGCCGCCGCGCAGGCGCTGGCCGCCGAGAAGGCCGCGCAGGACGCCGCCGAGAAGAAGGCCGCCGACGAGGCCGCCAAGGCCGCGGAAGCAGCTGCCGCCGAATAAGACGTCGTCAAAACCCATGGTTTCGGAAAGGCGGCTTCGGCCGCCTTTTTGTTGTGCGAGGTGGATTCGATTTTGCCGGTCCGCAATCGATACGGATCGTTCCGTAATGCCGCCATTGAAAGCATCGGAAACTCATTTTCGTGCCGAGCGGCGCATCGGAGCGGCTTGCAAGGCGCCTGCGGAAAGCTAAAGTCGGCGCCGGATTTCCTGCATGCCTCGGTCGATCGAGGCGGTTCAGTTCTTGGGGAGCGTGTCATGACCAAATCGAAACTGCTGCTGGCCGGCCTGCTGGCTTGCCTTCTCGTGCCCATCGCGGCCCTGGCGCAGGCGCTGCCCGATCTTGGCGGCAGGAAAGTGGTGGTGGTGACCGAAAACGCCTATCCGCCGCTGCAGTTTATCGATGCCAAGACCGGTAAGCAGATCGGTTGGGAATATGACGCGATGAACGAGATCGCCAAACGGCTGAACTTCAAGGTCGAGTACCAGAACACCTCGTGGGACGCGATGATCCAGGCGGTTTCCGACAACCAATACAACATCGGCATGACCGGCATCACCATCAAGGACGACCGCAAGCAGAAGGTCGATTTCTCCGATCCCTATATGCGCTCGGAACAGTTCATGCTGGTGCGCGGCGACGAGAAACGCTTCACCGATGCCAAGACGTTCGCTGCCTTCAAGGACGGGCTGATCGGTGCGCAGGCCGGCACTACGCCGTTCTACACCGCCGTCTACAGCGTGCTCGACGGCAATGAGCAGAACCCGCGCATAAAGCTGTTCGAGACATTCGGCGCGACGGTGCAGGCGCTGAAGGCCGGCGACGTCGATGTCGTGCTCACCGACGGCACTGCCGGCAAGGGCTATGTCGATGCGTCCAATGGCGGGCTGAAGCTGATCGGCGGGCCGCTCGGCACCGAGGATTTCGGCTTCATCTTCCCCAAGGGCTCCGACCTGGTGAAGCCGGTCAATGCGGCGATCGCCGCGCTCAAGGCCGACGGCACGCTCGACGCGCTCAACAAGAAGTGGTTCCTCGACTACAAGATGGGGCAGTAGGCCCGCTTGTTGCGCGCATTTCATGACGATTGTGCGCGGGAACTCGCGCTGACTCTGCGCTCGTACACCCTCCTCTGGCCTACCGGCCATCTCCCCCGCAAGGGGGAAGATCGGATTTCGCATCGGTTTTCGCTAATTTTCAGTGTTGCAGAACCGGCGGCGAGGTCAAAGCTGCCGATCTCCCCCCTTGAGAGGGAGATGGCCGGCAGGCCAGAGGGGGGTGTGACAGAACGCTGCCTTCGTGACTCTGTCACCGGTACCGCTTGATGCCGTCGCCGCCTCTCGCCTCGGCCAAATCCGACTTCCCGTGGTGGCTTGCCGTGGCCGTGGCGATCGCCTTGGCCGCCGCCGTCTTCATCGTTGCCAGCGACCTCTATGCCCAGGTCTTCGTAACCGTCGCCAAGGGCATCGGCGTCACCATCTTCGTCACCGTGGTCGCCTTCGCGCTGGCTTGCGCGATCGGGCTCGGCGTCGCGCTGATGGGCCTGTCGGGCTCACGCTGGCTCAGCCAGATCGCCCGCTTCTACGTCGAGATCATCCGCGGCGTACCGATGCTGGTGCTGTTGTTCTGGATCGCCTTTGCCGGCGCGCCGGCCTTCGTCGCGGCGTGGAACGCGCTGACGGCGCCGCTGCAAAGCGCCGGCCTCTTCGGTGAGCTGCTGGTACGCGACGTCTCGCTTTTATGGCGCGCCGTCATGGCGCTGACCATCGGCTATTCCGCCTTCATCTCGGAGGTGTTCCGCGCCGGCATCCAGGCGGTCGAGAAGGGCCAGATCGAGGCGGCGAAGGCGCTCGGGCTGACGCGCACGCAGCGCTTCCGGCTGGTCGTCTTTCCGCAGGCGATCCGCACCATCCTGCCGCCGCTCGGCAATGATTTCGTCGCCATGGTCAAGGATTCCTCGCTGGTCTCGGTGCTCGGCGTCGCCGACATCACCCAGATGGGCAAGATCTACGCCGCCGGCTCGTTCCGCTTCTTCGAAACCTATTCGATCGTCGCCTATATCTATCTCATCCTGACCGTTGGCCTGTCGCTGGCCATGCGGGCGCTGGAGAAGCGGCTGCGCCACCAGCATGGGGAATAGAAGGCAGGCGAAAACGGCGCTACCATCGAGCCGACGCGACCGGGGAGGACCGATGATCATCGACAAGGCCAATGCGGCGCTTGAAGCGGTCTACACGGCCGACACGCCTGAGGCGCTCGCCAAGGCCTATGCGCAATGGGCCGCGACCTATGATGGCGAAACCGCGGCGCTCGGCTATCTCCTGCCGTTCCTGATCACCGCCTGGGTGGCGCGCTACGTGCCGCCGGGCGAAGGACCGCTGCTCGACGCCGGCTGCGGCACCGGCCTGTCGGGGCCGTCGCTCAAGGCGCTCGGCTACCACGACATTGCCGGGCTCGACCTGTCGCAGGACATGCTGAAAATCGCCGGCAGCCGGCAGGCCTACAGCGAGCTGAAACAGGCGATGCTCGGCGGGCCATTGCTCTGGCCGGACGGCTATTTCCGCGCCTTTTTCTCGACCGGCGTGTTCACCATCAGCCACGCGCCGGCGTCGGGCCTGCATGAGCTGGTGCGCATCACCCGGAAGGGCGGCCACGCCATCTTTACGGTCCGTGACCAAGTGTTTGAAAGCAGCGGGTTCAAGGCCGTGTTTGGCGAACTGGAGCAGGCGAAAAAATGGCGGCCGGTCGAGGAGAGCCCATGGTTCCGCTGCTATGCGATCGCCGAGCCTGAGGCCTTGGTGAAGACGTTTGTGTTCGAGGTGCTGTGAAGCGCCTGCGAAGGCAGACGCGATTGCTGAAAAGCCAAAACATTGATATGAGCAGCGCCATGGAAGAGCTTTTTGGCGATCCGGCCTATAAAGGTTTCGTGCTGCAGGACAGGAAACGCCTGCCGTCGCGATTTTCTGCGCGCGTCTGCGGGGCGCTGACCAGCCGACTTCGCTAGGGCGGACTCGCCAGGCTGTTTCGCCGGCCGACCGGCGTCCCTTTCCCTTTTTAAATCGACGGATTTACGCACATGAGCGCACCGCGCACCCTCTACGACAAGATTTTCGACGACCATGTCGTCGACCGCCAGGACGACGGCACCTGCCTGCTCTATATCGACCGCCACCTCGTCCACGAAGTCACCAGCCCGCAGGCGTTCGAAGGCCTGCGCATGACCGGCCGCAAGGTTCGGCATCCGGAAAAGACGCTGGCTGTCGTCGACCACAACGTGTCGACTTCGCCGGAGCGAAAGTTCGGCATCAAGAACGAGGAAAGCCGCATCCAGGTCGAAGCGCTGGCCAAAAACGCCAAGGATTTCGGTATCGAATATTATTCCGAGAAGGATATCCGCCAGGGCATCGTCCACATCATCGGTCCCGAGCAGGGCTTCACGCTGCCCGGCATGACCATCGTCTGCGGCGACAGCCATACCTCGACGCATGGCGCGTTCGGGGCCCTGGCGCACGGCATCGGCACCTCGGAAGTCGAGCATGTGCTGGCGACGCAGACGCTGATCCAGCGCAAGGCCAAGAACATGCTGGTGCGCGTCGACGGCGCACTGCCGGAAGGCGTCACCGCCAAGGACATCATCCTCGCCATCATCGGCGAGATCGGCACAGCCGGGGGCACCGGCTATGTCATCGAATATGCCGGCGAGGCAATCCGTGCGCTGTCGATGGAAGGCCGCATGACGATCTGCAACATGTCGATCGAAGCCGGCGCGCGCGCCGGCCTGATCGCGCCGGACGAGACCACCTTCGCCTATGTCAAGGACAAGCCGCGCGCCCCCAAGGGCGAAGCCTGGGATGCCGCGCTCGCCTATTGGAAGACGCTGCAGTCCGACGAAGGCGCGCATTTCGACAAGGTCGTCGTGCTCGACGCGGCAAAGCTGCCGCCGATCGTCTCCTGGGGCTCCTCGCCCGAAGACGTTGTCTCGGTTCAAGGCATCGTGCCGAACCCAGACGACATCACTGATGAGAACAAGCGCACGTCCAAGCAGCGTGCACTCGACTATATGGGCCTGATACCGGGCACCAAGATCACCGATATCGAACTTGACCGCGTCTTCATCGGCTCCTGCACCAATGGCCGCATCGAGGATCTGCGCGCCGCCGCCAAGGTGATCGAAGGCAAGAAGGTCAATCCGCGGGTCAGCGCGATGATCGTGCCGGGCTCCGGCCTGGTCAAGGAACAAGCCGAGGCCGAAGGCCTCGACAAGATCTTTGTCGCGGCCGGCTTCGACTGGCGCGAGCCGGGCTGCTCGATGTGCCTTGCCATGAACGACGACCGGCTGAAGCCGCATGAGCGCTGCGCCTCGACCTCGAACCGCAATTTCGAAGGGCGCCAAGGCTTCAAGGGCCGCACCCATCTGGTGTCGCCGGCAATGGCGGCGGCGGCGGCAATTGCCGGCCATTTCGTCGACATCCGCGAGTGGAAATAGCGCAGGGCGCGCCCTGTCGGATATGAGTGCCCGAGCCGCAATGCGGTTCGGGCATTCTTCAGCCGGGCCGCCTGACGAATTCGTGAAATCCCTCACGTCGGCCGGGTTGGTCCTTTGCAACGATCAGCGCCAGTTGGCGCTCGTCGAAGAGTTCGAACCATTCATCCCATTCGACCAGTTCATAGCCGCCGGCGTTGGCCGGACGTTCGGGCTCATCCTGGTCCTGATAGGCGTGCTGGCCGAAGACCAGCCTCAGCATGGGCTGCGTTCCCGCTTCGGGCGACACGTCGACGATCGCCGGAAAGCCGGCGCGCGCCGCCGCCCATGAGCGAATTGCATCGTGATCGGTCAACATGATCGTGTCGGCCATCGGAGCGTCTCCTGGTTGCCGTCGTGAAACGCCGCTCGCCGTTCGCGGTTCCGCCCAGCGGCTGCGTCGACGCACCTGTCGTATATTCGCTTTCGCTTAACCGCTTGTTTGGGCTTCCGCTCTAACGTCTCCTGAGGGAAGCGAGGGGAAATTACAGCGCTTGGACACCGGCCTGCTCATAGCGCTGCTCAATCCAGGCATCGCCCTTACACTCGGCACTGCATTTCTCGTGCTGTGGTTCTATCAGCGTCACCGTCCCTATCTGGCCGTGCTGGCGGCGGGCTACTCGGCCTCGGCCGCAGGCTTCCTGCTCCAGTATTTCACGCTGCCTGTCGGTATGGCGCCCACCAAGCTCATCTCGATCCTGTGCTTCACCTTTGCCACTTGCTGTCTCGCCGGCGCGGTCATTGCGCGCTATGGGCGGCGCGTGCCTTACACGGCGGTCGGCATTCTGGCCTGCGGCGGACTGGCCGCGTTCTCGTGGTTTCTTTTTGCCCGGCCGGATCTCACCTGGCGCATCCTTGCCATCAATTTCAGCTTCGGCGGCATCAGCCTGGTTGTCGCCGCCGAGTTGCGCGCGGTGCGCAACAACGGCCCGACAGAAATGGTCCTGTTCGTGCTGTCGCTGCTTTCCGGCATGAACTTCCTGGCGCGGACCCTTGCCGTCGTCATCGCGCATGGGCCGTTCACCAGCTATGAAGGGCTTTACACCTCGTCCTATTGGACGACGGCGCTGCTGTCGCATGCATTGCTGTCGCTGCTTATTGCACTTTGCCTGTTCGGCGCCGCCGCGCTCGATGTGATGAAGGCCCTGAAGACCGAAACCCTGACAGACCCGCTGTCGGGCCTGCTCAACCGCCGCGGCTTCGAGGAGCGCGCCACGCTGGTGCTGCAGCACTGTGCCACGGCCCGATTGCCGGTTACGCTGGTGCTGGCCGATCTCGATCATTTCAAGGCACTCAACGATCAGCATGGCCACGCGGCCGGCGATCGCGTCATCGTCGATTTCGCCGCCAAGCTTCTGTCGGCTGCAGGTACGCGCGGCGTTGCCGGCCGCATCGGCGGCGAAGAGTTCGCCGTGCTGTTGCCGCTCAGCGACCTTGGCGCGGCAAGACTGTATGCCGAAACCGTTCGCACGCTCTATTCGGCGGGCCGAATCGACGGGCTTCCGCCCGAGACAAGAGTGACCGCGAGCTTCGGCGTGGCCGCCCGCACCAGCGACGAAGGGCTGGACCCGCTGATGCGCCGCGCCGACGAAGCGCTCTACAAAGCCAAGAGGAATGGCCGCGACAGCGTGTGCCTGTCCTATCAGCGGCCTGAAACGGTCGTCCTTCCCAATCGGACCAGTGCTGGCTGAGCGTCAGCGGCGGCTTCGAATTAACGTCTTTTTCGCGCGTTGGTGATCTGCTGTTCGGGGGGAGTGCCAAAACGCCATGGGCAGCGCTAATTTCATCCTGCTGATCAACCTGTTCGTTGCCGGGCTGCTGGCGGCGGCCTTCATGACGATCGCGGTCTATGACGCCGGCCGGGTGTCGGCGCGCTGGCTGGCGTTCGGCTATGTGCTCGGCATGGCTTATTTCGCGATCGAGTTCAGCATTCCTGCCTTCGACAATGCGCGCCCCGTAGTTGTCGCCGCCTTTGCCGCTTTCCTTGCTGCTACCATCGCCTTCAATGGCGGGCTTGCCCATAAATACCGCGTTTCGCCGCCTTGGCCGCCGATGCTGCTCTTCCTGGTCTTCGCCACCCTCGCGGTCTACTTCGTCCAGGATCTGCCACGCCAATCCTTTGTGCGAATGGCGGCCTACCAGCTTCCCTATGCGGCCATGCAATTCACCGGGCTGGCGATCGTCTTGTCGTCCAGGCAAAGACGCGAGCGGCTCGACTATATGCTGATGGCTGTCCTGGCGGCCAGCACCTTGCAATTCGCCAGCAAACCCTTCATCGCCCATGCGCTTGGGGGCTGGGGCGCCAACCCGCAATCTTATGCGCAGACCAGCTATGCGTTGGTGTCGCAGTCTGTCGGCACCGTGTTCGGCCTGGCGCTTGCGCTGGTGACATTGGCTATCCTGGTCCGCGACGTGCTCGCCGAGGTGACGTCGAAATCGGAAACCGACACGCTTTCGCGGCTGCTCAACCGTGGCGGCTTCGAGCGCCATGCCGAGATCGCACTGCGCGACGCCATGCGGCGCGCCGTTCCAGCGGCACTGGTCATTGCCGATCTCGACCATTTCAAGCGCATCAACGATACTTACGGCCACGCGTCGGGCGATCGGGTCATCGAGGCCTTTGCCGGTTTCCTCCGCGATGCCGCGGCCGACCATCATGTCGCCGGACGCATCGGCGGCGAGGAATTCGCTATTTTCCTGCCGGGGACCAATCTAGCCGCCGCCCGGCTCTTTGCCGAGGGCACGCGCAGCGCCTTCGGTTCCACGCCGATCGACTGCCTGCCCGCAAATCACCGCTGCAGCGCCAGCTTCGGCGTTGCAGAGCTTGGTCCGGGCGAAAGCTTTTCCGACCTGCTGCGGCGCGCCGACAAAGCGCTCTATCAGGCGAAGGGCAGCGGCCGCGATTGCGTGCGTGTCTCGGTGGGGCCGGCTGTTGCCCTGCCGGCGCCGTCAACCAAGGGCGGCGTGGCCGTCAGCGGCAGGGGCTGAGCTCCGGCATCTCGCCGTCGGAGAGACCATACATATAGCTGCGGCCCTTGACGAAAACCGGTGGCCTGTAGCAGTCGCCGCCGCGGACATCGTCCGATTCGTTTTCGTAGATCACGTCGGGCTGGCCGGCGCCGGTGTAGTCGGACAACTCCTTGGCCAGCTTGCCCTCGCCAACGAGGATACGCTTGTAGCCGGCGGCGCTGTCGATGACGAGATTGCCGAAGGAATCGGCATAGACGCGGTCATGATGGCGCGTCCCGGCGAATGCCGGTGCGACGACGCCGACGGCGAGCGCCGCCAATAGGAACCAGGGAAGGCGCGGTCCTGCTGAATTCGAATGCATGGCGTGCTGCTCCATTGCTGAGAGGCAAGCCTCCTCGAATCAGAAATTAACCTTTTATTAACCTTTGTTAAGAGGGCAACCGCAGCCGGGGCGAGGTCTCGGAAAATATGGTTAATACCCGATCGCCCACCGGCCATCATTCGGCCATGCCTTGTTCCCACCATCACCGGCATCGGGCGCGACTTAAAAAGCATGAAAATCCGGGGGGCTCGATGCGCGGGGGAAAGCAGCATGAGATTACACCGCAGGTTTCGGGTGGCGCTGGCCATTCCGCCGCTACTGGCTGCCGCCGCCTGCGCGCCGCAGACCAGCGCGCCCAAGCTTGGCAATACGGCCGCCGCTTCCGTGTCGCTTGCTCCCGCCGCCAGCGAACCGACGGCACCGCAGCCGCGCATTGCTACTTACAACTGCGCCGACGGTAGCGTGATGACCATCGAGAATCTTGGCACGTCGGTGCGCGTGCTCGGCCAGGACGGCACCAGCGCCGAGCTGCCGGCCTCACCGGCCAATCAGACCAGCCGTTACGGCGAGGCGCATGGCGCAATCGTGATCGACGGGCGTGACGCGCTGGTAATGAAGGGCGGTGCCTCACCGCTGGCCTGCAAGCGCTGATCCGCCCCCTTGTGGCAGCCATTTTTTGCAGTGCAGCGACATTGTGCCGGTTCAAGGCGACAGTCCTAATCGATTGAAGCTGAAAGCGCCGCTTTCATCAGACTAAATTACGTTTTCGAAACGGTTTTCCGGCTTTGACGCGGTGCAAAAAGAGCATTAGAAACCGGCTGTCCGAAGTCGCAACCGGAAGCGGCAATGCCGCATTCCCACCTGAGGCTCCAGAGACGCCGAACTGGGGGAGCCATGAGCAAATCACCAGCCACCCGCGAATTTGCCAGACGTGAACGGCCGCTTTCGCCGCACCTGACCGTCTATCGGCCGCCGATCACCATGACGATGTCGATCGTCCACCGCATCACCGGCGGGGCGCTCTATTTCGGCACGCTGCTGGTCGCGCTGTGGCTGATGGCGGCGGCGAGTTCGGAGGCGACCTTCAATGCCGTCAACTGGGCCTTCGGCTCGTGGCTGGGACGGCTGGTGCTGTTCGGCTACAGCTGGGCGCTGATGCACCACATGCTGGGCGGTGTGCGCCATCTGATCTGGGACACTGGGGCAGGGCTGGAAAAGCATACGGCGTCGAGGATCGCCTGGGCGACGCTGGCCGGCTCGGTCACGCTGACGCTGCTGATCTGGATCGCCGGCTACATGGCGCGGGGGAGCCTGACATGAGCGGCAAAAACACCGACATGCGTACGCCGCTGGCCAAGGTCCGCGGCCTCGGTTCCGCCCGCGAGGGCACCGGCCATTTCTGGCGCCAGCGGCTGACGGCGATCTCCAACATCCCGCTGGTCCTGTTCTTCGTGGGTTTCCTGATCGCACTCAACGGTGCCAGCTATATCGAGGTGCGCGCCGCACTTGCCAATCCATTCGTGGCACTGGTGCTGGCGCTGGTCCTGCTGTCGGTGCTCTACCACATGCGGCTCGGCATGCAGGCAATCATCGAAGACTATGTGCATGGCGAAGGCGCCAGGCTGGCGCTGCTCGCCCTCAACACATTCTTTCCCGTAGTCGTCGGCGTCGCTTCGGTCTTCGCCCTGCTTAAACTGGCATTTGGAGGCTGAGTTTTGGCCAAGGACGCGAAGAACGCCAACACGGCTTCCGCCTATAGCTATGTCGACCACAAATTCGACGTCGTGGTCGTCGGCGCCGGCGGCGCCGGCCTGCGGGCCACGCTCGGCATGGCCGAGCAGGGCCTGCGCACCGCCTGCATCACCAAGGTGTTCCCGACGCGCTCGCATACGGTTGCGGCGCAGGGCGGCATTGCCGCCTCGCTCGCCAATATGGGTCCCGACAACTGGCAGTGGCATCTCTTCGACACCGTCAAAGGCTCGGATTGGCTGGGCGACACCGACGCGCAGGAATACATGGTGCGCGAAGCGCCGGCTGCGGTCTACGAGCTCGAGCATTACGGCGTCCCCTTCAGCCGCACCGAGGACGGGAAAATCTACCAGCGGCCGTTCGGCGGCATGATGATGAATTTCGGCGAGGGGCCGCCGGTGCAGCGCACCTGCGCGGCCGCCGACCGCACCGGCCACGCCATGCTGCACACGCTCTACGGCCAGTCGCTGAAGCACAATGCGCAGTTCTTCATCGAGTATTTCGCGCTCGACCTGATCATGGAGCCGGACGGCACCTGCACCGGCGTCGTCGCCTGGAACCTCGACGACGGCACCATCCACCGCTTTTCGGCGAAAATGGTGGTGCTGGCGACCGGCGGCTATGGTCGCGCCTATTTCTCGGCCACCTCCGCGCATACCTGCACCGGCGATGGCGGCGGCATGGCCGCACGCGCAGGGCTGCCGCTGCAGGACATGGAGTTCGTGCAGTTCCACCCGACCGGCATCTACGGCGCCGGCTGCCTGATCACCGAGGGCGCGCGCGGCGAGGGCGGCTATCTCGTCAATTCCGAGGGCGAGCGCTTCATGGAACGCTACGCGCCGTCAGCCAAGGATCTGGCTTCGCGCGACGTGGTCTCGCGCTGTATGACGCTGGAGATCAGGGAGGGCCGCGGCGTCGGCCCGAAGAAGGATCACATCTTCCTGCATCTCGACCATCTCGACCCGGCCGTTCTGCACGAGAGGCTCCCGGGTATTTCGGAATCGGCAAAGATCTTTGCCGGCGTCGACCTGACCAAGGAGCCGATCCCGGTGCTGCCGACGGTCCATTACAATATGGGCGGCGTGCCGACCAATTACTGGGGCGAAGTGCTCAACCCTACTGCCTTGAACCCGGACCAGGTGTCGCCCGGGCTGATGGCGGTCGGCGAGGCCGGCTGCGCCTCGGTGCACGGCGCCAACCGGCTGGGCTCGAACTCGCTGATCGACCTGGTGGTGTTCGGCCGTGCGGCGGCGATCCGGGCCGGCCAGGTGATCGACCGGACATCGGCGATCCCTTCGCCCAACGAGGCCGCCGTCGAAAAGATCATGGACCGCTTCGACCGGCTGCGTCACGCCAACGGCTCGACGCCGACAGCGGTTTTGCGCGAAAAGATGCAGAAGGCGATGCAGGAGGACGCGGCGGTGTTCCGCACCCAGGAATCGCTGGAAAGCGGCTGCAGGCGCATTTCGCAGCTTTGGGGCGAGCTCAAGGACGTCAAGGTGTTCGACCGCTCGATGATCTGGAACTCCGACCTGGTCGAGACGCTGGAGCTGGAAAATCTGATGGCCAACGCCATCACCACCGTCTACGGCGCCGAGGCGCGCAAGGAAAGCCGCGGCGCGCACGCGCGGGAGGACTTTTCGGCCCGCGACGACGCCAACTGGCGCAAGCATACGCTGGCCCGGCTCAACGAGGCCGGCGAGGTGGCGCTCAGCTACCGGCCGGTGCACACCGAGACGCTGCTCAAGGAGGCAGACGGCGGCATCAATCCGGCCAAGATTGCGCCGAAGGCGAGAGTGTATTGAAGATGGCGCTGGCGACAGCTGGATATTCCGGCACGCCCCTTCCAGCCAAGCTCGGCCTGAAGGACGGGATGATTGCCGCCTTCGTCGCCTTGCCGGCCGAGCTGGACGACCTTGCCGAAGCCGTGGACTTTGCCGAGCTCGACCGGCTGGCCAACTGGTCGGCGATTTCGGGCGTTCATGAGAAATACGATGCCGTGCACGCTTTCACCCGGCAGCGTGTCGAGATCGAGGACCGTCTTGGCGACATCGAAGCGGCGATCAAGCGGGACGGCATGGTCTGGGTGTCATGGCCAAAGAAGGCATCGAAAGTGCCGACCGACGTCACCGAGGACATTATCCGCACAGAGGCGCTGAAGCTCGACCTCGTCGACGTCAAGGTCGCCGCCGTGAACGAGATCTGGTCCGGGCTGAAGCTCGTCATCCGAAAGGACCTGAGGTAATGGTCGAACTCACGCTTCCGAAAAACTCGAAGATAATGGCCGGAAAAACCTGGCCGAAGCCGGAGGGTGCGACCAATCTGCGCGAATACCGCATCTACCGCTGGTCGCCCGACGATGACGAGAACCCGCGCATGGATACGTATTTCGTCGACATGGACGATTGCGGGCCGATGGTGCTCGACGCGCTGCTCTGGATCAAGAACAAGATCGACCCGACGCTGACGCTGCGCCGCTCCTGCCGCGAAGGCATTTGCGGCTCCTGCGCCATGAACATCGACGGATCGAACACGCTGGCCTGCACCAAGGGCTGCGACGACATTTCCGGTGCGATCAAGGTCTATCCGCTGCCGCACATGCAAGTGGTCAAGGACCTGGTGCCCGACCTCACCAATTTCTACGCCCAACACGCCTCGATCGAGCCGTGGCTGAAGACGGTGTCGCCCGAGCCGGCCAAGGAATGGCTGCAAAGCCATGAGGACCGCGAAAAGCTCGACGGGCTCTACGAGTGCATATTGTGCGCCTGCTGCTCGACCTCCTGCCCGAGCTACTGGTGGAACGGCGATCGCTATCTCGGCCCGGCGACGCTGCTGCAGGCCTATCGCTGGCTGATCGATTCCAGGGACGAGGCGACGGGCGAGCGGCTCGACAATCTCGAAGACCCGTTCCGGCTCTATCGCTGCCACACGATCATGAACTGCGCCCAGACCTGCCCCAAGGGGCTCAACCCGGCCAAGGCGATCGCCGAGATCAAGAAGATGATGGTGGAGCGACGGGTATAGGGGGCGGGCGGGTTGCAGCCGAGATCGTCTCGTCCGTAGCGATCCTTCGCGCCCCCCTCTGTCCTGCCGGACATCTCCCCCGCAAGGGGGGAGATTGGCCGTCATCTTGGCTTTCGCTAATCTCCACCATTGCAAGAATGGACGCACAGCGTTGAAGCTGCCGATCTCCCCCCTTGCGGGGGAGATGTCCGGCAGGACAGAGGGGGGTGCTGTCCCTCCGGCCTCAGAAGGATAGCCGATCCAATGACCGACTCCGACCTTCCCATCCTCTCTCCCATCGAAGCGCGCGTCCTCGGCTGCCTGATCGAGAAGAAGGAACTGACGCCGGACGTCTATCCGCTGACGCTCAATGCAGCACATGCGGCGGCCAACCAGAAAACGGCGCGCGAGCCGGTAATGTCGGTCGAGGTTGGCGAAGTCAGAAGGGCGCTTGGCCAGCTCGAGCAGAAGGGCCTCGTCAGGCAGGTGTTCGCGTCGCGCGTCGAGCGCTATGAGCATGTCGTGGCACAGCGCTTTTCCCTGACCTCGGCGCAGATCGCGCTGCTCGGCCTGTTGTTGCTGCGCGGCCCGCAGACGGCCTATGAATTGCTGGCGCGAAGCGAGCGCCTGGCGCGGTTGCCGTCGATCGACGAGCTTCGCGGCAATCTCGATCTGCTGATCGGCCGAAGGCCGCCACTGGTGCAGCAGATCGATCGCGGCCCAGGCCAGCGCGAGGATCGCTATGTCCATCTGCTCAGCGGGCCGGTGCAGCTGTCGACTGCAGCAGCGCCCTTGCAATCGTCCTCGCCGGCCTCGGATCTGGAGACGCGCGTACAGGCCCTCGAGGAGGAGGTCGCGGCATTGCGCGCCCGCCTGGATGCGCTGACCGGCGAAGGCACTACATAGTCACTCGAACGTCGGCGATCCTTCGCGCCCCCCTCTGCCCTGCCGGGCATCTCCCCCTCAAGGGGGGAGATTGCGCTGTCATCTCCACTTTCGCCAATCACCAAGGTTGAAGGACGAGAGCCGTCGCCAAAACTGCCAATCTCCCCCCTTGAGGGGGAGATGCCCGGCAGGGCAGAGGGGGCGCGAAGGATCGCCGACGTTCGTTTGGCGGCTCACCCGAGTCTGGCGTCGAGCGATACCTTGATGGCGCCGAGCGCCTTCGAGACCGGGCATCCGCCCTTGGCTTTTTCGGCTAGTTCCTGGAATTTGGCGGCATCGATGCCCGGTACCTTGCCGACCAGCGTGATCGCGCTGCCGGTGATGCCGGTGCCGGGGACCAGTGTCACCACGGCCTTGGCGTCGAGCTCGGTAGCCGGAGTGCCGTTCTCGGCAAGAAGATGCGCAAGTTGCATGGCAAAGCAGCCGGCATGGGCGGCGGCGATCAGCTCTTCCGGGTTGGTGCCGGATTTGCCGCTCTCGTCCTCGAAACGCATCTTGGCAGAATAGGGCGTGCCTTTCAGCGTCCCGCTCTGGGTATCGAGCGTGCCTTTGCCTTCCTTGAAACTGCCTTTCCAAACGGCGTTGGCGGTGCGGTCCATCAATTCCTCCTTGATTGTCGTGATTGAGCCCGTAGTCGGCGTCCGGTCGACTATAGCGCGCGCCGGAGCGAAGGCCACCCACGCTTTCGTATCGGCGGCAGCGTGACACACCATGTTCGAGCGAAAAAAATTCGAAAAAATACGCGTGCAAAAATGTCGACTTCCATCTGTCCCGGCCGTCCTGCGGGCGGCCATGGAATTGGTGGCCGGATGGAGGACCACATGAACAATCTGTTTTCTGCTCACTGGACAAGCACCGGCCACATGGCCGGTGAACAACAAGCCGACTGGTCGCGCCTGCGGCCTTCCGGCTTCGGCCGACTGCTTGCGGCGATTGCCATCATCGGCATTACGGTGTCCTTTCTCGACTATGCAGCGGCCAAAGGCCCAGCTGACGTGTCCGTCGCCTCGCCCTACGGTCCAACCCAGGAATGGAGGTAAAGATGAGATACGTTTGCCTGGTCTATGGTGAAGAAAAAGATCTCTACGCAATGACGCCTGCGAGGCTGGCCAAGCTCGACGCCGATTCGCTGGCCTATGACAGGTCGGTGGCGCAAAGCGGCCGCCTGATCATCGCGCAGGCGCTGCAATCGGTGAAGACATCGAAGACCGTGCGCCGGCGCCAGGGCAAGCGGCTGGTCACTGACGGCCCCTTCGCCGAGACCAAGGAGCAGCTGCTCGGTTTCGTCATGATCGAGGCCGGGGATCTCGACGAGGCGCTGGAGATCGCCGGCGGAATCCCGCTGGCCGAAATCGGCACGATCGAGGTGCGGGCGATCTACAACGTACCGGGGTCGTAGGGATGTCCCGATAAGATCCTTGGCAAAGTGATGGCGGCCGATGACTGGCGCAGGCTTTCGTTTTCTTCGATCGATGCAACTTTTGCGTGTTGAAGCGAAGCAATACTTCTTCTATCGTCGCCCGAGATTGGGGATCTTGGGGTATGCATATATTGATTGCTGCAATCGGCCTGCTGGGGGCAGCGGCGTTCTGGTGGTACCGGCTGAAGATCATGAACGACGCGGCGCGTGAGGTTGCCGACGTCGTTGGCCGCGTCCAGGGCAATATTCGCCGCAAGAAGCTGCGCACGCAGGCGGCGCTCTCGCCGCTGACGGCGATCGACGATCCGGTCGTCGCCGCCGCGACGCTGATCACCGCGATTGTTTCCGAGCATGGTCCTGTGCTGCCGCAACGCGAAGCCGCCATTCGATCGGTGATCTCGGAGATCGCCGACAAAAAGCAGACCGATGAAGCCGTGATCTACGCCAAATGGGCGGCATCGCAAATCGACGACGCCACGGTCGTCATCGACAAGCTGGCACCGTTCCTGCGCGAACGGCTCGACGCAGCTGAAAGGAACGATCTGCTGCGAATGGTCAGCCGTGCGGCGGAAGCTGGTGGACAAAACCTGCCGATTCCCGACCAGCGCATGCTCCGGCTGCGCCAGAAGCTAGGCTTTGAGGTCAACTGACCGAACGCCAGTAAAACGCGCGCGCTTGCCGGGCCTAGATCGCCTCGCCCTTCAACAGTTTCGGCGTGTCGCCGGACAGACCCGACGCCTGGCGGATGAAGAACCCCTTCAGCCGCGGCATGCGCTCGACAAGGCCGAGGCCGATGTCGCGCAAAGTGCGCAGCGGGCCGAAATCGTTGGAAAACAGCCGGTTCAGCACATCGGTGGTGATGCCCATCTGCACCGTGTCGAAACGCCGCCATTGCTGGTAGCGCTCAAGCACGTCCAGCGCGCCGATGTCCTGGCCGAGCCGGTCGGCCTCGACCACCACTTCGGCTAGCGCCGCCACGTCCTTGAAGCCGAGATTCAGACCCTGGCCGGCGATCGGGTGGATGCCGTGGGCGGCGTCGCCGGCCAAGGCGATGCGCGGCGCGACGAAGGCGCGCGCAATGATCAGCCCAAGCGGCCAGGCACGCGGCTTGTCGGCGATATGGATTTCGCCGAGTTTCAGGCCAAAGCGCTGCTCGAGCTCATATTCCAGGACCAGGGTGTCGCCACTGACCAGCTTGTCGGCATCGTGCGACCGTTCGACCCAGACGATCGACGAGCGGTTGGTGCCGTCCTTGCCCGGCTTGAGCGGCAGCGTGGCAAACGGGCCTGCGGGAAGGAAATGCTCTTCGGCGCGGCCGTTGTGCGGCCGCTCATGCGCCACCGTGCAGACGATGCCGGACTGGCCATACTCCCATTTCACCGTCTTGATGCCGGCCATGTCGCGCAGCTTCGAGTTGACGCCGTCGGCGGCGACCAGCAGCCGCGCCTTCAGCGTCGCGCCGTCGGCAAGATGCATGGTTATGCCGGCGCCGTTGATGTCGAAGGCGCTGACGGCGACGCCTTCGATGATGCCGACGCCGAGTTGTTCGGCGCGCCGGCGCAAGGCGCCGTTCAAATCCTTGTTGGCGACCATATGCGCGAAGGGTTCGCCGGGCGCGACCTCGCCATCGAAAGTGAGGAACACCGGGCGGACCGGATCGGATGTGCGCGAATCAGTGACGATCATTTCGGTGATCGCCTGCGCCTCCGGCGCGATCTCGTTCCAGACGCCGAGCTGGTCGAGCATGCGGCACGCGGCGGCGGCAATCGCCGAGGCGCGGCCGTCCTTCCGCCAGACGCCGGCGGGTGCTGCATCGACGACGGCAACGGCAAGGCTCGGCCGCGCCTGCTTCAGCGATACGGCGGCGGCCAGGCCGACATAGCCGGCGCCGGCGACGAGAACGTCGAGCGAATTCTTGCTGTCCACCATGGCAATTCCTTTCGCAGCCTGACCGTCGCCGGGCTTTCCGCCCTTGACTGCCCGCTGTTCCTGTCGGAAACCGCCATGGTAATTTTGCGGCGAGGTCAAGATGACGGCAGCCATGGACGAGCTTCTCGGCATTCTCGACCTCGAGCAGCTGGAACACAACCTGTATCGTGGTCGCAGCCCCAAGCTCGACTGGCAGCGCATCTTCGGCGGCCAGACCATCGCCCAGGCGCTGGTCGCCGCGCAGCGAACGGTCGAGCCCGAGCGCCATGTGCACTCGCTGCATGGCTATTTCATGCGGCCGGGCGACACCAAGGTGCCGATCATCTACGAGGTCGACCGCATCCGCGACGGCGGCTCCTTCACCACGCGCCGCGTCGTCGCGATCCAGCACGGCCAGGCGATCTTTTCGCTGGAAGCCTCGTTCCAGCAGGATGAGGTCGGCCTGGAACATCAGGTGCCGATGCCCCAGGACGTGCCGGCGCCCGACACGTTGCTGTCGCAACGCGAGTTGCTGGGCAAGTTCGGCGAAGCGGTGCCCGAGGGCATCAAGCGCTATTGGGAGCGCGACCGGCCGATCGAGATGAAGCCGGTAATGCTGAAGCATTATACCAGCCGGGAAAAGCTCGAGCCGAAGCAGAACATCTGGATCCGCACCACCGGCCCGGTGCCGGCCGACCGCGCCACGCAGGCGGCCGTGCTCGCTTACCTCTCCGACATGACTCTGCTCGACACCTCGACCTTTGCCCATGGCCGCGCCATTTTCGATCGCGATATCCAGGCAGCCAGCCTCGACCATGCCATGTGGTTCCACCGCAGCCACCCGCTCGACGACTGGATGCTGTACACGCAAGACAGCCCGTCGACGCAAGGATCGCGCGGTTTTACCCGCGGCTCGCTGTTTGCCCGCGACGGCACGTTGATCGCCTCGGTTGCCCAAGAAGGACTCATCCGGCTGAAGCGGCCGCCTGCGGAGTAGGCATTTTTCGAAATTTGCCTATTTTTTAAGCATATGCACTGCCGCGCCTGTGAACAGGCAGCTGCCAGACCTTCTCGATTTCGTTGTTTAACAACAGCTTAACACCCTGCTTCGGCAATTGGCACGGAGCTTGAATCCTAGCGGGCACTCTCCGGCTCTCATGGGGATCGGCGAAGTCGTGCAAACGCGGGGACCCGCAACAGCAAAGGGTGAAACCTTATGAAGATCGTGATGGCAATCATAAAGCCGTTCAAGCTCGACGAGGTGCGCGAGGCGCTCACCGCAGTCGGCATCCAGGGCCTGACCGTCACCGAAGTAAAAGGCTACGGACGCCAGAAGGGGCACACGGAAATCTATCGCGGGGCGGAATACGCGGTCAGCTTCCTGCCGAAGATCAAGATCGAAGTCGCGGTCGCCGTCGACATGGTCGACAGGGCGGTCGAAGCCATCACCGCGGCGGCCAAGACCGGCCAGATCGGCGACGGCAAGATCTTCGTTTTCGGCATCGACCAGGCGGTGCGCATTCGCACCGGCGAAACAGACACCGACGCGCTTTGAGCCGCCGATACGTATTCCAATGGAGAGTTCAATGAATATTCCTTCCACCTTGAAGATAACGGGACGCGCGGCCGTTTTGGGCTCGCTCGCTCTCGCTGCACTGGGCACGGTTGCTGCGTTCGCGCAGGAAGCGGCACCGGCAGCACCGGCTGCCCCAGCGCCCGCGCTCGACACCGGCAACACAGCCTGGATGCTGACCTCGACGGCGCTGGTGCTGATGATGACCATACCGGGCCTGGCGCTGTTTTATGGCGGCATGGTGCGCAAGAAGAACGTGCTCGCCACGATTATGCAGAGCTTTGCCATCACCTGCCTGGTGACGGTGCTGTGGTTCATGTTCGGCTATTCGCTGGCTTTCTCGGATGGCGGCGGCATGAATGCCTATCTCGGCGGCTTCTCGAAGTTCTTCCACAACGGCATCACCACCTCGTCGCTGTGGCTGCCGGGCGTGGCGAACATCCCTGAGTTCGTCTTCTCGATGTTCCAGATGACCTTCGCCATCATCACGCCGGCGCTGATTGCCGGCGCCTTCGCCGAACGCATGAAGTTCTCGGCGCTGCTCATCTTCATGGGGGCGTGGCTGCTGGTGGTCTATGCCCCGATCGCGCACTGGGTGTGGGGCGGCGGCTTCCTCGGCACAGCCGGCGTTCTCGATTTCGCCGGCGGCACGGTCGTTCACATCAATGCCGGTGTTGCCGGCCTGGTCTGCGCGCTGGTTCTCGGCAAGCGTGAAGGCTACGGCACCGCCAACATGGCGCCGCACAACCTCGTCTACTCCGTAATCGGTGCTTCGCTGCTGTGGGTCGGCTGGTTCGGCTTCAACGCCGGTTCGGAACTGGCCGCCGACGGCCTTGCGGGTGCCGCGATGCTGAACACCCAGGTTGCCGCTGCCGCTGCGGCGCTCGCCTGGATGTTCGCCGAATGGATCGTCGCCAAGAAGCCGAGCGTTCTCGGCATCATCTCGGGCGCCGTCGCTGGCCTGGTCGCGGTGACGCCGGCTTCCGGCTTCGTCAATCCGACCGGCGCCTTCATCGTCGGCATCGTCGCCGGCGTGCTGTGCTACGTCTCGGCCGTCAAGCTCAAGCACGCGTTCGGCTATGACGACTCGCTCGATGCATTCGGTGTGCACGGCATCGGCGGCATCATCGGTGCATTGCTGACCGGCGTGCTCGCGGATCCGGCGATCAACAGCCTCGGCTCGGGCGCCTCTGTCGGCAAGCAGCTCTACGGTATCGTCTTCACCATCCTGTGGACGGCGATCGCGAGCTTCGTGATCCTCTACATCGTCAAGGCGCTGGTCGGCCTGCGTCCTTCCACCCAGGAAGAGGTCGAAGGCCTCGACATCAGCCAGCACGGCGAAGTGGTGCCGTAAAGGCATTGGCCGGCATCGGCGTTTTGCCGGTGCCGGGAAGATCCCGTCGTGACGCTCCCGAAAGGACTCACGCCTTGAGGCCCGGAAACCTTCCGGGCCTCTTTTTTGCGCGCGGATGGCCGTGATGGCTCGATCGCGGTCGCTTGATCAAGGTGCTCGATCCGCCGGCGGCGTGAAACATCGGCCGCAGCGGCTCCGAACTGTGGTGGCGGTGGCCCGTTCCGGTGACGCAGAATGCCCATGGTTAATGCGCCCTTAACCTTCCCGCCGCTAGTCTGACAGCCGAATCTGCCGTGTTGCGCGTCCGCGCCCCGGCCGGGCAACGACAGACGAGGAAGAGCATGCGTTCAGGGGCTTCAGCACCGCTTGCGCTGGCCGATACCGGGCACGGCATCCGGGCGTTCGCGAGGCGCCAGGTCGGGCGGCTGGTCGGTGCCGGGCTGTTTGCTCTGGTTGGCTTCGGCGTCGCCGCCCTTGCCACCTGGAACGTCGCCGATCCGAGCTTTTCGCATGCCACTGATAATACCGTCACCAATGCAATGGGTTATGCGGGCGCCGTCTTTTCCGACATCGCCATGCAGTTCTTCGGACTTGCGGCGGTTGCGGCGTTGGTGCCGGCGGTGATCTGGGGGTTTCTGCTGTTTACCGCGCGCGGCGTCGACAGGCTGCCGAAACGGGCGCTCGCCTGGTTCGGGTTTTCGCTGCTTGGCGCGGCAATCGCCGGCTGCGTGGTGCCGCCCAAGACCTGGCCGCTGCCGACCGGCCTCGGCGGCGTATTCGGCGATATGGTGCTCAATATCCCAGGCCTCATCATCGGCAGCTATCCGACCGGCCTCGTCGCCAGCGTGCTCGCCGTGCTCCTGGCAGCCCCGGCGCTGTGGGTATTCTTGTATGGCTCGGCGCTGATTTCGCGCAAGAACGGCTTTGCCGTCCCCGAACAGCCTGCCGTGCCCGATCCGCAGGACGACCTGCTTTTCGACAATGACGAGGACGAGGGCGACGAAGGCATATTGGCGCTTGGCGCCATCACCCACTGGTGGCTGTCGCTGCGGGCCTATCTGCGCCGCCGGGCCGCGCGTCGGCGCGAGCGCGACGATTTCGAACCGGAGATGGAACCGCGCCCCAGCGCCTGGCGGCGGGCGGCCGAACGGGTCGAATCGGCCGAGTTCGCCGAGGCGCGGATGAGCCCGGGCGGGCGCGCCCGCGTCGAGCCGGAATTCTTCGCCGCCATGGTCAACGACCGCAGTGCCTCGATCGACCCCGACGATGCCGACGTCTTCGATAACGACGACAATGACGACATGGATTTCGCGCCCGAGCCGGCCGGCCAGCGCCGCGCCGCGCCGACGGCAAAGGTGCAGAACTTCCGCTCCGACGCGGCGACGCGCGTCGAGGCGCCGGCGCCGCGGCCGGCACCAGGCGCCCGCGTCCAGCGCGAGGCGCAGACGTCGCTAATCGGCTCGGAGAAATTCGAGATGCCGTCGCTGCATTTCCTGTCGGAACCGAAGAACGTGGTGCGCGACGCAAGCCTGTCCAAGGACGCGCTGGAGCAGAACGCCCGCCTGCTCGAGGGCGTGCTGGAGGATTTCGGCGTCAAAGGCGAAATCATCCATGTGCGTCCGGGTCCGGTCGTCACGCTCTACGAGTTGGAACCGGCGCCCGGCATCAAATCGTCGCGGGTCATCGGCCTGTCCGACGACATTGCCCGCTCGATGAGCGCCATCGCCTGCCGTGTCGCCGTGGTGCCCGGCCGCAACGCCATCGGCATCGAATTGCCGAACGCCAGGCGCGAGACCGTCTATTTGCGCGAGATCATGGCCAGCCGCGATTTCGAGACCACCAAGGCCAAGCTGGCGCTGGCGCTGGGCAAGACCATCAATGGCGAGGCGGTGATCGTCGACATCGCCAAAATGCCGCACGTGCTGGTTGCCGGTACCACCGGCTCGGGCAAGTCCGTCGCCATCAACACCATGATCCTGTCGCTGCTCTATCGGCTGACGCCGCAGGACTGCCGGCTGATCATGATCGATCCAAAGATGCTGGAACTCTCGGTCTATGACGGCATCCCGCACCTTCTGACGCCGGTGGTCACCGATCCGAAGAAGGCGGTGGTGGCGCTGAAATGGACCGTGCGCGAGATGGAGGACCGCTACCGCAAGATGTCGAAGGTCGGCGTTCGCAACATCGACGGCTTCAACGCGCGCGTGCAGCAGGCCGAGAAAAAGGGCGAAAGGATCTCCCGCACCGTGCAGACCGGCTTCGACCGCCAGACCGGCGAAGCGATCTACGAGACGGAGAATCTCGACCTCGAGCCGATGCCCTACATCGTCGTCATCATCGACGAGATGGCCGATTTGATGATGGTCGCCGGCAAGGACATCGAAGGCGCGGTGCAGCGCCTGGCGCAGATGGCGCGCGCCGCCGGCATCCATGTCATTATGGCAACGCAGCGGCCGTCGGTCGACGTCATCACCGGCACCATCAAGGCGAATTTCCCGACCCGTATCTCGTTCCAGGTGACATCGAAGATCGACAGCCGCACCATCCTGGGCGAGCAGGGCGCCGAACAGCTGCTCGGCATGGGCGATATGCTCTACATGGCCGGCGGCGGCCGCATCCAGCGCGTGCACGGTCCCTTCGTCTCCGACGACGAGGTGGAGAAGATCGTCGCGCATCTGAAGCTGCAGGGCGTGCCGGAATATCTCGACGCCATCACCGAGGACGACGACAAGGATGACGACGAGCCGACGGGCAAAGGCAGTGGCGGCGGCGACGGCGGTAATTTCGAGGATTCCGACGATCCCTACGACCAGGCGGTTGCGGTGGTGCTGCGCGACGGCAAGGCCTCGACCAGCTACATCCAGCGCCGGCTCGGCATCGGCTACAACCGCGCCGCCTCGATCATTGAGAGGATGGAGAAGGAAGGCATTGTCGGCCCGGCCAACCATGCCGGAAAACGCGAAATCCTGGTGCCGACGGAGGACGACAAGTTCTAGAGCGCATCCGCGCCGGCAACTTTGAACCTTTTGGCGCGTTGCAACGATGAGCGCCGTGCGGCCCGCCAAACTTAAGCCCAACTGGGGGGCCAGACCAATATAACGAGCAAGCAATCAGATGATGGTGACCGGCATGAAAAACGCAACTCTCGCCCCAAAAAGGGATTTCGCCCCAACCCGCCGGCAGGTGCTCGGCCTCGGTCTGGTCCTGGCCGGTGCGGCGGCCACCAATGTCGTGCCCGGCTTCCAGCTGCTGGCGTCGGCGCAAGCAGCGGTTCCGGCGACGGCGCAGAAGATCGCCGATCATTTCTCCTCGGTCAAATCGATGAGCGGCGAGTTCGTGCAGTTCGGGCCCAAGGGCGAGCAGACCGGCGGCAAGTTCTTTCTGGAACGGCCGGGCAAGATCCGCTTCAATTATGACGGCGCCTCGAACTTCAGGGTGATTTCCGACGGCAAGTCGGTGGTCATCCTCAACAAGAAACTGCGGACCTCCGACCTCTATCCGCTGTCGAAGACGCCGCTGAAGCTGCTGCTCGACGACAAGATCGATCTCTCGGGCGGACGCGTCAGAAGCGTCAAGGAAGAAAACGATCTCACCACCATCCAGCTTGCCGACAAATCAGTGTTCGGCAATTCGAAGATCACCATGATGTTCGATCCGAAATCCTATGAATTGCGGCAATGGACCATCACCGATGCGCAAGGCAAGGACACAACGGTGATGATCTTCAACACCAAGGAGGGCGTCAGCTTCGCCCCCGACACCTTCGCCATCGATTATACGGCGAACCGCGAGCTGAACACCAAGACGCGGTAACTTTCTGCTGCTGCGGGATGGCTTTTCCGCGTTGGTGCGGGCGGCTTGTTTTTGCGGTGCGCGGCTGGCAGTAGTTTCCGCGATTGACTTCCGTCGGAGCCATCCGGCGGATCTTGCGTTGTCCGGAACCCCACATGCCGTTTTCCGTCGCTACCTGGAACATCAACTCCGTTCGACTGCGCATGCCGATCGTCGAGCGCCTGCTGGTGGAGCAGGCGCCGGACGTGCTCTGCCTGCAGGAAACCAAGGTTCCGGACGAATTGTTTCCGGAGAAGGCGTTCCGCAAGCTCGGCTACGAGCACATCGCCTTCCATGGCCAGAAGGGCTATCACGGCGTTGCGACCATAGCGCGCCGTCCGATCGAGGTGGTCGAAAAGCGCCGCTTCTGCGAGATCGACGACAGCCGGCATCTGTCGGTCACCGTCAAGGCCGGCGGCAAAACGATCCTGCTGCACAATTTCTACGTTCCGGCCGGCGGCGATGAGCCCGACCCGGCCGTTAACCGAAAGTTCAAGCACAAGCTCGATTTCGTTGCCGAGATGAACGCCGTGCGGGCCGAGCATGACGAGCACTCCGGCTCGATCCTGGTCGGCGACCTCAACATCGCGCCGCTCGAGCACGATGTCTGGTCGCACAAGCAGCTCCTCAACGTCGTCAGCCATACGCCGGTCGAGACGGAAAATTTCGAGGCGATGCGGCTCTCCGGCGACTGGGTCGACCTGATGCGGCTCAATGTGCCTTACGAGGAGAAACTCTACACCTGGTGGAGCTATCGCGCCCAGGATTGGCAGGCCTCAAATCGTGGCCGCCGCCTCGACCATATCTGGTCGTCGCCAAACCTGGTGCCGCATTTTGCCGGCTATGAAATCCTGCGGCCGGCACGCGGCTGGGAACGGCCCTCGGACCACGTGCCGGTTATCGGGCGTTTCAACCTCGATTAGCTCTGTCTCGCCTTAACAACTCAACGAAACCTGAAGCTATCCGCGATGTAGTCGGGACGGGCGTTGAGCGCGGCGAAAACGTCGTCCAGGTCTGGAGCCCCCGCCAATATGCCCGACAGGACCAGCGTCGTCGCGACGCCGACGCCGTTGCCGCCGGCGATGTCGTGCTCGACGCTGTCGCCGACGCAGACCACGCTGTCGCGCTCCGGGTGACCCGCCAGTGCCAGCGCTGCCTCGAATATCTGCGGATTGGGCTTGCCGATGCGCGCCACGCTGCCGCCGAGGCTCTCATAGAGATCGGCGAGCCGGCCGGCGCCGAAGCGAGGGCCGACGGCAGTCAGCATGATCTTGTCGGGATTGGTGCAGAAGCATGGCACCCGGCGCGCCGCCGCCGGACCAAGAAGCCGGCGATAATGGTCGAGGTCGTAGCGATCGCCCTCGCTGGCGGAAATCAGCACCAGTTCTGCATCGTCGCCGTCCTTGGCCAGGACGAACGGCAGGCCGTCGACAGCCGAACGGTCATTGTCGCGGCGGATCAGCAGGCATTTTGTCTGCGGGCGCAGGGCTCCGGATGCCGCCATTTGATGGAAGGAGCGCCACGCCACCTCGCCGGATGAGACAAAGTGATCCCAGCTTCCCGGTTCGAAGCCGAGCTTCAGCAGGCGGCGCTCATTGGGTTGCGCCCGCTTGCCGGAATTCGAGATCAGCACGATGGTCTTGCCGGCACGCTTGAGTGCCGACAAGGCCTCGACAGCGCCTGGATAGGCGCTGGTGCCGTCGTGCAGCACACCAAATTGGTCGAGCAGGAATACCTGATAGCGCTCGGCCAGCGCGGCGATGCCGTCGAGGTGCTGAATTGCCTTGGCCGTCATAAAAGCCCCGCTGCGCTAGCGCCCATCAGCGCCAGCCGCGCCGTCCCGGCGGCGGCCTCCTCCGAAAGAGCCGGCACGAGAGCGACGCCAAGCTTGCGCTGCCGGATTGCCGTCCAGGCCGGATTGGCCGCTCCGCCGCCGACGCTCCTGACCGATGTCAGCCGGGGTGCGCCGAGTTCGGCAAGCCGGCGATAGCCGAGCGCTTCGATCGCCGCAATACCCTCGAGCATCGCTTTCAGATAATCGGCGTCGTCGGCGGGCCGCGGCTCGAGGCGCGGCGGCAAGGCCGGATCGGCTATGGGGAAGCGTTCGCCCGGCGCCGGCAGCGGGTAATAGTCGAGACCGATCTCGGTCGCCGGGTCGATTTTTTTGCTGAGTTCGACAATGCGGGCGACGGGGAAATGCTGGGCCAGAACCTTGCCGCCGGAGTTCGAGGCGCCGCCCGCCAGGTAGGTGTCACCCAGCCGATGGCTGTAGATGCCGAATTGCGGCGCCGAGATCGGCCGGTCGGAGAGAATCTTGATGGTCAGCGATGAGCCGAGCGCAGTGACGCCGTCGCCCGCCGCCGTCGCGCCGGTTGCCAGGAACGACGCACAGCCATCGGTGGTGCCGGCGACCACGACCACGTCACGCGACAGGCCGAACATTTTCGCGGCGCTGGCGGTGAGCGTACCCGTGACATCGCCCGGCCGCACGACGCCAGGCAGAAATTCCATGCGCATTCCGGTGGCCGCGATCCAGTCCGGCCAGCGGCGGGTTTCGACATCGTAGCCGGTTTTCAATGCGTTGTTTTCGTCGCTGCCATCGAAGCGGCCGGAGAACTGTCCGGCGATCCAGTCGGCCTGGTGCAGCACAGCGGCGACGCCGGGCAGGTGCTGGAAAGACAGCGCCTTGGCGAGACCGGAGGTCGCCCCAAGGGCAGCGCTCGTTGCCGGTGCCGCGCCGGCTATTTCACTCAGAATAGTGTCGTCAGCGACCTTGTCGTTGTACATCAGCGGTTCGGCCAGCGGCCGCCCGGCGCCGTCGACCGGCAGCAGCGTGCCCGACGTTCCGTCGACGGCGATCGAGCGCACTGCCGCGCGATCGATACATTTGAGCAGTTCCGCCAGCGTCGCGCCGACGGCCTCCCACCAGATGGCGGGGTCGCGGCCGTTCGGCCCAAATCGCTCGAGGGCAATAGCGGAATGCGCGGCAATGGAAAAGTCCGGGCGCATGGCGACGGCGCGCGCGCCGGATGTACCGATGTCGATGCCGATGGCAAGCGGGCCAGACGAACGCGGCATGTCAGCTGCCTCCGGCATTGAGTTTCTGGCGATATTTTTCGGCGTCCCAGTTGATCAGTTCGTCATTCTCTGCCGCTGTCAGATAATTCAGCTTCGCCGCGACATCGACCCGCGCTGTCACGTCGGCGAGGCAGCGCTGCATGGCGTCGGCACCGGCGCCGGCGTCGCCGCGCATCAGCACGCCGAGGCCGGGAAACAGGATCGCCACGGGTGCGGCGCCGCAGCGCTCGATGACGCGCTTCACATCCTCGCCCGGCCTCGCCACGACCGAGCCCTTGCCGAGAAAGATGACGTGGTCGGGGTAGAGGCTGCCGCCCGAAGCCATGCGGCAGCTTTCGGGGTCGATCGCCACCGCGTGCGCCTCGACATCCGCCGGCAATCTGTAGTCGCTGTCGCCGGCGCGCGCCATCAATGCGGCGGTGTCCGGCTCAGCCACCTGGCGCGGCGGCCGTGCCAACAGCCGGGTTACGCGGCGCAGCAGCATGCCTGCCTCAGCGACGGTGTCGGCAGCAACGACCAGGCCGTGATTGCCGAGGATCAGGATATCCACGCCTGGCCGGAGGCGCTCGGCGATGCCCTGGGCGAGCGGCAGTCCCGGCCGGCGATAGGGAACATACGCCCATTGGTGGCCGTCGAGCCGCTTGGCGGCCTCGGCCTCGCAGTCGGTCTGCACGGCCAGCGAAATGGTCTCGACGCAGTGGACATGCAGAACGATGCGCTGCGGCATCAGCGCATGCACGGTGGTCTCGATCGAGGGGCGCAAGCCGCGCGGATTGAGGGCGCCGACAGTGAAGGCCTGTGGCTGTTCGGCGGTCGGGTCGCGTCGTTCGATGGCGTCGAGCAATGGCGGGATGCTGACCGGCACCATGATGTCCGCGGTGAGCGCGTCCTTCAGCCAGGTGCCGGAGGCCTTGATCCAGAGCGTGTCACCGGCTTTCAGCGAGGTGTTGCCGCCGGCGGCCTGGGTCAGATGCGGGTCGCTGCCGATCTCGGCGGAAAGCGACCGCAGCGCTGCCAATTCCTGCGCATCCGCACTGATCGTCATCGAAATTCCTCCACAAACCGGCCGCGTGGCCACGGCTTTGGACGTCCTGTCGCCGGGACGAAGACCGACGCTGGTATCGCAGATGCGAGTAAGTTACGTCAACAGTGATGTTATCGCGTCAAATCAGACTTGCAATCCGAGGGCCGTTGAGTAAGTTGCACCAATTGCCGTGCAAAATGGCAATGCCGTGCAGTGGCTTGGGAGGCAAGCGCATTGGGAGGTAAGGGTTGAGCGACTCCGGCCGCCAGCGTCAGATCGTCGAGCTTTTGCGGGACCGGCCTTTCGCATCGGTGCGCGAGCTGCAGGAGCGGCTTGGCGTGTCGGCGGCGACGGTGCGGCGCGACATCGACAAGATCGATGAGGCCGGCGAAGCGCGCAAGGTTTATGGCGGCATCTCGGCGCTCGATGGCGCTTCGCAAGCCGGCGTCGCCTATGCCAGGCCCTATGACGAGAACCGCGACCTCGCCGTCGAGGCCAAGCGGCAGATCGCCGCTCTCGCCGCCACCATGGTGCGCGACGGCGACGCGGTCATCGTGCATGGCGGTTCGACCTGCTTCCATCTCGGCGTCAAGCTCGCCGACCGCAATATCCGGCTTTACACCAACTCGATGCCGCTCGCGGCCTATCTCAGCGATCACGGCCATTGCAGTCTGACCGTTGCCGGCGGCGACCTTTACCGCGAGCCGGGCATCATCCATTCGCTGACGCAGACGGTGCCGTTCTACGCCTCGAAGTTTTTTCTCGGCGCGCAAGGCATCGGCCAGGAAGGCCTTCTGGAATCGCACCCGCTGCTGGTCCGCTCGATCGTCGAGCTCAGCCTCTGCGCCGACCAGATCGTCGTGCTGGCCGACAGCCGAAAACTGTCAATCCATGCGCGCAATGTGGCGCTGCCGCTGTCGCGGATCGGCACACTGGTCACCGATGACGGACTGTCCGAGACAGATGCCCGCATGCTCGAAGATGCCGGCGTCACGGTGAGGATCGCCGCTTCCTCGGGAGGCGCCCAGTGAACATCGCGGTCCTCGATTTCGGCAAGACCAATTCGAAGCTGTTCGTCTTCGGCCAGGACGGACAGATCCTCGACGAGCGCCGCACCCAGCCGAGCTGGATCCGCAAAGGCGGCTTCAGCGTGCTCGACGAGGCAACGCTGCACGATTGGGCGGCTCGCGCCATCGATGATGCCGTCGATACGCATGGCGTGGAAGGGCTGATGGTATCCGGCCATGGCTGCACCTTCGCGTTGATCGACGAAGCCGAGCTGACGCATCCGATCCTCGATTACGAGCAGGAACCGCCAGCTGAAATCGCCGCGCAGATCGACCGCCGCATTCCAGATTTTGCCGAGACCTTTTCGCCGCGCCTGCCGCTTGGCTTCAACTACGGCCGCCACATGTTGTGGCTGAAGGAGGTGGAGCCCGGCGCCTTCGCCACAGCGACGTCGATCCTCGGCTACCCCCAATATTGGAGCTGGCGATTTGGCGGCCGGCCGGTGTCGGAGGTCTCCTATCTCGGCTGCCATTCGCATCTATGGGCGCCGCGCAAACGCGATTTCAGCTCGCTGGTCGATGCCGAGGGCTGGCGCGGCCAGATGCCCGCCTTCGAGCGTGCCGGCGCGGTGATCGGCGAGCAGCGCTTCAGCCGGGCCGCCAAGCCGGTCGCCGTCCACAACGGCATCCATGACAGCAATGCTGCGCTCCATGCCTACCGCCGACAGCAGCTCGGGCCGGTGACCGTGGTCTCGACCGGCACCTGGGTGGTCGTGCTCAATCCGGACTGTCCGCTCGATGCACTCGATGGCGAGCGCGACATGCTGGTCAATGTCGATGTCGACGGCGGCCCGGTGCCGACCATCCGCTTCATGGGCGGCCGCGAATTCGCCACGATCAGCGCCGGCTGGCAGGGCGCAATCGCGCCGTCATCGGTACAACGGGTGATCGACGCCGGCATCATGGCGCTGCCGAGCTTCGCGCCCGGCGGCCCGATGCCGCACCGCCGCGGCGAACTGGTCGGGCGTACGCCCAATGCCGAGGAACGCGCGGCCGTGGCGCTGCTCTATGTCGCGCTGATGCTCGATCTGTGCCTCGAGCTGATCCATTCGGACAATACGGTGATCGTCGATGGCGGCCTGAACAATGGCGGGCTGCTTGCCGCGCTGCTGGCGCAATTGCGGCCCGGGCAGGCCTTCCTGCAGGGCGCAACGCTGGAGGGCAGCGCCACCGGCGCCGCCGCACTTGCCTTTGAAAGCGTCGGACGCGAGTTTGCCACCGAGGCGCCGGAGGCGGTGCATGCGGCAAGCTTCACCGGCCTTGCCGGCTACCGCAACGACTGGCGCGGCCTTGCCGCCGACCGGGGCGTGGCCAGGGCAGCCTCGGGAGGTGCACGATGAGCGCCGCCGCCCGGATCGAGACGATGCGCCAGCCGGTGCTGGAGATGCGCCACATCTCGAAGACGTTCGGGGCGATCCGCGCCTTGCATGATGTGTCGCTGACCGTTCACGCCGGCGAGCTGCACGCGTTGATGGGCGAGAACGGTGCCGGCAAGTCGACGCTGATGAAGGTGCTGTCCGGCGCCTACCGGCCGGACCCCGGCGGCGAAATCCTGATCGACGGCGTACCGGCCGCCACCGGCGACCCGATCAAGGCGCGCGCCGCCGGCATTGCGGTCATCTATCAGGAGCTGTCGCTGGCGCCCAATCTGTCGGTGGCGCAGAACATCTTCCTCGGCAACGAGCCAAGACGGTTCGGCATCGTCGACCGCGAGCAGTGCAACCGGCGCGCCAGCGAGATCATCGCGCGGCTCGGCGTGGCCTTTTCGGCGCGCACCCCGGTCACCAGCCTGTCGCTCGGCGAGCGCCAGCTGGTGGAAATCGCCCGGGCGCTGTCGACCAATGCGCGCATCATCGTCATGGACGAGCCAACCACGTCGCTGACCTCGCGTGAGACCGACCGGCTGTTCGAGGTGATCGCGACGCTGAAGTCGCAAGGCATCGCCATCATCTACATCAGCCACCGCATGGAAGAGGTCTACCAGCTCGCCGACCGCGTCAGCGTGCTGCGCGACAGCGGCTATGTCGGCACGCTCGACCGCGCCGACCTGAACGCCTCGCGCTTGGTATCGATGATGGTCGGGCGCGATCTGTCGACCTTCTACAAGAAGGATCACCGCCCGCCGGACAGCAAGCGCGCCGTCGCGCTGTCGGTGCGCGGCATGTCGGACGGCAATCTCATAAAGAATTGTTCCTTCGACCTCCACAAAGGCGAGGTGCTGGCATTGGCCGGCCTAGTCGGCTCGGGCCGGACCGAACTGGCACGGCTGATCTTCGGCGCCGACAGGCACATATCGGGCACGCTGGAGCTCGGCGGCAAACCGATATCCATCGGTTCGCCGAGCGAGGCGCTCGATGCCGGCATCGCCTACCTGACCGAGGACCGCAAGCAACTTGGCCTGTTTCTCGACATGTCGATCTCCGACAACATCAGCATGGGCGTGCTGGCAAAGGACGCGAAGGCCGGCGGTCTGCGCGACTTCGCGGCTGCCGAAAAGCGCGCCGCCAAGGCGGTGTCAGACCTCTCCATCCGCACCAGCTCGGTGCAGGCCAATGCGGGTTCGCTGTCGGGCGGTAACCAGCAGAAGGTGCTGCTCGCCCGCCTGCTGGAAACCGAGCCGCAGGTCGTCATCCTCGACGAGCCGACCCGCGGCGTCGATGTCGGGGCGAAGTCGGAAATCTACCGGCTGATCGACAACCTGGCCAAGAAAGGCATCGCCATCCTGATGATCTCCAGCGAACTGCCGGAGGTGATCGGCATCGCCGACCGCGTGCTGGTGATGCGCGACGGCACCATTGCTGGCACGGTGACGGCGTCGGAGGGCGAGCCGCTGCGGCAGGAAGCGATCATGGAACTTGCAACGGGAGCGGCTCAGCGATGACCGACAAGGTGGCCGACACGATGAAAGCGGACGACCGGGCGATCGGCAGAAGTACGAGGTGGCGCACCGCCATCGCCGCACTCGGCATGCTGCCGATCCTGATTCTGCTGGCGGTCGGCTTTCAGTTCATCAACCCGCGCTTTTTCACCCAGACCAATCTGCTGATCGTCATGCAGCAATCGTCGATCAACATCGTGCTGGCGGCCGGCATGACCTTCGTCATCCTGACCGGCGGCATCGACCTGTCCGTCGGCTCGATCCTTGCCGCCTCGGCGATGGTGGCGGTGATGGTGTCGCTGGTGCCCGATTGGGGACTGCTGGGCGTGCCGGCGGCCATTCTCGTCGGGCTCGGCTTCGGCGTCATCAACGGGCTGCTGATCGCCTATATCAAGCTGCCGCCCTTCATCGTCACGCTGGGTTCGCTGACCGCCGTGCGCGGCGTCGCCCGCCTGCTTGGCCAGGACACTACGGTGTTCAACGCGGACCTGCCGTTCGACTTCATCGGCAACGGTTCGCTGTTCGGCATTCCGTGGCTGGTAATCATCGCGCTGGCGGTCGTGGTGCTGTCCTGGCTGGTGCTCAAGCGCACCGTGCTCGGCACCTGGATCTACGCCGTCGGCGGTAACGCCGAGGCCGCTAGGCTGACCGGCATCAAAGTGCCGCTGGTGCTGCTCTTCGTCTATGGCGTTTCCGGCCTTCTGGCCGGGCTTGGCGGCGCTATGTCGGCGGCCCGGCTCTATGCCGCCAACGGGCTGCAGCTCGGCCAGTCCTACGAACTCGACGCCATTGCCGCGGTCATCCTCGGCGGCACCAGTTTCGTCGGCGGCGTCGGCTCGATCTGGGGCACGCTGATTGGCGGCCTGATCATCGCCGTGCTGTCCAACGGGCTCATCCTCGCCGGTGTTTCGGACATCTGGCAGTACATCATCAAGGGATTGGTCATCATCGTGGCGGTCGCCCTCGACCGTTACCGGCTCCAGGCAGGAGCAAGAACGTGATGGCCCTTAGTCGCCGGCATCCAACGAGCCGGTTTCATGTGTAACGCACCGTGAGAGGCGCGGGGCATCAGGAGGAAAATAAAACAATGAAGACCATCGCTAAACTGCTCTGCGGCGTAGCCTTTGCGGCCGCCGTCATCGCGCCGGCATCGGCCAAGGACCTGAACAAGGTCGGCATCTCGGTCGGCCTGCTCGGCAATCCGTTCTTCGTCGCCACCATCAAGGGCATCGAGGACGCGGCCAAAAAGATCAATCCGAATGTGCAGGTGACCTCGGTATCGGCCGACTACGACCTCAACAAGCAGGTTTCGCAGGTCGATTCCTTCATCGCCGCCGGCGTCGACGTCATCATGCTCAACGCCGTCGATGCCAAGGCGATCGCGCCGGCGGTCAAGAAGGCACAGGCGGCCGGCATCGTCGTTGCCGCCTTCGACGTTTCGGCGCCGGGCGCCGACGTCACCGTGATGACCAACAACGTCAAGGCCGGCGAAGAGGCGTGCCAGTATCTGGTCGATCATACCGGCGGCAAGGGCGACTACGTCATCCTCAACGGCCCGGCCTCGTCATCGATCCTGGAGCGGGTCAAGGGCTGCAAGGACGTGCTGGCAAAACACCCCGACATCAAGATCCTTTCCGACGACCAGAACGCCGAAGGCTCGCGTGACGGCGGCCTGAAAGTGTTCCAGTCGCTTCTGACCCGTTTCGACAAGATCGACGCGGTCTTCGCCATCAACGATCCGACGGCGATCGGCGCCCAGCTTGCGGCCAAGCAGCTCAACCGCTCGGAGTTCATCTTCACCGCGGTCGACGGCGCGCCCGATATCGAGAAGGAACTCGCTTCCGGCACGTCGATGATCAAAGCCTCGGCCTCGCAGGATCCCTATGTGATGGCCGGTCAGTCGCTGACGATGGCGGCTGACCTGCTTGCTGGCAAGAAGCCGGCTGAGCCGACGGTACTGCTCGACCCGAAGCTGATCACGGCCGACAATTTGAAGGATTACAAGGGCTGGACCGCAGCTCGCTAAGCCTCCCAAGCCTGGTGCGGCTGGGATGACCGGCCGCACCTTTTTTATCGGAGCAATGGATTGCCAAAAGCCGATTTGGACTTGGGTCCGCTACTCCTGGAATGACCGGAGACAATCATGTCGCGCATCGGAATCCACTCATTCGTCTGGTCGGCGAGCTCGGCGCAGAGCGACCTCGAGCGGACGCTGGCCAACACCAGGGAGGCCGGCTTCGACCTGATCGAATTCTCTTATCTCGACCCCGCCAATGTCGACATCGACGGCTTGGCCAAGCGGATCGGCGACCTCGGCCTCGGCGTCGCGACCAGCATCGGACTGCCGGCCGACGGCGATATTTCGAGCGCCGACAAAACGATTGCGGCGCGCGGAGTCGAAATCCTGAGACGTACGATCGCGCTGACCCGCGATCTTGGCGGCCAGAAGGTTGCCGGCATCCTCACCACCAGCCATGGATTGCAGAGCGAGGCGCCGACGCGCGACCAGTGGAACCGCAGCGCCGGCACGCTTGCCGAGGTGGCCGAGACAGCAAAATCAGCAGGCGTCAGCCTCAACCTCGAGATCGTCAACCGCTTCGAAAGCAACCTGCTCAACACCGCCGCGCAAGGCATGGCCTTCATCGCGGACAGCGGCTCCGACAACATCTTCCTGCATCTCGACAGCTTCCATATGAACATCGAGGAGGCCGATGTCGGCTTGGCCATTCGCAACGCCGCAAGGAAGATCGGCTATGTCCATATCGGTGAGAGCCATCGCGGCTTCCTCGGCACCGGCAATATCGATTTCGCCGCGATATTCGATGCGCTGACCGCCATCGGCTACAGCGACGACCTCAGCTTCGAATCCTTCTCGTCGGAAATCGTCGATGAGAACCTGTCGCGAAAAACCGCCATCTGGCGCAATCTGTGGACCGACAATATGGAGCTGGCCAAACATGCGCGCCGCTTCATTGCGCTCGGACTGGAAACGGCGCGGCGCAAGGCCGAGCTTGTTTCCGCAACGCACCGGCCTTGAGAACTCGCAGTTCCGAAATCGATCTGGTTAGACCAGAGGCGCTGTATTAGCCGGCAAAACGCGGCCCAAGTTCCTCGATGCGACGGATCATCGCCTGGAAATCCTCCGAGATGCGCTGGTGCAGGTGAACCGCCAGCTCCGGGTATTCCTCGAGGATGCGGCGGAACATCTTGCGGCTGAGCCGCAGCACTTCCGAATCGATTTCGGCAGAGGCGCTGGTCAGCCGGTTGGTATCGGCGATCAGCGCCAGTTCGCTGAGCATGGTGCCGGGGCCGGCGGTGCCGATCGGGATGCGCTCGCCGTCGTGCTCGCGGTAGAGGACGATGCGGCCGCTGATCACGATATAGGCGCAATCGGCCGCGTCATCCTCGCGGTAAAGCTTGTGGTCGGCTTGCAACCTGGTGGTTTCGGCGCCGAAGGCGAGCAGACGCAGTTGTTCCTGCGTAAAGCCCTCGAAGAGCCTCACGGTGGACAGGATGCGGATGTCGTCATCCAGCGCCATCTAGCTATGTCCCCGAACCGTCAGTCCGACTCCTCCCCTACGAGGCCGATCCAGAACCACCTCCAGCCTCAGGACCGTACCCGAAAAGCGCCCCGCCCGGATCGCTTATTTGAATAATGAAATGTTTAAGGAACCAGCTTGTAGCCGCCGCTTTCTGTTACGAGAATTTCCGCGTTGGAAGGATCGCGCTCGATCTTCTGGCGCAGCCGGTAGACATGCGTTTCCAGGGTGTGGGTGGTGACGCCGGAATTGTAGCCCCAGACTTCCTCCAGCAGCACGTCGCGGGTCACCACCTTCTGGTCGGCGCGGTAGAGATATTTGATGATCGAGGCTTCCTTTTCGGTCAGCCGCACCTTGGCGCCGCGCGGGTCGATCAGAAGCTTCTGGCTGGGCTTGAACGTGTAGGGGCCGACCGAGAAAGTGGCGTCCTCGCTCTGCTCGTGCTGGCGCAGCTGGGCGCGGATGCGGGCCAGCAGCACGGCAAAGCGGAATGGCTTCGTCACATAGTCGTTGGCGCCGGCCTCGAGCCCAAGGATAGTGTCGGAATCGGTGTCGTGGCCGGTCAGCATGATGATCGGCGCCTTGTAGCCGCCCTTGCGCAATATCTTTACCGCCTCGCGGCCATCCATGTCGGGCAGGCCGACGTCCATGATGAGCAGGTCGATAAGCCCGCCGCGCGCGGTGGCGATGCCTTTGGCGGCGGTCGCTTCCTGCAGGACATCGAATTCCTCATAAAGCGACAATTGCTCGACAAGGGTGCCGCGCAGGTCGTCATCGTCGTCGACGATCAGAATGGTGCGTGAAGTCATGGATCAATCCGTTGTTTTGAAAAGAGATTTCAGTTGACCGCAGCCTGTTTATGCGGAAGCTGACCGGCACAACAGCCGTTCACAGTGATTTGTTCCGTGGCACGATCATACAAGAAAAAACACGATCGCAATGCAGTCGGCGCAATTTTGCCGAAAGGGCTCGCCGTGCTCACCGTGCGCGCGCGCCCGGGCCATGCCAGCCAGGGCTTTCTGCAGGCCGGCAAACTGGTGTTTCCATGTGCGCTGGGGCATGGCGGCATCTCGGCGGCCAAGCGCGAGGGCGACGGCGCCACGCCGCTTGCCTCGATGCGGATATTGTCGGGATATTTTCGCGGCGACCGTTTCGCCGGCGGCCGCCGGACGCGGCTCGCGATGACGCCGATCGGCCGCGACCTCGGCTGGTGCGAAGTGCCTGGGGACCGCAACTACAACCGCCCGGTCAAAATCCCCTATGGCGCCAGCCATGAGCGGATGCTGCGCACCGACGATTTCTATGACGCCTGCCTGGTGCTGGACTGGAACATTGTGCCGCGCCGGCGCGGGCGCGGCAGCGCCATCTTCTTCCACCTGGCGCGCCCCGGCTTCACGCCGACGCAAGGCTGCGTCGCGGTAACGGCCCGCACCATGGCGCGGCTGCTGCCGCTGCTGTCGGAACGGACGGTGGTGAGGGTGGTAAGGTGAGGGAGTCGTGAATTAAGGTAGGGGAATAGTGAGTAGTGAATAGGGAAATTGGTCGGGAAGGATATTCGCGGACCCGCCGCTTAGCTTCACTGCTCACTACACCGTCCTAGCGCTTCCTCGGCAGCTGCCAACCCGTGTCGAGAAGGCCGAGCCGGCCGAGTTCGCGGTCCATGACGCGTGCGATGTCCTTGCGTTCGCCGCCGATGTCGCGCAGCTGGCGATCGGAGAGATCCTCGACATTCTCGTAGGGAAGATTGACCGCGATTTTTGCGTAGCGAAACCAGTCAAGCATAGCGCGTAGCCAGGTCGGGCGGAGGGTTACAGAGCGCAAGACGGTGTCAGACATGGTGTAATCCGCTTCTCCGGACATCAAATCCGGTTTGATGTTTCCTCGATGACCAGATCATGACCGATTGAAATCCAGACAGGAAACGAGTAGTTTTTTCTGCATCTTCAAGTTTTTTTTGAGGATTGGGATGCTCGACCGAACTTTCCTCGTCTGGCACTGATGGCGCGCCTGCTGCCTGGAACCCGTGCGCTGCGGACTCTGGAGGCAGCGGCCCGGCACCTCAATTTCACCCGCGCCGCCGACGAGCTCGGCCTGACGCCGGCGGCGGTCAGCCATCAGATCAAGGAAATCGAGGATCAGCTCGGCATCGTGCTGTTCGCGCGCACCAGCCGCACGATCCGGCTGACCGAGGCGGGTGCGGTGCTGTTCGAAGCTTCGACCGATGCGCTCGACCTGCTTGGCCGGGCCGTCTCACGGGCGCAGAAGACGGCGCGCGGATCGGCGCTCCTGAAGGTCACCCTCGATGCGCAATTCGCGACGAAGTGGCTGATGCGGCGCGTCGACGATTTTCGCAAGCAGCATCCGGCAATCGAGCTGCGTTTCGACATCAGCTACGAGGTGCGCGACTTCGATCGCGACGATGTCGATCTCGGCATCCGTTTCGGCACCGGCAAATATCCGGGGCTTCGCTCGCACCGGCTGTTCGAAAACGTCATCATTCCGGTCTGCAGCCCGGCCCTGTTGCGGGCCGGGCCGCTCCTCAAGGAGCCGCGCGACCTGTTCCATCATACGCTGGCGCATATCGAGTGGTCGCGCCAGGGCGTCACCTGGCCGAACTGGAGCATGTGGATGGCGGCGGCGGGCGTCGACGATTTCGACGACAGCCGGACCATCGTGTTCGGCAATTCGACCGATGCCGTCCAGGCCGCGCTCGACGGCAATGCGGTTGCGCTCGCCGATTTCGCCATGGTGGCAAACGACCTTTCGGAAGGCCGGCTGATCCGGCCGTTCGAACTCGGCATCAAGGTCGCGCCCGAATTCGCCTATTTCCTGGTCTATCCCGAAACGGCGGCGAATGATCCGCGCATCGTCGCCTTTCGCGATTGGCTCCTCGAGGAAGTCGCCAAGACGCCGACCTGACGGTCAGCCGGTCGCCGCCGCGCCGAACCAGCCGATCACCGCGCCGATGAGAAGCAGCACGCCGAGCCAGTGACCAACATCGATGAGCGTCAGATCCCAGCCGAAACCTTCGTAGCGATGGTTGACCGAAAGCGTGGTGGCGACGAACCCCAGCCAGAGAACGAAGCCGAAGATCACCCCCGCAAGCAGACTCGGTTCGCCGCCGGTCACCGCGCCGATGATCAGCGACATGACCAGCGCCATCACGATCTCCGCGACGAAGGAGACGACGAAGGGCAGCATCGATTTGCTCATCGTCGCCGGATCAAGCTTGGCGGCCTTCAGCCACGGCTTGCTCAAGCCCAGGTACCAGGCGGCGCCGAACAACCACGCCACGACGGCGGCGACGATTACCGCCAGCCAATTGATTGCCGAAAAATCCATGGTTCCCTCCGGTCGATTGCGCGATGGAACGCCTGTTCGGCGATGCCGTCAAGCAACACGCCAGACGGTGGTGCGCTTGACCTCGGCGTCTTCCAGCGCGCGGGTCACCGCCACTTCGTAGACGGCAAGCGGCTCCAGCCCGGTCTTCGGCAGATAGGAGCGGCCGGGATCGCCGACGAGAATGTCGGCGCCGCGCGCCCTCAGCCGGGCGAACCACGGCATCAGCCCGTCGGCAAAGGACTTGTCGTAGAAGACATCGCCGGCCAGCACGACGTCCCACCCGGCATCGCTGCCAATGGGATCGCCGGCAAGGAATTCTATCTCGGTCCCATTGGCCTCGGCATTGAGGCGGATCGCGGTCGCGCAGAACGGGTCGATATCGGCGGCGATCACCTCGGCAGCGCCGGCCTTCACTGCTGCAATAGCGACAAGGCCGGAGCCTGAGGCGAAGTCGAGCACGCGCCTGCCGCGCACCGCCGCCGGATTGTCGAGGATGTAGCGGGCAAGGCCTTGGCCGCCGGCCCAAGCGAAAGCCCAGAAGGGTGGCGGCAGGCCGATTTCGGTCAGCTCGTCCTCGGTCCGCTGCCATAATTCATGTGCCTCGTCGGCCAGGTGCAGGCGGACCTCCGGCACATGCGGCGGCGCCATCAGCGCCGTGTTGTCGAGGATGAATTTCCTGGCGCTGTCCGGCGTCAGCGCCGTCATGGCGCCGGCGTCAGGCCGCCCATGCGGCAAACCTCTTGCCATTCGGCCGGCGTCACCGGCTGCACGGACAGCCGCCCGAGCCGCACCAGCGCCATGTCGGCCAGCTGTGGATTGGCCTTGGCCTGCTCCAGCGTCACCGGCTTCGGCATGTCCTTGAAGGCGCGGATGTCGACGCACTCCCAGCGGGGGTCATCGGTGGTGCTGTCCTGATGGGCCAGAGCGCAGACTTCGGCGATGCCGACGATGTCGAGCCCGTCATTGGAATGGTAGAAGAAGCCGAGATCGCCGATCTGCATCGCCTTCATGTTGTTGCGCGCCGCATAATTGCGCACGCCGTCCCATTGCGTGCCGGCCTTGCCCTTGGCCTTGAGGTCCTCGAAGGAGAAGACCGAAGGTTCGGATTTGAACAGCCAGTAGTTCATTGTGTTGCTCCTCCTCAGGTGCCGCCGCGATCAGATATCCGCCGGCTTGTTGAAGCTCCAGTTCCACTGCCGGATTTCGACGCTTTCGAACAGCCCTGCCTTGGTATAGGGATCGGCCGCCGACAGGGCTTTTGCCGCAGCCAGATCTGGCGCCTCGACGACGGCGAGAGTGCCGTTCGGCTTGCCGTCGGCGTCGAGGAACGGGCCGGCGAAGACCAATTTCTTGTCGCCGTTTAGCCCTTCCAGGAAGGCAAGGTGCTTGGGCCGCGTATCGAGCCGCACCTGCAGGCTTCCTGGCTTGTCCTTGCAAATCAGCGCAAACAGCATCTTTTCCATCTCCGCAATCATTGGGAATTACATGTCGGTTTCGGTCTTGAGCGGCCGTGTCATCAATGCCGATACAGCCTGGTCTATGGTTATGGTGCCGTCCAGTATGGCGGCGACGGCGGCGATGATCGGCGCGTCGATCCGGCGCTCGCCGGCGATGCGGGCGGCGATTGCCGCCGTCGGCACGCCTTCCGCCAAAGGCAAGCCGGCAAGCGGCTTGCCTTGCCCCAGCGCCAGCCCATAAGCGAAATTGCGCGACTGCGCGGACGAGCAGGTAAGCAGCAGGTCGCCGAGGCCGGAAAGTCCCATCAGCGTCTCGGCCTTGGCGCCAAAGGCGGCGCCGATGCGGCGCAATTCGACGAAACCGCGCGTCACCATCGCCGCCTGGGCGCTGGCACCGAGCCCGGCGCCGGTGACGGCACCCGCGGCAATGGCAAAGACGTTCTTCAGCGCGCCGCCGATCTCGACGCCGATCAGGTCGTCGCTCGAATAACAGCGCAGGTTTTCCGCCGAAAAGCGGGCGGCGAGGTCGGTGGCCAGAGCCTCGTCGCGGGCGGCGACCACGACGGCCGTCGGCAGGCCCCTGGCGACGTCGGTGGCAAAGCTTGGGCCGGACAAAGCGGCGACCGGATTTGCCGGCAGGATACCCTCAGCAATGGACGACAGCAGCGCGCCGGTGTCGCGCTCGATGCCCTTGGCGCAGAGGACCAGCGGGACGCCTTTCGGCATATGGCTGGACGCGGCCGTCAGCATAACCCGCAACGATTGCGCCGGCGCCACCGCCAGAACGCAGTCGGCGCCGTCGAGCGCGGCCACGATGTCGCTCGTCGCCACGATGCCGGCCTGGAGCGCGATGCCCGGCAGATAGCGCGGATTTTCGCCACGGTCGATCGCCGCGACGGTCTCCGGGTCGCGCGCATAGAGGCGGACGAAATGACCGGCGCGCAGCATGGCCAGCGCCAGCGCCGTGCCCCAGGCGCCGCCGCCGAGGACGGCGACGCGCCAACCGCTTGGCGCCTTGTGCTCGCTGCCGGTCATGCCTTGGCTCCACGCCGGCCCGAGCCGACCATCGGAGCGGAGATGCTGTCCAGCGGCCACCGCGAGCGCGGCACGAAATCGGCGGCGTTTTCGCCTGATATCCCGGCGCGCAGGCGCTCGATGCCGGCCCAGGCGATCATCGCCGCATTATCGGTGCAGAGGTTAAGCGGCGGCGCGACAAAGCTGAACCCGCCCTGCTTGCACAGGCCCTGCAATGTCGCCTTGATCGTCCGATTGGCGGCGACGCCGCCGGCAACAACCAGCGCAGGCTCGGCCTTGTCCGGGAATTGCTGGCGGAACCTGGTCAGCGCCCGCGCAACACGGTCGCCCAGCGCATCCGCGACCGCCGCCTGGAAGGAGGCGCAGATATCGGCGACGTCCTGGTCGCTCAGCGGGGCAATCGCCGTTGCCGCCTGGCGTACCGCGGTCTTGAGACCGGAGAAGGAAAAATCTGGCTGTGCCGAGCCCTTCATCGGGCGCGGAAACGCAAAACGCGCCGCATCGCCATTTGCCGCCGCCTTCTCGACATTCGGTCCGCCCGGATAGGGCAGGCCGAGCATCTTGGCCGTCTTGTCGAAGGCCTCGCCAAGCGCGTCATCGATGGTCGTCGCCCAGCGCTGGTAGTCGCCGACGCCGCGCACGGCGACGATCTGGGTATGGCCGCCGGAGACCAGCAGCAAGAGGTAGGGAAAGTCGAGCGCATCGGTCAATCTGGCCGTCAGCGCGTGGCCTTCGAGATGGTTGATGGCGATCAGCGGTTTTTTGGCTGCCGCGGCGATTGCTTTTGCCGTCATCAGGCCGACGATCAGCCCGCCAACAAGACCGGGACCGGCGGTGGCGGCAATCGCATCGATGTCGGCGAGGTCAACGCCGGAATCGGCCAGCGCTGCCTCGATGATGCCGTCGAGCGCCTCGACATGGGCGCGCGCGGCAATCTCCGGCACGACGCCGCCGAAGGCAGCATGCTCCTCGATCTGGCTGAGCACGATGTTCGACAGGATTTGCGGCGTGCTGCGACCGTCCAGCGCCACCACGCTGGCGGCGGTCTCGTCGCAACTCGTCTCGATGCCCAGAACGCGGATCAATTCGTCGCTGTCCTCGATGATTGTGCAATCGGCCTTTCCCCGATAGGAGAAAACCCGGAAAACTGCCTCGATCTGCCGGGGGTTATCACGGACGGCGCGTCATGCAAACAACCTTGAAAATCGGAACACGCGGCAGCCCGCTGGCACTGGCGCAGGCGCATGAAACGCAGGCGCGGCTGATGGCCGCGCACGGCATGCCGGTCGAGGCGTTCGAGGTGGTCGTCATCTCGACCAGCGGCGACCGCATCCAGGACCGGCCGCTGTCGGAAGCCGGCGGCAAGGGCCTGTTCACCAAGGAGATCGAGGAGGCGCTGCTGGCGCGCCGCATCGACATCGCCGTGCATTCGTCGAAGGACATGCCGACGCTGTTGCCCGAGGGGCTGGAACTGTCCGCCTACCTGCCGCGCGAGGACGCGCGCGACGCCTTCATCGGCAAGGCGGCGCGAACGATCGCCGGCCTGCCGCAAGGCGCCAAGGTCGGTTCGTCGTCGCTGCGGCGCCAGGCGCTGATCCGGCGGATGCGGCCGGACGTCGAAGTGGTGATGTTTCGCGGCAATGTGCAGACGCGGCTGCGCAAGCTCGCCGACGGCATCGCCGACGGCACCATCCTCGCCTATGCCGGGCTGAAGCGGCTCGGGCTTGAGGACGTCGTCACCGACCTGATGCCGCTCGACGTCTTTCCGCCGGCGCCGGGGCAAGGCGCGATCTGCATCGAAAGCCGCATCGGCGACCGCGATGTGGAACAGATGCTGGCAGCGATCCACGACGGGCCGACCGGCGAGGCGCTGGCCTGCGAGCGCGCCTTCCTGGCGGCGCTCGACGGCTCCTGCCGCACGCCGATCGCCGGCCATGCGACGATATCGGGCGGAACGGTTTCCTTTGCCGGGCTGATCATCTCGCCCGATGGCACGCAGTCGCATGAGGTCAGGCTGGAAGGGCCGGCGCAACAGGCTGCCGGCATCGGCGCGGAAGCCGCCGCGATCGTTCGGGCAAAGGCCGGCGAAACATTCTTCGACGGCTGGACCTGACATGCTCCGCGTCCTGGTGACGAGGCCCGAGCCGGGCGCCTCGCGCCCGGCGCGCCGGCTCGCGGATGCCGGCTTTCAGCCGATCCTGCTGCCGCTGGCCGAAACGGCGGCGCTGCCGGTCGAAGCAGGCGCGCTCGCTGACGCCGCCGCGGCGGTCGCGGTCACCAGCGCCAATGCGGTTCGCCATGCGCCGAAAGAGGTCATTGCCGCGCTCGCGCGCTTGCCGTGCCACGCTGTCGGCAAGAAGACGGCGGAAGCCGCCCGCAGGGCCGAGTTTCTGTCTGTCGGCGAAGGCCTGGGCAATGCCAAGGCGCTGGCCGATGCGCTCGCTGGCGGTTACGCGGGGCAGACCATCGTCTATCTCTGCGGGCGGGTGCGCTTTCCGGATTTCGAGGAGCGGCTGTTTGCGTCGGGCGTTCATGTCCGCGCCGTCGAGACCTACGACACTTTTGCGCTGGATTATTCCGACGAGGCCGTTCTTGCGCGCCTGTCCGCCCGGCCGGTCGAGGCGGTGCTGCTCTATTCGGCCAAGGCGGCCACGGCGATGCAGGCCCTGGCTAGCCGGCCGGCGCTACGCGGTGTTTTTGAAGATGCACGCCTTCTCGCCTTGTCGGGACGTATTGCCGCGGCCCTGGGCGAGGTCGCCGGCGAAAGGATCCGGATTGCGCCTGAGCCCAGCGAGGATGCCTTGCTGGGGCTTTTGCAGGCGTCGCGCTGATTGGCACTCGCGGCGGACAAGAAAACTGTCACCCATGCAATCGGTCCATTCTGTTACCTATCTATCCGGTTGACATCTCGGCCCCTTCTCCCCGTCCACTCTACGGGAGAAGTGCCCGGCGGGGCGATAAGGGGCAGCGCCAATGATTGCGCTCGGGCACATTTTGTTCTTGCTTTGTGCCGGCAGCTATGCTAGAAATTCACTTAGGTGCTGATTCGCGCCAACGACCCGCCGCCGAGGCGGGTTTTTCGTTTCTGGTCACGCATGCCGTGTCCCAAAATCGCTGCGGCGTTTTGCCAAAACTGAATTCCAAAGCCGTGGCGTCATCACGCCGCCCCTTTTCACCGCTTGGTGATGTGCTAGACCCTTCAAACCATCCGAAGCGAATTTTGCGGAGCCCGAGCATGGTCAAGACGCCGAAGATGCGGCATTCCAAGAGCCGCCGTGAGCCGGTGACCATCGAGCTCGAGCCCGGCGCCGTCTCGCGAGTCGCCGCCGAACAGGATGCCGGCAAACAGCAGCCAGACAATGCAGAGTCAGCGGGGGCGCAAACCGACGAGGCGAAAGCCGAGGAAGCGGCAAACGCCTCGCAGCCCGAACCGCCTGAAGAGCCGGTGCATGCCGACCAAACCGATCTCGAGCCGTGGGAACATGCCGACGCAGCCGCGCCGGCCGGCACGCAAGAGCCGGCGGATGCCGGCGCCGATTCTACCAGGGAAACGGAAACCTCTTATCCCGCCGGTTCGGATGCGCCGGCCGGGCGCTCCACGGCTTCCGACTACAGTTTCGAAGATGCATCCAGCCCAACCGGGGCCAACGAACCGGGGATCCCAGGCTCCGGCGAGAAGACAGCTGAGGCGAGGGACGACCATATGGCAGCGCAGCCGAAGCGGAGCGGCATCAGCGGCATCGCCGCCGGCATTATCGGCGGCGCCATCGCGCTCGCCGCAGCCGGCGGGCTGCAATTTGCCGGCCTGCTCGGTGCGCCCGGGTCGGGCGGCGTGTCGCTCGACGCGGTCAATGGCGAGATCGTTTCGCTGAAACGCGAGGTCGCGGACCTCAGACAGGCCGACGCCAACAATAACGCCTCGGCCAAGGTGGACGGGCTGTCGTCGGCGTTGGACCAGGTCAGGGCGGACGTCGCGGCGTTGAAGTCGGCCGTCGAACAAGGCGGCGCCGGCGACAATGCCGGGCTGGCGGCACTTGGCGACAAGGTCCGGCAGATCGAGCAGGCGGTCGCGGCTCTCGGCAAGGCCGGCGGCACGGCGCCGGTCGATCTCGGCCCGCTCAACGAAAGGCTGGCCGCGCTCGACGCCTTGGTGAAGTCAGCCGGCGAAACGGCAAAGGCGCAGGAAGGCCGGCTTGCGGCCCTGGAACAGTCGGTTTCCCAGCTCTCGGGCAAGGTCGATGCACAGGCTTCGCAGCCGAAGATCGCGCTGGCCATTGCCGCCTCGGCGCTCAAGGCAGCGCTCGACCGAGGTGCGCCGTTCGCAGCCGAACTCGAAACCTTTGCCGCGATCTCACCGGATGCGCCCGAGATCGCGACGCTGCGCGCCTATGCCGAAAAGGGGGTGCCGACGCGGGCCGAGATTGCCGCCGAAGCGGACGCCGCCGCCAACGCCATGGTCGCTGCCGCAATGCCTGTCGACCAGAATGCCGGCATCCTGCAAAAGCTGCTGTCGAGCGCCGAATCGCTGGTCAAGGTCAGGCCGATCGGCGCCGTCGAAGGCACCGGCGTCCCGGAAACCGTTGCCCGTATGGAGGTCGCGGTCAATCAGGGTGACTACGCCAGGGCGCTCAGTGAATACGAAGCCCTGCCGGAGGCGGCCAAGGCCGCCGGCGCCGACTTTGCCGGGAAACTGAAAGCGCGGATGGAGGTCGAGACACAGATCGATTCGCTCATCGCCGGCGCGATGAAGGCGTGAGGAACCCAATGATCCGCATCCTCGCCTTCCTTGCCGTCGTCTTTGCGCTCGGGCTCGGCTTCGCCTGGCTGGCCGACCGGCCGGGTGAAATGCTCGTTACCTTCAACGGCTATCAATACCAGGTCAGCCTGATGGTCGCCGCGGTGGCGGTCGTTGCCGTGGTTGCCGCGGTGATGATCGTCTGGTGGCTGGTCAAGGCGCTGTGGAACAGTCCCTATACCATCTCGCGCTATTTCCGCGTGCGTCGCCGCGACCGCGGCTATCAGGCGCTGTCGACCGGGATGATCGCCGCCGGCGCCGGTGACGGCGCGCTCGCCCGCAAGAAGACCAAGGAAGCGGCAAAGCTGATCCGCTCCGATCAGGAGCCGCTGATCCAGCTGCTCGACGCGCAGGCCTCGCTGCTTGAAGGCGACCATGATGGCGCCCGCGAAAAATTCGAGACCATGCTCGACGATCCCGAAATGCGGCTGCTCGGCCTGCGCGGGCTTTATCTCGAGGCCGAGCGGCTCGGCGACCGCAACGCAGCCCGCCACTATGCCGGCCGGGCAGCGGCGGTGGCGCCGCAACTGGCCTGGGCGGCCGAATCGACGCTGGAAGACTTGACCGGGCGTGGCGACTGGGATGGCGCGCTGAAACTGGTCGATGCCCAGAAGTCGACCCGGCAGATCGAGCGCGATGCGGCCAACCGGCGTCGCGCCGTGCTGCTGACCGCCAAGGCGCAGGCGCTGATCGACAGCGATGCCAATGCTGCAAGGGCGGCGGCGCTCGAAGCCAACCGGCTGCGGCCGGATTTCGCACCGGCGGCGGTCGTCGCGGCGAAATTGCTGTTTCGGCAGAACGACGTGCGCAAAGGCTCGAAAATCCTCGAGGCGGCGTGGAAGGCCGAGCCGCACCCGGAGATCGCGGAGCTCTATGTCCATGCCCGGCCGGGCGATGCCGTGCTCGACCGGCTGAACCGGGCAAAGAAGCTGCAGGAGCTGAAGAAGAACCATGCCGAGGCCTCGCTTGCCGTGGCGCGCGCCGCGCTCGATGCGCAGGATTTTGCAACCGCCCGCCGCGAGGCGGAAGCCGCCATCCGCATGGATCGCCGCGAAGGCGCCTATCTGCTGCTGGCCGACATCGAGGAGGCCGAGAGCGGCGACCAGGGCAAGGTGCGGCAGTTGCTGTCTAAGGCGGTGAGAGCGCCGCGCGACCCGGCCTGGGTCGCCGACGGCGTCGTCTCCGAACGCTGGGCTCCGGTATCGCCGATCACCGGCAGGCTCGACGCATTCGAATGGCGGGCGCCGATGGAGCGGCTCGGCCAGTTGATCGACAGCCATGAAGAGACTCCGGAGGGACCGATGCCGGCCATCGCGACTCCAGCCAAACCGGTACAGGAAACAGCCGAGGCGATCGAGCACACAGCCGTTGCTGCCGAGACACCGGGCACAGCGACCGAAGTGAGGACCGAAAACCGTGCCGCCGAGGATCATGTGACACCAATCACCGCGGCGGCGTTTGCCCAAGTGCCGGAAGATGCCGAAGCCGTCGAGCCGGCGCAGGAGCTGACGCGGCTGCCCGACGATCCCGGCGTCGATCCCGACGACGCGGCGGACAAATCGACGCGCCGGTTTCGTTTGTTCTGATCAGGGTCGAGTGGACCCGGGCTTATTGGGAATGATTTAATGTTCGAACGCGTTTTGTCGTTTCTAAGGGATCTGCCGTCCGGTGGTGGCGCCAGCCCCAGCGCCGACGATCCGCGCGTTGCCGCGTCCGCCCTGCTTTTCCACGTGATGAACGCCGACGGGGTGCGCCAGGATACCGAATGGGAGCGGTTCAAGAAGGTGCTGGCGGAAAGCTACTCGATCAGCGGCGACGAACTCGACGCGTTGGCGGCTGCCGGCGAGCGGGCCGACAATGAGGCGATCGACCTCTACGCCTTCACCAGCGTGCTCAAGCGCCATCTCGACGCCGAGGCGCGAAAGGCCTTCATCGGTCTGATGTGGGAGATCGTCTATGCCGATGGCGAGCTGCACGAACTCGAGGACAATACCGTCTGGCGGGTCGCCGAGCTGATCGGCGTCGAACGTCGCGACCGTGTCGAGGCGCGCCTCAAGGCGGCCGCCGCGGCTCCTGGTGCTGCCGGAACGTCAAGCGACGAATAGACAGGGTCCAGCCTTCCAATGCCGCCCAAGCCAAGCCCGAGACCAAAGATCCTGATCGTGCTGCATCAGGAGCATTCGAGCCCCGGACGGGTCGGCCATATGCTTATCGAGGAAGGCTTCGACCTCGACATCCGCCGACCGCCGCTCGGCGAGGCCTTGCCGCAGACGTTGGATGGCCATGCCGGCGCAGTGGTGTTTGGCGGGCCGATGAGTGCCAATGACGGCGACGAGTTCGTCCGCCGCGAGACCGACTGGCTTAAAATTCCGCTCAACGAGAACCGGCCGCTGCTTGGCATCTGCCTCGGCGCGCAAATGCTGGTCAAGCATCTTGGCGGCAGGGTCGAGGGCCACGGCGAGGGCCTCGTCGAAATCGGCTGGTATCCGCTTAAGGCGACCGAAGCGGGCAGCAGGCTGATGCATTGGCCGGAGATGGTCTATCAATTCCATCGCGAGGGCTTTTCGCTGCCAAAGGACGCGACGCTTTTGGCGACGGCCGAAACCTATCCCAACCAGGCCTTCCGCTATGGCGACAATGCCTGGGGCATCCAGTTCCATGGCGAATTGACCCGGGCGATGATGCAGCGCTGGGTGGTGCGCGGCGCGCACCGCTTCGAATTGCCCGGCGCGCAGCCCGGCCGCGACCATCTCGGCGGCCGGCTGATCTGGGACATGCACCTCAAGCGCTGGCTCGGCGAGTTCCTGCCGATGATTTTCGGCAAGCCGGCGCTGCGGTAATCAGTTTCGCCCCCTGAGATGACGCACCTTGCGCAGCTGCGGGAACAGCACCGCCCATAGCCCGGCGACAGCGATCGCCCCGACACCGCCGACCACCACGGCCGGAACCGTGCCGATCAGCGCGGCCATGGTGCCGGCGCGGAATTCGCCGAGCTCATTCGAGGCGCCGACAAACACCTGGTTGACGGCGTTGACGCGGCCGCGAACGTCGTCCGGCGTCCACAGCTGGATCAGCGTCTCGCGGATGTAGACGCTGAACATGTCGGTGGCGCCGAGCAAGGCGAGAGCAGCGATCGACAGCCAGGTGATGGTCGAGAGGCCGAACAGGACGGTGAACGCGCCGAACAGCGCAACGAAGCCGAGCATGACAAGGCCGGCATGGTTGCGGATCGGGTGTCCGGCCAGCCAGATGGCGACGCAGATGGCGCCGACGCCGGGCGCCGAGCGCAACAGGCCGAGCCCCCACGGGCCGAGTTCGAGGATATCGCGCGCGTAGACCGGCAGCAGCGCCGAGGCGCCGGACAGGAGCACCGCGAACAGGTCGAGCGAAATCGCGCCGAGCACGATCTTTTCGCTCCAGATATAGCCGAAGCCGGCGAACAGGGTCTGTACCGTCGGCCTGTCGGTCCTGCTGCGCTGGGCAGGCTTCGGGATGGTGAAGATCAGCACGGCGGCAATGAGCATCAGCACGGCCGCTGTGGTGTAGGCAGCTTCGGCCGAAAGCCCGTAGAGCAGGCCGCCGGCGACCGGCCCGACGATGGTTGCCGTCTGCCAGGCGGAAGAGTTCCAGGCGATGGCGTTGGCGAAATCCTCAGGCGGCACCAGATTGGCGAACAGCGATGACGAGGCCGGCCCGAAGAAGGCGCGCGCAATGCCGAACATGGCGAGCACGATGAAGACCGGCATCGGCCCGGAGAGGCCGCGCAGCGTCAGCAGCAGGAGGGCCAAGGCGCAGCCCGCCTCGACCAGCACCGCCAGCGCCATGATCAGCCGGCGCCCGAAACGGTCGGCAACGTCGCCGGTGACCAGCACCAGCAGCAGCGAAGGCAGGAACTGGACGATGCCGACAAGGCCGAGGTCGAACGGGTCGCGGGTCAGATCGTAGATCTGCCAGCCGACGGCGACCGACACGATCTGGGTGGAGAATGTCGAGAGGAAGCGCGCCGCCCAATAGCTCAGGAACGGCCGGTGGCGAAAGGCGGCATAACGCTGGTCGGATGGTACTTGGGATTCTGCGGTCATGGAATAAGGCCCCGTGGCGGCGATGTCGGCCGGCGGGGCACTTCCACGATGGGCGCTGGTCCGGCCAAGAGAGCCTTTAGCGCAGTTCGGCGCAAGGCGCGCGCAAAAATCCGGCCTGGATCAACAATTTCGTTCTTGCAGATAACAAGCGGATGGCGGCGGATCGCAGATCGCAAACTTTCGAGATTAGCCGAAACACCACTCGTTTCGTCATCCCAGGGCGGGGCAAGGAGCGAAGCGACGCGGCGCAGACCCTGGGATCCATGCCATTGCATCTGCCGAAGAATGCAACGGTTCAGAACGGCACTTGCGTCGGCGCAGGCGCCAGCTACCCTTCAACCATGACCGGCTATACCTATGTGACCGCAAACCAGAAGCGCGGCACGATCTATATAGGCGTCACCAACGACCTCGGCCGCCGCATGCCGGAGCACAAAGCCGGCCAAGGCTCGCGCTTCACCGGCCGTTACGGCGTGCAGCGTCTGGTTTGGTACGAGGAACATTTCGACATTCGCGACGCCATCCAGCGCGAGAAGTCGCTGAAGCGCTGGCCACGCCAATGGAAGATCGAGCTCATCGAGAAGACCAATCCGGAATGGTTCGAGCTTTTTCGCGGGACGGGGTGGTAGCATTCGGTTCTGGTCCGCAGGCGCACTGCCGCGAGGTAACGGCATGGATCCCAGGGTCTGCGCCGCGTCGCTTCGCTCCTTGCTCCGCCCTGGGATGACGAAGTGGAGGGGTGTTCGGCCAATCTCGAAAACTTGTAATTCGCCATCAATCGTCGTCCGATACCCGGACGCGCTGCCACTCTCCGACATCAGCGATTAGCCTTCAGCCATCCTACCTTCGTCCCAGGGCCGAGCAAGGAGCGAAGCGACGCGGCGCAGACCCTAGGATGCCATGCGGTTAGCTTCGAGCGTCGCAGCTTCCGCTGAACACAAACAGACCGACCAGCGGAACGCGTTCAATGTGCATCCCGCTCGATCTGATGGCATCAGGCCGTCGCCTTGGCCTTCCTGCCCCGGCTCTTGACGGGCGCGGGCGGGGCGGCTTTGCGGCCGAGGCCGATCGCCTTGGCCAGCTGCGAACGCGAGGCCGCGTAGTTGGGAGCGACCATCGGGTAGTCCGACGGCAGGCCCCATTTGGCGCGGTAGGCGTCTGGCGTCAGCCCAAAATGAACGCCGATATGGCGCTTCAAGGATTTGAACTTCTTGCCGTCCTCGAGACAGATGATGTAGTCCGGCGTCACCGATTTCTTGGGATTGACGGCAGGCGTCAGCGGCGCGGCGACTGGGACTGCCGGTTGCCCCAGCCCACCTATGGAAGCGCTGACGCTGGCGATGAGATCGCCGAGGCCGGAAGCCGGCAAGCGGTTCTTCTCGACATATGCGGAGACGATATGGGCGGTCAGCTCGAGCAGGTCGATGTCTTTGCGAGCGTTGTTGTTGTTGTCGGTCAATCTATCTCTCCGTCCGTGGGGGTCGCAGAAATTCCTAGTCGGCAAATCTGCGCAATGCAATGACGCCGCACCACGTCACACATTATTTTGAATAATAATACTAACGGCAGCGCGGGATTAACAACCCTGAGCCGGTGCTCGATAATATCAGACAATCAGCAATATCAGATAATCAGGGATTTGTCGCGCCACAGTCGAAATCCGCCTTCGAAGGCGCGTGTGTTGTCGCCGCGTCTGCAATCGGCGGGCAAGTCGGTGAGTTCATCGACATTGCCGCCGCCGATGACCACGTAATCCGGCTGCATGGCGGTGCGAAGCCGATCGACGACGTCGAAGACGTATTTGCGCCATTTCTTCTTGCCGCGCTTTTGCAGCCCGCGTTCGCCGACATAGTCTTCGAAACTGCCGCGCTTCTTGTAGGGAAGATGGGCAAGCTCCATCGGCTGGGCGACGTTATCGACGATCATCGCGGCCCCCAGGCCGGTGCCGAGGCCAAGGAACAGCATGCGGCCGCCTTCATAACTGCCGACGGCCTGCATCAGCGCATCGTTGACGACCTTCACCGGCTTGCCGAACTCAGCGGCGAAATCGCAGCCGACCCAGCCTTTGCCGAGATTGGCCGGTTCGGTCAAAGGCCGGTTGTGGTGCACGGGACCCGGATAGCCCATCGAGACGACATCGTAGTGCAGCCCTTCGGCGAGCGTCTTCACCGCAGCGACCATCTGCTGCGGCGTCAGCTCCGGTCCGGAAGCGGTCTTGCGCTCCTCTGCGCCGGCGCTGGTGCGGATCTTGACATGCGAGCCGCCGATGTCGATCACAAGCACGATCTGTTCGGCGTCGGGTGCGGGTCGCTTCACCGCTTTGGCCATCGCTTTCGCCTCCCAGAAATCATTTCGCTGGATTGATCCAGCCGTTCGGCGGCCCGAATCCAGCCATGGCTTCGGCCGGCCCCCAGGTCTTTGGCGCGTAGACAGGCGGCGGCGTGGTGTCGCCGAGCACCGGGCCGACGATGCGCCAGGCGAGTTCGCTGGCGTCCTGGCGGGTGAACAGCTGGCCGTTGCCGTTCATGGCGTCGCCGATCAACCGCTCGTAAGGCGGCATGTCGCCCTTCGAATCGTCGAGCGCGGTGAGCTCGACCTGTTCGCCGACCATGTCGTCGCCGGGTGCCTTGCGCCGGGCTCCGATCGAGATCGCCACTTGCGGATCGATGCGGAAGCGCACGTGATTGCAGTCGCCAGGTTTGATTGGATCGAAGACGTCGAGCGGCGGCCGCTTCAGCCGCACGATGACCTCGGTGGCGTGCACCGGCAGGGATTTGCCGGCGCGGATGAAGAACGGCACATCCTGCCAGCGCCAGGTATCGACGAAAAAGCGCACCGCCGCGAAGGTCTCGACCGGCGAGTTCGGCGCCACGCCCGGCTCGTTGAGATAGCCGTCGAACTGGCCGCGCACGACATCGTCCCTGGTCAGCGTCCGGATCGCCCGCAGCACCTGCACCTTCTCGTCGATCAGATCGTCGGCCGAACGGCCGACCGGCGGCTCCATGGCGAGCAGCAAGAGGATGTTGAGCAGGTGGTTTTCGATGACGTCGCGGATGCAGCCGACCTCGTCATAGAAGCGGCCGCGGCCCTCGACACCGAAATCCTCGGCCATGGTGATCTGCACGCTCTCGACGAAGTTGCGGTTCCAGATCGGCTCGAGGAAGGAATTGGCGAAGCGGAAATAGAGCAGGTTCTGGATCGCCTCCTTGCCGAGATAATGGTCGATGCGGAAGATCGACTTTTCGTCGAAGACCAGATGCAGCACCCGGTTCAGCCAGCGCGCCGATTGCAGATCGTGGCCGAACGGCTTTTCCACCATCAGGCGCGCGCCCTGGGCGGCGCCCGACTGCTCCAGCCCCTGGACGACCACCTCGAACATGGCCGGCGGCACCGCCAGGTAGTGCAGCGGCCGCTCAGCGCTGCCCAGCGCGGTCTTCAGCTTCTCGAAGGTCGCAGGCGCCCGGTAGTCGCCGCTGACATAGCGAAGCAGCGAGGCAAGCCTGGCGAAGATCTTCTCGTCGATGCTGCCGATGGCATTGACGATACCGTCGCGGGCGCGCGCCTGCAGCTTGGCGAGGTCCCAGGGATCGAAGGCGACGCCGATCACCGGCTCGTTCAGCGTTCCCTTGGCCACCATGGCGTAGAGGGCGGGAAAGATCTTCTTGTGGGCGAGATCGCCGGTGGCGCCGAAAAGCACCAGCGTGTCGGACCGTTCCTGGCTCATGGGTGTGCCTCCCTGTCGCCCGTCACGAGCCGGCCTTCGGTTTTTCGACATGACCGCCGAAGGCATAGCGCATGGCGGACAGAAGCTTGTCGGCAAATTCGGACTCGCCTTGCGAGGAGAACCTGTCGAACAGCGCCGACGACAGCACCGGCGCCGGCACGCCGGTGTCGATCGCCGCCTTCAGCGTCCAGCGGCCTTCGCCGGAATCCGAGACGCGCCCGCCGAACTGCGTCAGCGCCGAATCGGCCTTCAACACGCCTGCCGTCAGGTCGAGCAGCCACGAGCCGATGACGCTGCCATGCCGCCAGACCTCGGCCACTTCGGCGATGTCGATGTCGAACTGGTAATATTGCGGGTTTTCCAGCGGGCTGGTTTCCGCGTCGGCGGTGCGCTGCCGTTTGCCGGCATTCGCCGACTTCAGGATGTTCATGCCCTCGGCGTAGGCGGCCATGACACCATATTCGATGCCGTTATGGACCATCTTGACGAAATGGCCGGCGCCGCTCGGCCCGCAATGCAGATAACCGAAGGGAGCGGTTCCGGCGTCCTTGCCAGGGGCGGGCGAAGCGGCGTCGGCGCCGGGCGCCAGCGTGGCGAAGATCGGATCGAGATGCTGGACCGCGCTGTCAGGGCCGCCGATCATCAGGCAGTAGCCGCGCTCGAGGCCCCAGACGCCGCCGCTGGTGCCGACATCGACATAGCTCAAGCCTTTCAAGGCCAGGCGCGCGGCGTGGTCGACGGCCTCATGATAATAGGAGTTGCCGCCGTCGATGATGATGTCGCCGGGCTCCATCAGGGCGGCCACCTGGTCGACGATCCGGCCGGTGATCGCCGCCGGCAGCATCAGCCAGGCGCTGCGCGGCTTCGTCAGCTTGCCGACGAAGTCCTCCATCGAGGCGGCTCCGACCGCGCCGGCGGTCACAAGCGCCGCGACGCTCGCCGGGTTGATGTCGTAGACGACGCATTCGTGGCCATCGCGCAGCAGGCGCCGAACCATGTTGGCGCCCATCCTGCCCAGTCCCATCATTCCTATCTGCATGGTCTCGTCCTGCCTTACTTGAGGGATCGATGATCTAGTGGCTGTGACGCATCGTCGATACCAACGGAAAAGTCGACATTCTCCCAACGGCTGGCATCGGACCAGAAGAATGTGAAGACAATGCTATTGCCCGGAGCGGCGTCGGCAACCGGCAACTTCGCGAGATGGATGCCGAAAAGGTTCGCGGCGGTCCCGGTGTCATGGACGGTAGCCCAATTGTCGCTGCTCCAATGAACCACCGCCCGGGCCAGAACTTCGATGCGCAGCGCCTTGCCTGCCGGGATGGTACGGATCTTGTGGTTGAAGCGCCATGCCCTGAGGCGCGACACCGTTCTACCCTCGATATAGCGCTTGACGCCTTGTGGCGGCATGTCGAACACGGCGCCGTCGCGGAGCGAACGCAGCAGCTTGATGTGCTCGGAATGCGCCCAAACCAGCGGCTTGGCGCTGCCGGAGGGGCCGCCATGCCGCAATTCGCGCTCCGGCATGTCTGGACCATCCCAGACCTGCTCCGGCAGCAGGCCGCCCGGCCCGGCGGAGCCCTCAAACGTCGCGAGCAGGCTTGCCGCTTTGTCCTTGCGTCCCGCCGCCAGTTCGTAATGCGCGCGCTCGCCGACCAGCAGCGGCCAGGGCCGGCCCTGGCCGGTTCCATCGAAGGGCGCGCCGTCCGCATGCTCACCGTAGCCGTCGCCGTTGTAGCGGTACCAGAGCGGCCCCTGCGGCAGCTCGCAACGCAATTGCGCGTCGATCACCTTGACCGTGTCGAGGATGCGCGGATCGTCGGCCGCCCTGAGGCCGAAACGGACCAGCGCCAGCGCGTCGGGGCTGACGATCGCCTTGGCCGGCCGGTCCGTATCGGCCGGCGCGCGGTTCTTGATCGGGACGTAGCCGTCTTTCGGCGATGCCGCGCCGGCGGTGTCGGGCGGCGCAATGCGGACATAGTAGCCCTCGACGCCGGCTTCATCGCCCGAGGAGCTACCGGCGACGTAGGTCCAGCGCTCGATCTGATCGTTCCAGACATCGGCGGTTTCGCGCAGATAGTTTGCCGGCTCTGTTTTGCCGGCGGCATCGAACATGTCCGCAGCCGCAAGCAATGCGGCGATCTCGACGGCAAGCGTGAACGGGCTGTAGCCGGCGTCCTCTTCCCAGCGGTCTTCGCCGGTGACGGGGCCGTTGCGCACGACGTAGGAGGCCGCGCGCTCGATCATCGGCATGAAGGAGGAGAGTACCGCAGGCGGCAAATGCCCGGCGCGGCGCAGCGCGTCGGCGAGCAGCAGCGGGAAGGCGCATTCGTCCATCTGGATGCCCGGCCAATAGGCCGAACCGTCGAGCCAGGCGTTCTGCGGCCAATGCCCGTCCGGCTGCTGGATCGAGCGCAGATAGCCAAGGATGCGCAAGGCTTCCGCCGGGTCGCCGGCGGCGAGGAAACCGCCGGCGGTTTCGACCAGATCGCGCGGCCAGACCAGGTGATAGCCGCCCAGATCGTCGTCGCCCTTGTTGAAGCCCCACGGGATCGACAGGCTGGCGACGGCTGCTCCGGTCGACGAGCGGTGTGCCGCCAGCACCGCAGTGCTGATGCGGTAGGGATTGAGGCCGAACGCCGCTTGCCGGTCCAGCGGCAGCAAACCGGCCTGCCATTGGCGCCATTTTTGACCATAGGATCTGACCGCGGGCTCAAAACCTTGCCTCAGGCTGGCAAAAGCGGTTTCCGCCGCCTGTTGCGGTGTCGTGCCGAAGCCGAGCGCCAGCAATATTTTTGGATTCGCGGCCGAAAAGCCGATCTCGCCGGTCAGCGCGACATTGCCATCCTCGGCCCTGCGGCAGGCCGGATCGAGCCGGCCGCCTTGACGAAGCTGCTGCCAGCCGTCGGAGGCGCCGACATAGCCGGCCGAGCACGCCTTCCACGGCAGCGACGAGGCGAGCGCCAGGCAGACGCCGCGTCCCGATGCAAACAGGACAGGCTGTCCTTCATGGCCGTCGATCCAGGCGGTGTTGCCCATGCCGGCGTTGACGAGGTGCGGCGCCAGCAGCGCGTAGACGCGGTAGTCGGCGGCCGCGCCTTTGAGCCGCGTGAAAATGATCTCTTGCAGCACGACGGGACGTTCCGGATCCGTAATGATCCGCTTTTGGATCCGATAGCTTCCATCGGCTGCGGTGTTGACCAGCCGATAGGCAGGCACCCCGTCCTCGAGCGGTTCGATGCTGTGCTCGGCGTCTCGCTTTTCTTCCGAGAAATAGCCGTCGGGTCCGGTGACGATCAGCCCCAGATCGCGGGTGCAGGCGCTGTCGAGGCGGGGATAGTAGATCTCGTTGAGAATGCCGTGACTGATGGTGAACCAGATCGGGCAGGCCGGCGAGAGCGCAGTGCCGACGCCGCTCTTGGCGCTCGAGGTCCAGCGCGCCGGAATGCCGGGTGCACCCGGGGCAAGGTTCGCTGCCATTCAAATCGGTCTCCAGTGCCATCCCTAGACCAGGAGCCGAACCGTTTTCAATGATTGCACCGCAAGTTGATCGCCGGCCATGGATTGCTGTTGACAGCTTGTCGCCCATCTGCATTTGTCTGATAATAGATAAAAAACAGCGTTGTGAGCGTATCAGCCATCAGCCAGCCATTAGCCACCAGTAAGACAGCAACTCACGGGAGGAGTATGACATGAAGAAAATATTCGTTTTGGGCGCCCTTGCGGCGATGCTCGCCTCGGGCACCGCGCTTGCCGACACCAGCGGCAAGAAAATCGCCTTCTCCAACAATTACGCCGGCAATTCCTGGCGGCAGGCGATGCTGGACAGCTACGCCATCGTCACCAAGAAGGCGGTTGCCGACAAGGTGGTCGGCGCCGCGGACGTCTTCACGACGGCCGACAAGGAAGTGCCGACGCAAGCAGCGCAAGTGCAGAACCTGATCCTGCAGGGCTATGACGCGATCGTCATCAACGCGGCGTCTCCGGATGCCCTCAACGGCGCCATCAAGCAGGCCTGCGACGCCGGCATCGTCGTCGTCTCCTTCGACGGCATCGTCACCGAACCCTGCGCCTACCGCGTCGTCGTCGACTTCAAGGACATGGGCAAGCAGGAAGTCGAGCAGATGGCCAAGTTCCAGCCCAAGGGCGGCAATCTCCTGGAAATCCGCGGTCTCGCCGGCACTTCGATCGACGACGCCATCCACGCCGGCATCCTCGAGGGTGTCGCTGCCCATCCCGAGTTCAAGATCGTCGGCTCGGTGACCGGCGACTGGGACCAGACAACGGCACAGAAAGCCGTCGCAACGATCCTGCCGTCGCTGCCGGATGTTGTCGGGGTGGTCGACCAGGGCGGTGACGGCTACGGCGCGGCGCAGGCTTTCGCCGCCGCCGGCAAGCCGCGCCCGACCATCATCATGGGCAATCGCCAGGACGAATTGCAGTGGTGGAAGGAGCAGAAGGACAAGGACGGTTACCAGACCTGGTCGGCATCGATCGCGCCCGGCGTATCGACGCTTGCCTTCTGGGTGGCGCAGCAGGTGCTCGACGGCCGCACCGACGTGCCGCACGACTTGCTGGTTCCCTATCTTGCCTTCACACAGGATGATTTCGAGGCCGCGCTGCCGAAGATTCCGAAGGGCGGCGTCGCCAGCCACGAATACACGCAGGAAGACGCCATCGCCGCGATCAAGGCCAACATCAAGTGAGCATGGCACTATTGTTGCCGCCACGGATAACCGGGTATCGTTGAGGGATGCCCGAGGCCAATGCAGACATCCTCATGCCGGACGGCGCCGAAAAGCTTTTCGGCGCCGTCAGTTTGGACATCATAAGACTGGACGGAGCCGAAAAACATTTCGGCGCCGTCAAGGCGCTCGCCGGTGTCGATTTCAGCGTTCGTGCCGGAGAATGCGTCGGTCTCGTCGGCCATAACGGCGCCGGGAAATCGACGCTCATGCATATGGTGGCAGGCACGCTTGCCCCCGACAGCGGGCAGATCGCGGTCCGCGGCGGTGTCGAGGCAAGTTATTCGGTGCCGCGCGCACAGCAGCTCGGCATCCGTTGTGTTTTCCAGGAACTATCGCTCTGCCCGAACCTCAGCGTCGCCGAGAACACGCGGATCAACCACGCGTCGCTTAATGGCTTCGGCTGGCGGCGCAAGGCGGCCGATCTGATCGCCGCCAAGCTGGACGAGATATTCCCCGGCCACAGCATCTCGGCATCCGACATCGTCGGTGATCTTTCCATCACCAGCCGGCAAATGGTGGAGGTGGCGCGCGCCTTCACGGTCACGCAGGAGCCGCTCGAACTGGTCATCCTCGACGAGCCGACATCCTCGCTCGATGCGCATACCGCCGGCCAGCTGCTGGCGTTCGTGCGCCGCTTCGTAGCCGCCGGCAAGAGCTGCATCCTGATCTCGCATGTGCTCGGCGAAGTGCTCGGAAATGCCGACCGCATCGTCGTGATGCGCGACGGCAAGGTCGTCGCCGCCGGGCAGGCCGATCAATTCGACCGCGACAGGCTGGTGACGGCGATGGGCGGAGCGGAGGCACGCGAGAAGGCCGCTGCAGAGATTGCGAGCGGCAAGCCGGAGCCCGGTCCGCTGCGGGTCCGGGCGCGGCCGGCGCGACAGCAGGACGGCAACGAGCTCGTCGCCCGTGCCGGTGAGATCATCGGCCTTGCCGGACTTGCCGGGCACGGGCAGACCGATCTTTTGCTGGCTATCTTTGCGGCGGCTTCCCGCGCCAGGACCGGCATCGAGGTCACCGCGCCGGTGGCGCTGGTTGCCGGCGACCGCCAGTCGGACGGGATTTTTCCGCAGTGGTCGATTGCCGAGAACATCGGCATCCGTTCGCTGGCGCGATTGCGCAACGGCCTCTTGATCTCGCCGCAGCGCGAAGCCGAGCTCGCCGAGTTGTGGCAGCGGAAAATCGGCATCCGTACGCCCGACATGAACAACAACATCTTCTCGCTGTCCGGCGGCAACCAGCAGAAGGCGCTGTTCGCGCGGGCGCTCGGCTCCGACGCCAAGATCGTGCTGATGGACGATCCGATGCGCGGCGTCGACATCGGAACCAAGCTCGAAGTCTACGACCTGGTGCGCGAGGAGGCTCGCCATGGCCGCACTTTCCTCTGGTACACCACCGAAACCGAAGAGCTCGACAATTGCGACCATATCTATGTGTTCAAGAACGGCCGCATTGTCGCCAACCTTCGTCGCGACGAACTGACGGAGGAAAAAATCATCCAGTCCTCGTTCGGCGAGGCGGCCTGAGATGACAGCGGCATCCGTCGAGAATGGGCTAAAATCTTCGGCTCGCGCCACGAGGCGGGCGCGCATGCTGCGCAGCCTGCTGCCGGCACTGTCGCTGGCGCTGGTGCTCATCGCCATCGCCTGGCTCAACCCGCGCGCCATCAGCTATTTCGGCTTCAGCCTGATGCTCAATCTGGCGATCCCGATCGCACTGGCGACGATCGCGCAGATGTTCGTCATCGCCGGCAACGAGCTCGATCTGTCGATCGGCACCTTTGTCGGCTTCGTCGGCTGCGTCACGGCGACGTGGCTGAAGGACGCGCCGCTGCTCGGCGTCGTCATCCTGCTCGGGTCGATCGGCGTCTACGCGCTGCTCGGCGCGCTGATCCACCTGCGCAACCTGCCCTCTATCGTGGTGACGCTCGGCATGAGTTTCGTCTGGCAGGGCCTGGCCATCCTCATCCTGCCCAAGCCCGGCGGCAAGGCGCCGGACTGGCTGCTGGCGCTGATGGCCTTCAAGCCACCCTTCATTCCATTCCCGATCATCGCGGCATTGCTGATCGCGGCCGTCGTCCACTTTGGCCTGATGCGCACCTCCTATGGCGTCATCCTGCGAGGATCGGGCGGCAATTCAGCCGCACTCAAGCGCGCCGGCTGGTCGCTGCTGCGCACCAAGATCGCGCTGTTTGCGCTGACCGGTCTGTTCGGCGTTTTGTCCGGCATGGCGCTGATCGGCATCACCACCTCGGCCGATGCCAATATCGGCAATGGCTACACGCTGCTTTCGATCGCCGGCGTCATCCTCGGCGGCGGCGAGTTCGTCGGCGGCCGGGTGTCGCCGATCGGCGCCGTCATCGGCGCGCTGACGCTGGCTTTGGCCGCATCGCCGCTCTTGACCTTCATGCACATTCCGCCCGACTGGCAGGTCGCCGCCAATGGCGCCATCCTGATCATCGTGCTGGCAGCGCGGGTGCTGATCAGCCGCAGGGAGAGGTGAGCATGGCTTCGCTGCGGACACTGCTCGCCAGACCCTGGATCTGGTCATTCTTCGGGGCGCTGCTGGTGTGGCTGGCGACCATCGCCTTCACCGGCGGCTATGGCGGCGGCGGCATGATCACGGCGGCGCTGTCGCTGGCGGTCTTCACCGTCATTGTCGGCGTCGGCCAGATGTTCGTCATCACGCTCGGGCCGGGCAATGTCGACCTGTCGCTGCCGGCCAACATCGGCCTTGCCAGCGCCGTCGCCATGAAGGTCATGGACGGCAATGATGCGATGATCGCGGTCGGGTTGCTGGCCGCGCTTGCCTGCGGCATGGCGATCGGCGCCGTCAACTACCTTCTGATATGGGCGCTGCGCATTCCACCGATCATCGCGACGCTGTCGGCCAGCTTCGTCATCCAGTCGGTCGATATCAGCTATGGGCGGGGCCTGCAGATCAAGCCGCCGCCGGGCTTTGCCGACTTCACCAACTGGCAGGTGTTCGGCATCCCGGTGCTGGCGATCCTCACCGTGCTGTTCACCATCGGCGCCGGCATCGTTTTGCAGCGCATGATCTACGGACGCTCGGTGCTGGCGATCGGCCAGAACATCCGCGCCGCCTGGCTGGCCGGCGTCAATGTCGGCCGCACCCGCTTCCTCACCTACATGCTGTCGGGCGCGCTCGGCGGCCTCGACGGCGCACTGCTCGCCGGCTATTTCCGCGGCGCCAATGTCGATATCGGCAATGAGTATCTGCTGGCCTCGATCGCGGTCGTCGTCATCGGCGGCACGTCGGTGGCTGGGGGCAAGGCCAATGTGCCGGGGGTCTGGGGCGCGGCGCTGTTTCTCGTGCTGCTGTTGACCATGCTCAACACGTTCGGCGTCAGCGTCGGCGTCCGCCTGGTGCTGACAGGGCTGATCATCGTCGGCGTCATCACCGCCGCCGGTGGGCAGAAGGCGCTGCGCTAAGGCGAGGGGATAACGATCCCCCGCAAAACACGTGGTTCCCATCCGCATGCCAGCGCTGTAAATCCCGTCGCGCTATTGGCCAACATCGTTGTATGAGGTTTGCGTGTCCGATTTCGTCAGCACCACAAGGCATGGCAACGTCGCGGTGGTGATCATCGACAATCCGCCGGTCAACGCGCTGAGCTTCCATGTGCGCGAGCCGTTGATGCGGGCGCTCGTTTCCCTGCGGGACGAGCCGTCGGTCGGAGCAATCGTGATCGCCTGCGCCGGGCGGACCTTCGTCGCCGGCGCCGATATCACCGAATTCGGCAGACCGGCGCAGCAGCCGGAATTGCGCGCTATTGTCGCCGTGCTGGAAACTATTACCAAGCCGACGGTCGCAGCTATTCACGGCACTGCGCTCGGCGGCGGCCTGGAACTGGCGCTCGGCTGCCATTTCCGTGTTGCCGACCGAACGGCAAGGCTCGGCCTGCCGGAAGTCAAGCTCGGCCTGCTGCCGGGCGGCGGCGGCACGGTTCGCCTGCCGCGCCTGGTTGGTCCGCTAAAGGCACTCAGCATGATCGTTTCGGGAACGCCGATCGGTGCTGCCGAGGCGCTCGCCGACGGCCTGGTGGATGCCGTCTTCGATGGCGACCTGATCGCGAAAGCGGTGAGTTTCGCCAGCGAAACGGCCGCGAAAGGCGATCCGTTCACGCCCGTGCGCGACCGCAATGATCGCCTCGACCAGGCCGACTTGCCGGCTTTCGACAAGCAGGCGGCAGCGTTTTCCAAAAAAGCACGCGGCCTCGAAGCGCCGATCGCCTGTGCGCAGTCGGTCCGCAACGCCCTGACGCTGCCCTTCGACGAAGCGCTGGCGGCGGAGCGCGACCTGTTCCTCAAGCTTGTCGCCGGTGACCAGTCACGCGCGCAGCGGCATCTGTTCTTCGCTGAACGTGAGGCGGCAAAGATTGCCGGCAAGGATGTCGTCAGGCGCAAGATCGCCCGGGTCGGCGTCATCGGCGCCGGCACCATGGGCGGCGGCATCGCCATGGCGTTCGTCAATGGCGGTCTTCCCGTGACCTTGCTGGAGACGACGCAGGAAGCATTGCAACGCGGACTGACGACGATCGACAAGAATTATGCCGTTTCCGTTATCCGCGGATCGCTGAGCGAAGACGCCAAGCGCGAGCGGCTGGATTTGTTCAGGGGCAGCACCGACTATGCCGACCTCGCCGATTGCGACCTGATCGTCGAGGCCGTGTTCGAGGAGATGGCGGTCAAGAAGGATGTCTTCGGCAGGCTCGATGCGGTGGCCAAACCGGGCGCGATCCTCGCCACCAACACCTCCTATCTCGACGTCAACGAGATCGCCGGTTCGACGTCGCGGCCGCAAGATCTCCTCGGCATGCATTTCTTTTCGCCGGCTAACGTCATGAAGCTTTCGGAAATCGTCCGCGCCGACAAGACTTCGCCCGACGTGCTGGCGACCATCGTCGATCTGGCACGGCGGATCGGCAAGGTGCCGGTCGTTGTCGGCGTCTGCCACGGCTTCGTCGGCAATCGCATGCTGGCGGCGCGCGGTGCGGAACTGGAGACGCTTCTGCTGGAAGGCGCCATGCCGAGCCAGGTCGACCAGGTGTTCACCGATTTTGGCTGGCCGATGGGGCCGTTCGAGATGAGCGATCTCGCCGGCCTCGACATAGGCTGGCGCAACCGCAAGGCGCGTGGCCAGTCGGCCGTGATCGCCGATGCGTTGTGCGAACAGGGACATTTCGGCCAGAAGACCGGCAGCGGCTTCTATCGTTATGAGAACGGTTCGCGCACGCCGCTGCCCGATCCCGAGGTCGAGACGCTGATCCGTAACAAAGCTGCCGAACGCGGCATTGCACCGCGGCCAATCGGCGCCGAGGAGATCATCGAGCGGACGCTCTATCCGATGATCAACGAGGGCGCCAAAATCCTCGAGGAAAAGATTGCCGCCCGGGCGTCCGATATCGACCTTGTCTGGGTCAACGGCTACGGCTTCCCGGTCGGCAAAGGCGGGCCGATGTTCTGGGCGAGCCTCGAAGGCGTGGACAAGATCATCCAGCGGCTGGATCACTGGCACCAGCAGACCGGCAAGGACGTCTTTCGAGTGGCACCTCTGCTTAGGCAAATGGCCGAAACCGGTTCCTGGGACGGCGGCTAGTATCAACGCCGGTCAGGCGCTGGTGATCGACGGTGGAGAAAGCATCGGCTGATCCGCCGCTCCCCGCAGGCGGCAGCTGAAATTGTCTTTGGCCTAACGGCCGGCGGCGAGATGTGCTTTCGTCTCGAGGAGAATGCGGCCAACATGGCTGGGCCGGGAAAGGGAAGGCTGCATTATGGCCGAGGCCTATATCTGCGACTACATCCGCACGCCGATTGGACGCTTCGGCGGTTCGCTGTCGGCGGTCCGTGCCGACGATCTCGGCGCTATCCCTTTGAAGGCGCTGGTCGAGCGTAATTCGGGCATCGACTGGGCCGCCATCGACGATGTCGTCTATGGCTGCGCCAACCAGGCCGGTGAGGACAATCGTAATGTGGCGCGCATGGCGCTGCTGCTGGCCGGCCTGCCCAAGGAGGTTCCCGGCTCGACCGTCAATCGCCTCTGCGGTTCGGGCATGGATGCGGTGATGATTGCTGCCCGCGCCATCAAAGCCGGCGAGGCGGAGCTGATAGTATCAGGCGGCGTCGAATCGATGAGCCGTGCTCCGTTTGTCATGCCGAAGGCGGAGACCGCCTTTTCGCGCAATGCCGAGATTTACGACACCACGATCGGCTGGCGCTTCATCAATCCGCTGATGAAGAAGCAATACGGCGTCGATTCGATGCCGGAGACCGGTGAGAACGTGGCGGAAGAGTTCGCTGTCTCCCGCGCAGACCAGGATGCGTTTGCCGTGCGCAGCCAGGACAAGGCAATCGCCGCGCAAGCCAATGGTCGGCTGGCGAAGGAAATTACGCCGGTGACGATCGCGCAGCGCAAGGGCGATCCGGTGATCGTATCAAAGGACGAGCATCCGCGAGCAGGCACGACGATCGACTCGTTAGCCAAGTTGCCGACGCCGTTCCGGCAAGGCGGCACGGTTACCGCCGGCAATGCCTCGGGCGTTAACGATGGTGCCGCAGCGCTGATCGTCGCCTCGGAAACGGCCGTGAAAAGATACGGGTTGACGCCGATCGCCCGTATTCTCGGCGGTGCCACCGCCGGCGTGGCGCCGCGCATCATGGGCATTGGTCCGGTGCCGGCCACGCAAAAGCTATGCGCCCGGCTCGGCCTGGAGCCGCGACAATTCGATGTCATCGAGCTCAACGAGGCCTTCGCCTCGCAAGGCATCGCGGTGCTGCGCCAACTCGGCATTGCCGAGGATGCGGAGCACGTCAACCCGAATGGCGGCGCCATCGCGCTCGGCCATCCGCTCGGCATGTCCGGGGCGCGCATCACGGGCACGGCTGCGCTGGAGCTGCGCGAACGCGGCGGCCGCTACGGCCTCGCGACCATGTGCATCGGGGTCGGCCAGGGGATCGCGGTGGCGCTCGAGAGATTGTGAGCAAGCAGCTCCGGTCGTTCTAAAGGTGCGATTACACGAACGTTTACAGCAGTTCCGCCCGGCCAAATTTGACCATGTGGACAAAAGCCGGGCACCGTTCCATAGTTCCTTCGCCGATATTCCAGAGAAGAGAGCCGGCTCGACACGGCGCCAATCAGAGGGGCATGCAATGGACAACGGGAAGAGCAGAATCCAATCGAAACGCGAAGGGCTTTCGCGACGCAACGTGCTGGAGCTGGGCGCGCTCGGCCTGGCGGCGGCGATGCTGCCGAGGAGCGCCTTTGCCAAGACCAAGAAGCTGAAAGTGGCGGCGATCTTCGCCACGCCGATCGAGGAACCGTGGGACAACCAGATCCATGTCGCCCTGCAGAAGGCCGAGAAGGAACTCGGCATCGAATACAAATGGTCGGAGAAGGTACAGACCGCCGATTTCAGCCGTGTCATGCGCGAATATGCGCAGGGCGGCTATGAGCTGGTGCTGGGCGATGCCTTCGCCGCCGAGCGCGAATCGCGCAGGACCGCCAAGCAATTCCCGAAGACCGCCTTCCTGTTCGGCTCCGGCGCCGGGCCGGCCGAACCGAATTTCGGGGTTTTCGACAACTGGATCCACGAGCCGGCCTATCTGTCCGGCATGATTGCCGGAAAAATGTCGAAATCGGGCACGATCGGCGCCGTCGCGGCGATGGGCATTCCGGAAGTGAACCGGCTGGTCAACGCCTTCTTTGCCGGCGCCAAGGAGGTCAATCCCAACATCAAGAAGAAGGTCGCCTTCATCGGCTCGTTCTTCGATCCGCCGAAGGCAAAGGAAGCTGCTGTCGCCCAGATCGACGCCGGCGTCGACGTCATCTATGCCGAGCGTTTTGGCGTCATCGAAGCGGCGGTCGAGAAGAAGATCCTCGCTATCTCCAACATGTCGGACCAATCGAGCCTCGGCCCCGACACCGTGATCACCGGCCCGGTCTGGGACATGTATCCGACCGTCGAGCAGGCAATCAAGCTGGTCAAGGCCGGCGTCTTCACCGCGCAGGATTACGGCGATTTCTCGCGCATGGCCAAGGGCGGCTCCTACCTCGCGCCCTACCACAAGTTCGACAAGACGCTGCCGGCCGAGGTCAAGGACTTGGTCGAAAAGAAGAAGGCCGAAATCCTTGACGGCAATTTCCGCGTCGATGTCGATGAGAATACGCCGGTCTCGGATTAGGTGCTTGCCCTCCCCCTCGTGGGGAGGGTGGCCCGCAGAGCCGGGTGGGGTCCGCGGCGACGCGCTCCATCTTTTTCAGTCAGAGGTCGAGGCAGTTGAGGTGACCCCTCCCGCCTCGCTTCGCTCGGCACCCTCCCCTCAAGGGGGAGGGATATCGGCGTCAACGCCACCAGGATCCCGCCTTGTCAACGCCTGCCCCTCTCATCGAAATGCGCGGCATCTCCAAGAGCTTTGGCGCCGTCAAGGCGAACGAAGCCGTCGATCTCAGCGTCGCGCCGGGTGAAATCCTCGGGCTGCTCGGCGAAAACGGTGCCGGCAAGACGACGCTGATGAATGTGCTGTTCGGCGCCTATGCGCCCGATGCCGGCGAGATCCTGGTGCAGGGCCGGCCGGTGACGATCAACAGTTCGGCCGATGCGCTTGCCGCCGGCATCGGCATGGTGCACCAGCATTTCCATCTCGCATCGCGGCTTTCGGTGCTGGAAAACCTCTTGATCGGTATTCCCGGCAGATCGGGCCGGATCGATCGTCCCGGCGGGCTGGCGCGGCTCGCCGAGATCGGCCGCCAGCACGGGCTGACGCTCGACCCGGACCTTCCCGTCTCGGCGCTGGCGGTCGGCGAGCAGCAGCGGCTCGAAATCGTCAAGGCGCTGTTTCGCGGCGCAAGGCTGCTGATCCTCGACGAGCCGACAGCGGTGTTGGCGCCGACAGAGGTCGACGGACTGTTTTCGGCGCTGCGCTCGATGGCGGCACAAGGGCTCGGCATCATCTTCATCTCGCACAAGCTCAACGAGGTGCGGGCGCTGACGCATCGCTGCGTCGTGCTCAGGCACGGGCGCGTCGCCGGCCGGGTCGATGCGCCGGCCAGCACGACGTCCTCGGAGATGGCGCGGCTGATGTGCGGCCACGAGATCGTGCCTCCGGCCAGAGGACCGTCGATGCCCGGTGCGGCCGTGCTGACCCTCGACGGTATCTCGACATCGCATCATTCCGGCATGGCGCTGCACGATGTTTCGCTGTCGGTTCGTGGCGGCGAGATCCTTGGCATCGCCGGCGTCTCCGGCAATGGCCAGCGCGCGCTTGCCGAGGTCATCTCCGGCGTGCGTGCGCCCGATGCCGGGAAGATGACCATAGCCGGCAAAGCGGTTTCGCGGTTCTCGCCGAGCACAGTCCAGGCGCTCGGCCTCGGCCGCATCCCGGAAGACCGCATGACGACAGGGCTGGTCACCAATCTGCCGCTTGCCGATTCCATGGTGCTGCCACGCATCGGCACGGCGGCGTTCAGCCGCAACGGCCTGCTCAAGCCGGATGCGATCCGCGCCTTCGCCGAGGCGCAGATCAAGGCCTACGACATACGTTGCCCCGGCCCGATGACGCGCGCCGGGGCGCTTTCCGGCGGCAATCTGCAGAAGGCGCTTCTGGCGCGCGAACTCGCCTTCGATCCAAAGGTGCTGATCGTTTCGCAGCCGACTCGCGGCCTCGACATCGGCGCCGCGCGCTTCATCCACGAAAAATTCCTCGACATGCGCGCCAAGGGCTGCGGCATCATCGTCATTGGCGAGGACCTGGAAGAGTTGCTGATGCTCTCGGATCGTATCGCGGTGATGTATGAGGGCCGCATCGTCGGCACGCTCGACAGTGCCGACGCCAGCGTCGCTAGACTCGGGTTGATGATGACCGGAGCGGAGGCGTGATGTTCCGTCTCGAGGCCCGCACCTCAACGCCCGCCTGGTTCAGTCTGGCGCTGCCGCTGCTCGCCATCGGGGCGACGCTGATCTTGTGCAGCGGCCTCATCGCACTGGCTGGCGCCGGCGTCGTCGAGGCTTATAGCGTGATGTTTTCGGCGTCGCTGGGCGACAGCTACGCCGTCACCGAAACGCTGGTGCGTGCCACCCCGATGATCTTCACAGGGCTTGCCGTGGCGGTCGCCTTCCGCGCCAAGTTCTGGAACATCGGCGCCGAAGGGCAATTGCTCGCCGGTGCGGTGGCGAGCTGTGCCGTCGGCGCCATCCCGATGCCGGGGCCGCTCGCCATGCTGCTGATGGCGCTGGCGGGTGGGGCCGCCGGCGCTGCCGTCGCGCTGATCCCCGCGACGCTACGGGTGAAATTCAGGGTCGATGACGTGGTCAGCTCGCTGCTGCTCAATTCGGTCATTTTCTACGCACTAATGGCGCTGATCGAGGGGCCATGGAAGGACAGTTTCAGCGGCTACCCGATCTCGCCGCCGATCGAGGATTCAGCGAATTTCCTGGTACTCATCGAAGGCACGCGGCTGCATCTCGGCGTCGTCGCGGCGCTGGTCGCGGCACCCCTGATCTGGTTCGTGGTCGCGCGTACGACGCTCGGCTTCCGCATCAGGGTCACCGGCGAGAACCCGGAAGCCGCGCGCTATGGCGGCATCAATGTCGAGCGGGTGCTGATTTCGACGGCGCTGCTGTCCGGCGCATTGGCCGGCCTTGCGGGCGTCGGCGAGGTCGGCGGCGTGCATTTCCAGGTGATGAGCGACATCTCGCCGGGCTATGGCTATTCCGGCATCGTCGTCGCCATGCTGGCGAGGCTCAATCCGCTCGGCGTGGTGCCGGCGGCGATCTTCCTTGCCGCCGTCATGACCGGCGCCGAGGCGATGTCGCGGGCGACCGGCGTTCCGGCCTTCCTCAGCGAAGTCATCCAGGGAACTGCGCTGCTCGCCATGCTGGTGGCGCTGCTGTTCACCGCCTATCGCATCCGCCGCGTGGGAATAGCCAAATGAGCGTGGTGCTGGAGCAAATCTTCCAGGTCGGCTTCCTGGCCGCCATCATCCGCATCGCCACGCCCTTGGCCTTCGCAACGCTGGGCGAAATGTTTTCCGAGCGCGCCGGTGTGCTCAATCTCGGCATCGAAGGCATCATGCTTTTGTCGGCAATGACCGGCTTCACCGCGGCGAGCCTCAGCGGCAGCCTGTGGCTCGGTGTGCTTGCGGCGGTGCTGACCGGGGCGCTGATGGGTGCCGTGCATGCGCTGTTCACGGTAGCGCTCGGCCTCAGCCAGCATGTCTGCGGCATCGGCGTGACGCTGTTCTCGTCGGGCCTTGCCTATTTCCTCTACCGGCTGATCTTCGGCCAGCGATCGGTGCCACCGAACATCAAGGGGTTCGAGACGCTGCCAATCCCGATCCTGTCCGACGTACCGGTGCTTGGGCCGGCGGTGTTCAACCAGTTTTCGCTGGTCTACATGGCGATGCTGTCTATTCCCCTGGCCGCCTTCGTGCTCTACCGCACGCCATGGGGCCTGTCGGTTCGTATGGTCGGTGAAAACCCGCGGGCCGCCGATTCGGCAGGCGTCAGCGTCATCGCAACGCGCTTCCAGGCGGTGATCCTCGGCGGTGCCTTGATGGGGCTCGCAGGCGCCTTCCTGTCGATGGGGCAGTTCAACGCGTTCACCTTCGGCGTCGTTTCCGGACGTGGCTGGGTGGCGATCGCGCTCGTCGTTTTCGGCCGCTGGGATCCGTGGCGATCGGCAGGCGCGGCACTGCTGTTTGCCTTCGTCGACGCCTTGCAGTTGCGCATGCAGGCGAGCGGGCTTGGCCATATCCCCTACGAGGCGTTCCTGATGTTGCCGTTCATCTTCACTATCGTCGCTATGGCGGTCATGTCGCGCAATGCGGTGGCGCCGTCGGCGCTGCTCAAGCCGTTCCGGCGCGAAGAGCGGTAACGGCGCTTCGCCTTTCACATCGCCGTGAAGCCGTTGTCGACGAACAGATGCGCGCCGTTGACGAAGCTGGCCTCGTCGCTGGCCAGGAACAGGGCTGCCTTCGCCACCTCTTCCGGCTCGCCGATCCGCCCCTGCTGCGCCGCCATTGCCGCGTCTGAGACATCGACGCCGAGTTTGTCGAGATCGGCGACCTCGCGCAGGCCATGCGGTGTCCTGATGAAGCCTGGACAGACCGCGTTGCAGCGGATGTTGCGGTCGCGGAACTCGACGGCGATGGCACGCGCGAACATATGGCAGGCGCCCTTGGTGGTATCGTAGAGCACCTCCATTGGCGTCGCCGCCACCGCCGAGATCGACGAGGTGCAGACGATGGAACCGCCGCCGGCGGCGATCATGCCGGGCAGCACGGCGCGCGTCATCAGGAACATTGAACGCACATTGACGGCATGCAGCCATTCCCATTCCTGCAGCGTGGTCTCCAGGAAGGGTTTGATGACGATGGTGCCGGCGTGATTGAACAGAACCGTGACCCGGCCGAATTTTTCCATCACGTCCTTCACCGCCGCTTCGACCTGCGCCTCGTCCGATACGTCGGCGACCCAGTGCTCGGCGACATGGCCGCGTTGCCTGATTGCTGCTGCGGTGGCACCCGCCGCATCGCCGTTGCGGTCGATGATCGCCACCTTGGCGCCCTCGGCCGCGAAAAGCTCCGAGGCCGCACCGCCCATGCCCGTCGCGCCGCCCGAAATGATGGCGACCTTGCCGGCCAGTCTTGTGCCCATGTTTTGCTCCGTGCTGCCTTGCCGTGACGTCGCGGCTTTCCACTGAAGCAGCGATGCTATCCCTCATCCAATGGCTGGCCAAGGAGCCACGGACACGTGGACCTGCCATTTTCTGCCGTCACCCCGCCTGCCTCAAAAGGCAGCGCGCTAAGCAGTAAAAGCACTAATTTGTCCGCCGTTCGGAGAAAATTGTTCTAAGGATCGCGCGAAAATAGCACTCGACAAAGTCTACCGATTTTATAGATTAAGCGTCGAGACGGAGGTCGATATGTCCTATAGCCAGAACACTCAGACTGCCCGCAGAGGTCAAAGGCTGGGTTCCGACCAGGTATGGCGGCCGGCCTACGCCGGCGCTTTCGCCTATCTCGTCTTTGCCCTTGCGTTTGTATTCACCGGGGCAGTGGTCCTCGGGCTGATTCCCTGACTATTGAGGCCTTGATCGTCGAGGCTTCCTCGGGATAGCGGCCTGCCGTTTGCAGAAATTCCGGAGTTGATGAACTGAATGCCGGTGCGCTTCTGCGCGCCCTGATTCCAACGTGATGGAGGAGATGGCAATGCCGATCGAGTTCACGCATGTTCCCGGTAAGATCCACGCTGCCGACGCCAGCTTTTTCTATGACTTTGTCGAGACCGCGACGAAACTGTCACTGATCGAGGATGCCGGATTCCAGAGGATCGTCATCGACGACGAGGCCGGGCTGCTCACCAATATGGACCTTGCCGCCCAGACGCTGGACCGCACCTCGTCGCTGGAAGTCGTTCTGACCCATTGGGCAGGCGTGATCGAACCAATCGTGGCGGCGCGGCAGCTCGCTGCCCTCGACGCGAGAAGCGGTGGCCGGCTGTCGCTCAGGATGCTCAGCGAGCCGCTCGGCGACGACGATGCCGAGGCACGTCCAGCCGGCCATACGGTGGTCTGGCAACGCATCGACGAATATCTGGTACTGCTGAAGCGGTTGTGGTCGAACGACAGACCGTTCGACCATGAAGGCGCTTTCTACAGCATCAAAGGCGGCTATGTGCCGCGCAAGGGGCCGCATGGCGCCGACGTAAACATCCGCATGGGCGCACGGTCCGGCACGGCGCTCAGGGTCGCGGGCAGGCATGCGGACGTGTTCGAGCTGGCGCCGGGCCCGCTTGCAGAAATCCGTCAGTCTATGGAGCGTGTACGCAGCGCCGCCGCCGAACACGGCCGGGCCGGCAAGCTGCGTTTCGCGCTTCCCGTCCAAATCCGTTCGGAAGACAAACCGGCCACTTCCTGCCAGAAGGCGGTCGAACTTGCCGGGCCGCCGGCGCAGGTCGCGCTGTCGCTGCTTTCCTACGTCGCTTTGGGGATCAAGGAGTTCATGATCGTCGGCGTGGACAGGCCACGCGAGATTGCGACGGCCGGCCGCGAGGCGATCGCACTGCTGCGCAATTCGCTGGCACGGCGCGAGGCCGATATCCCTCAGCCGGGGGCGTTTGCGTCACGCGCGACACAGGGCGCGAGAGCCGGTTGCTGAAGAGCCGCCGTCGTCACGCACCTCGCTGACGGCGCTACTGCCATTCCGGGAAAGTCGCGTGAGCGGCCTGGGCCAAGATCGGGATTTCCTCATCCGGAACGGAGCTGTAGGGCCAGAGCAATCGCGGGCCGAGCGGCGCCCAGCCGCCGGCCGCCGCCATCGCCTTGTCGAGTGCTGCATCCCCGACATCGTAACGGGTGCGAAACGGTAGAACATGTGCGGCGAGGAAGGCCCGTATGCGGGCCTCGACCTCGACAGCTGCGACCATGTCGGTGCGGATCATCTGCCACCACATCACCGCGCCCTTCGGGTTGAAGCAGGCAATGTTGGAATAGCTGCCGTGAGCGCCTCCGGCATACCCTGTCGCCAGCGTGTGGCCGGGAACGAAGACCGAGAATCCGTCCAGTTTGCGGCGCATATCGGCATACCAGCCAGCGTCGCCGCCCGGCAGCTTGGCGCCGACCAGCGATGGCACGGCCGCACGCAGCCTGGCGATGCCGTCGAGCGTCAGGCGGCGCTTAGCGTGCGGCGGGTTGTAGAGCACCAGCGGCGTTTCGGGCGCGGCCTCGCAGAGGCCGCCGACAAAACGCATGATCTCGTCGTCACTGGGCGGCCACCAGTCGGGCAAGGTGAATTGAGCCGCCGTCGGGCGAAGTGCGGCGACCCGCGTCAGCCGCTCCAGCGCGACGCGCGGATTGGACTGGCTGATGCCGATCTGGAAAGGAAGGCGCGCGCGGCCGGCTGTTTCGGCAACCAGCTCACAAAGCCGGTCGAATTCGGGCTCGGTCTGACAATGGAATTCGCAGGCCGTGCCATTGGAATAGACGCCGTCGACACCTGAGGCGCAGAGCCGGGCGATCGTCTCTTTCGTCGCCTGCCAGTCGATCGCTCCGCGATCATCAATGGCCAGCATCACTGCGCCCCAGACGCCGCGCGGCGCGTGTGCCGGCAAGCGAGCCAGGTGGTCGTTAAGATCAGCGTCCACCGGCGATCTCGTGTTCGCGGCGGGTTTCGTTCGAGGCAAAGGCAGCCTCGATAATGGCGATCATCTTGCGCCCATAGGCGCCGTCGACCGGCACCGGTGTGTCGTCGGCAATGGCATCGCGCATCGCGCGCCATTCGCGCACCAGCGCGTTATGCATCCAGTTCGGCTCAAAGGAACCGGGCAGCTCGGTCGAGACCGTATCGCGGCCAAGCATCGTGCCGCGGTCCATGTCGATGCGCAGCGTTCCCTGCTCGCAGATAAGGTCCATGGCGTAGGTCGTAGCGCCGGTGCGGTACCCGACGCTCTGCACCTGGCCGATGCCGCCGCCGGCGAAGCGCAGTCCGAGCAAGGCGGTGTCGTCTGCTTCCTGGTCATGGAACTTGGCGCCGAGCATGCCGCTTACCGACACGACATCGTCATCCATCAGCCAGACGAGGCGGTCGAGCGCGTGGATGCCGGCAGTCAACAGCATGCCGCCGCCGCTCGCCTTGCGCAGATGCCAGTCGCGGCGATTGTGCTCCATCCAGAGCTTGATGATCCAGCTCGATCCGATGAGCGGCCGGCCGAGCACTCCTTCCTCCAGCACCTGCTTGGCCGCCATGCAGGGCAGGGCGAAATGCATGAGGTGGGCGACCATCAGCTTGACGCCGCTCTCGGCCACGGCGGCATTGATCGCATCGCAGGCGGCCGCCGTCGGCGCCATCGGCTTTTCGAGCAGGATGTGCTTGCCGGCCTCTGCCGCGCCGATGGCCATTTCGGCGTGGAGGTGATGCGGGCTGGCAATGAGGACCGCGTCGACCTCCTTGTCGTCCAGCAGCCGACGCCAGTCGGTGTAGCCGCTGCCGCCATATTCGGCGGTGAATTGCTGCAGTGCATCGGAATTTCCACGAGAGGCGGCGGCGAGGCGAATGCCTCCAACCTCGCGGATTGCCCGCGCATGGGCCGCGCCGAAATCGCCGGCGCCGATAATTCCTATTCCAATCATGGTCCTGCCTTTTCGTAAGCGGCGTCGATCAGCGACATCGCCGCAACGTAATCCTCGATGGACACCGACGGAGGCGCCTTTCTGGCCAGCCGGTCAAGCGTGTCGCGCATGCACAGACGGTAGCGCGTTGCCGGCAATTCGACCGGCAGATCGACGATTGCCGCATCGTCGAGCGTGGCGCAGATGGCACGATCACCGTGGTCGACCAGGGTCGCATTGGCAGCGACGATGCGCCATTCGAAGTCGCCACCGGGGCGCATCGAGGCAAAGGTGTAGCCGGCCTCGACGATGAACAGCGCGCCGGCCTCGTCTTCCAGCACCAGCAGCGCATGATCCTCGACCGGGCCCGGATGGATGCGATTCGCGATCGAAACGGTCTTCAGGCCAAGCCTGCCGGTTGCGAGGCTGAGTGCAGCATCCACGCCGTGTATGCCGAGATTCCGCAACGCACCTCCACCACCAACCGCCGGGTCGACGGCCCAGGCGACACCGTCGGCGATGTAGCGCCCAGGCGGGCCATTGACCAGCCGGAACTGGCAATGCGCCACCACACCGGCACGGCCCTGCCGGTGCAGCCGCTCAAAGGCGGCAACGGCCGGCCCGAAACGATTGGGCAGGGGCACAGCGACAAAGGCCTGGTGCTGTCGGGCGAGGTCGCGCAGCGCCATCAGTTCCCTCGTATGGCTGGCCGCCGGCTTCTCCAGGATCAGCGGTATCCCTGCCCCGATGATCGCACGTGCCCGCGCCGGCACCGTCGAAGGGTGCCCCATCAACAGGATCACGTCCGGCGGGCTGGAGAGTATCTCCGTGAAATCTTCAATAAACGGCAGGTCGTGGTGCGCGGCGAACGCATGCGCTTGGCCAGGATTCTCGTCCCAGTTACCGACGATCTCCGCACCGTAAAAGCGTGCGGCGTCGAGGTGCATTTCGGCATGCCAGTGGCTCGAACCGGCGAGGATTATCTTCATTCGGGAGCAACACGTTTGCTATGGGCTTGCAGGATATCCTACAAGTGGCTATACGACAAGCAGCGGGTAGGGTAGTCCAGGGGATGATGAAAGCAGTGGGATGGCGGAACTGAAGTCGATCGAACCGTTGAGCAGGCCGCCGCTCCTTCACGTCACCGTGCAGGAAAGCCTCAGGGCCTATATCGAAAGCAACCAGCTCAAGGCCGGCGATCCCTTGCCGCCGGAGACGTTCCTGGCGCAGCGGCTCGGCGTCGGCCGCAACTCTGTGCGGGAGGCCATCAAGGCGCTGGAATCGATCGGCATCCTGGAGACGCGACGCGGCATCGGCGTGTTCGTCAAGGAGTTCTCGTTCAAGCCGCTGCTGGACAACCTGGCCTACGGTTTGCAGGATTCGCTCCGCGACGTCGAAGAGCTGCGCGAAATCCGTCGCGTGCTGGAAACCGGCCTCATCGCCAAGACAATCGAGATGATCAGCGCCGATGACATCGAGGCGCTGCGCCAGTTGACCGAGCGCATGCGGCAACGTGCCGAGCGCCATGAGAGCTTCGCCGAAGAGGACCAGCAATTCCATCAGCTGCTGTTCCGCTGCCAGAACAATCGCATGCTGAGCGCGCTGATCGACATCTTCTGGATGGCGTTCAACAAGGCCTCGAATTTCGCCAATCTCGATAATCCGACGCCGCTGGCGACATGGCGCGACCATCACGAGATCGTCGAGGCCGTCGCCGCCAAGGATGTCGACCAGGCGCGTCGGCGGCTCGACGACCATTACCGGGGAATCCAGCAGGTTATCGCCAAGAACCGAACACCCTGAACATGCCAAGGGAGGAAACCATGCGCATCAGGACCACCGCATTCTCTATCGCAGGGCTGCTGCTCGCCAGCATTGCCCCAGTGACCAGCGTCCAGGCACAAAACGCCAAAACCATCGCCGGCGGCTTCGACGTCGGTCCCGGCGGCTTTCCCAAGAACTTCAACCCGCTGGTCGCGACCGGCGGCTACACCTGGCTCAGCACCTATTTTGAACCGCTGGTCATCTACAATGCCGGGCTGACCGAGATCGAAGGCGACCTCGCCAAGGACTACAAGATCAGCGACGACCAGCTGAGCTATACGTTCAACCTAGTCAACGAGACTTGGCACGACGGCAAGCCGTTCACCTCGAAGGACGTCAAGTTCACGCTCGAGCTTGCCAAGAACAAGGCCTCCGGCAGCCTGTTTGCAGCCCGTCTCGCCGATATCGCCTCGGTCGATGCGCCGGATGACCACACCGCAGTGGTGAAGCTATCGAAACCGAACGGATCGTTTCTATCGATCCTCTCGCAGCTGATGATCCTGCCGGAGCATGCCCTGGCCGCCCTGTCGCCGGATGCGCTGGCGACCAGCACCTGGTGGTCGACCACTCCGGTCGGCACCGGCCCGTTCAAGTTCAAACGCTACGTGAGCGACCAATATGTCGAGCTGGCAGCCGATGACGATTATCGCGGCGGCAAGCCGAAGGTAGACGTGCTCATCAACCGCTATTTCGAGTCACCGGCGGCGGCCGTCGCCGCGCTCCGTGCCGGCGAAATCCAGTTCACCTATGTCGAGCCCGACGATGCGGCCTCCTTCAAAAGCGACAGCAATTTCAAGGTGATCGAAGGTGCCTCCTACGTGGTCAACTATATCGGCCTGAATCAGAAGGTCGACCTGTTCAGGGATATCCGTGTCCGCCAGGCGATCATGTACGCGATCGACCGCAACGCCATTATAGACAGCCTCTATGGCGGTGCCGCCAAGCCGGCCAATTGCGGCTATGTCGCGCCGCATCTCGTTCCCCAGGGTCTCGAACCATATGCCTACGATCTGGCCAAGGCCAAGGCGCTGCTGACCGAGGCGGGCTGGGACAAGATCAACGGCGACAAACCGATCACCCTGCTGACCTATTACGGCTCGCCGCAAGCGGCCAACGTGATGGCCGCCATCCAGTCGATGCTGGCCGAAGTCGGCATTAACGTGGTGCCGCGCGTCGTCGATACGCCGACCTATAACGGCATCGTCTACAAACAAGGCACGCCGGACTGGAATGCCTTTCCGATGGTCTATGCCGGCCTGCAGAACGGCCCCAATCCGGCCAGCCTCAACCCCGGCCTCAACAAGTCGCAGATCCCGCCGGCAGGCTTCAACACCATGCGCATCGATTTCGACGATCTGAGCGCTGCATTGGACGCCGCCCTCGGCCAGACCGATCCGGCCAAGATCGACCAATCCTGGCAGGAGGTCTGCAAGGTGATGAACAAGGACCTGCCCTGGGCAACGCTGTGGGTGGCCAACCGCTATGGCGTGGCCTCCAACAAGCTGCGTGACTTCGTCTGGACGCCGGCGCCGGGCGGCGGCCCCTACGCAGCTCACCCGGAGCGCTGGGATATCCAGTAAGAACTCCGCAACGAAGCGAGCAGGCGGACCACTTTGGCGCCGCCTGCCACCGCCACGGATAGCCCATGTTGAGCTTCATTGCCCGCCGCAGCGCTACAGGATTGCTGATGCTGGTCACGCTCAGCGTCCTCATCTTCATCCTGTTGCGGCTGGCGCCGGGCGATCCGATCGACGCCTATATCAACCCGTCGGTGCCGATGTCCGCCTCCGATCTCGAGGGGCTGCGCGAACGGCTTGGGCTCGACCGGCCGCTTCCCGTGCAATATCTGGCCTGGCTGCGCGCGGCGCTGGGCGGCGATTTCGGCTTTTCGATCCAGCGCAGCGGCGTCGCCGTGCTGCCGCTGGTCATGGAGCGCATCGGCCCGACCGCGCTGCTGATGGGCACGGGCCTGGCGATCGCCATCGTGCTCGGCATTTCCGCCGGCGTTTTCAGCGCGGTGCGCCGTAACGAACCGTCCGACATCGCGCTGTCGGTGCTGTCGTTTATCGGTATCTCCAGCCCGGCTTTTCTGACGGCGCTGCTTGGCCTCTATTTTTTCTCGGTGCTGCTGCGCTGGGCGCCGTCCGGCGGCATGCAGACCGCGGGTGCGTCGTTCTCGATGGCCGACGTGCTTGCGCACCTCATCCTGCCCGCTTGCCTGCTGTCCATCGGCCATGCCGCGCTGATCATGCGCTACATGCGCGCTTCGCTGCTGGAAGTGCTCAACCAGGATTACGTGCGGACGGCGCGTGCCAAGGGCGTGCGCGAGTTCTGGGTTATCATCAAGCATGCAACCCGCAACGCGCTCTTGCCGGTCATCACGCTGATCGGCTCGACCGTCGGCATCGCCATTGGCGGCGCCATCTTCCTGGAAAGCGTGTTCAATTGGCCGGGCATGGGACTGCTTCTGGTCAATGCCGTTGGCACCCGCGATTACCCGGTGATCATGGGCGCCACGTTGGTGATCGGCGTTTGCGTCATCCTGGTCAACCTGTTGACCGACGTCGTCTATGCCGTCGTCGACCCGCGCATTCAGGTGGCGTGATGGCAATCACTGCGCCGGACCCAATGGTCGACCCGACAGCCTTACCGCAGACCAAGGGGCCGCTCCGCCGCGCGTTCGACCGCTTTTTCGAAAACCGCGCGGCGCGTGCCGGGCTTTTGATCGTCATCCCGATCCTGCTGGCGGTTTCGACATATCCTTTGTGGTGGCCGTTCGGCCCGAACGCCATCGACCTCAGGGCGATGAACAAGGCGCCGTCGGCCATTCATTGGCTGGGTAGCGACGGCGTCGGGCGCGACGTCATGGCCCGGTTGCTGCAAGGTGGGCGGATCTCATTGCTGGTCGCCGTCTGCTCGGTCGCCATATCGACCGTCATAGGCTTCCTGGTCGGCGCCGGCGCCAGCTTTGGCGGGCGCCTCGTCGACGGCACGGTGATGCGCTTGGTCGATCTGGCGATGACGCTGCCGCCGGTGATCTTCCTGCTGGTGCTGGCTTCGATAGCCGGCACCGGCATCGCGCCCACCATACTGGTGATCTCGCTGCTCTCCTGGCCGGTGCTGTCGCGCATGGTGCGCGCCCGGCTGCTCGAACTGCGCGAGCGCGATTTCGTCGTTGCCGCCCGCGGCATGGGCGCGGGGCTGCCGCATCTGCTGTTCCGGCACGGCCTGCCCAATTGCATCGATATCCTGGTCGTCTATGCCACCTTGCAGATCGCCAACGCCATCCTGCTCGAGGCTGGCCTGTCCTTCCTCGGCCTCGGCATCGCGCCGCCCGAAGCCAGCTGGGGCAACATGCTCAATCTCGCCCGCTCCACCGTCGTGCTTGAAAATTATCCGTGGCAATGGATGTTCCCAGGCGCCGCGCTGGTGCTCACGGTGCTCGCCATCAACTTCATCGGCGACGGCCTGCGCGACGCATTCGATCCCCGCTCCGATCTCAACTGACCTCGAAGGTTCATCAAAATGCCCCTGTTTACCGGCGTCGTGCCACCTGTCGTCACCCCGCTCAATGCCGATTTCAGCGTCGATTTCCCGTCGTTCACGCGCACCATCGAGAACCTGCTCGACGGCGGCGTCCACGGGCTGTTCGTGCTGGGCTCGACCAGCGAGGTGGTCTTCCACGACGAGGCGGGCCGCAGGGCCGTCCTCGAGCACGCGGTCAAGGTCAATAACGGCCGGGTTCCGATCTTCGCCGGTGTTATCGACCCGACGACCGACCGCGTCATCAACCACGCCCGCATCGCCAGATCGGCCGGTGCCGACGCCATCGTCGTCACCGCGCCGTTTTATACCCGCACCAGCCAGCCCGAGATCGGCGATCACTTCCGCTACATCAAAGATGCGATCGACATTCCGGTCATCGCCTACGACATCCCGGTCTGCGTGCACGTCAAGCTGGAGCGCAAGACCACGGTCGGTCTCGCCAGGGAAGGAGCCATTGCGGGTATCAAGGATTCCAGCGGCGATGACGGCAATCTGCGTTACGTGCTCAAGGACATGGCCGACGATCCCGGTTTCTTCGGCATGACCGGTTCCGAGATCCTGGTCGACAGCGTGCTGGCGATGGGTGCGCATGGCGTCGTGCCGGGCCTCGCCAATGTTGACCCGCATGGTTATGTCAGGCTGTGGAAGCTGACGCACGCGGGCCAGCTTGCCGAAGCCCGCCTGGAGCAGGAGCGGTTGTTGAAACTTTTCGAGATCGTCTGGATCTCGCTCGGCAGGACCAGCGCCGGCTCGGCCGGCGTCGGCGCCTTCAAGGCGGCGATGAAGAGCCTCGGCATCATCGCCTCGAACACCATGGCGCGGCCGCAGCGCAGCCTGAACGAGCAGGAAACCGCAAAGATCGACATGATCCTTCGCGATGTGGGGCTGCTCCGCTGAGCGCCACGCCGATCCTGTCGATTTCCGGCCTGCGCGCGGTGTTCCGCATTGCGGGGCGCGACATCGCGGCGGTAAGGGATGTCGACCTGACGATCGGCTCCGGCGAGACCGTGGCGCTCGTTGGCGAATCCGGGTCGGGCAAGTCCGTCACCAGCCTGTCGATCATCGGATTGCTGCCGAAAAGGGTCGGACATATCGCCGAGGGGTCGATCGCGCTGCGACGCAAGAACGGCACGCTCACCGAACTGACCAGCCTCGATACGGAGTCGCTGCGCAAGATACGCGGCAACGAGATCGGCATGGTGTTCCAGGAGCCGATGACCAGCCTCAACCCGGTCTACACGATCGGCGAGCAGATAGCCGAACCGATCCGCATCCATCTCGGCAAATCGCACCGCGAGGCAGAAGCAGACGCGGTGCGGCTGCTGGAACAGGTCGGCATTCCCGATCCGAAGCGGCGGGCGCGGCAGTATCCGCACGAACTTTCGGGCGGGATGCGCCAGCGCGCCACCATCGCCATGGCCCTGTCCTGCGATCCGGGCTTGCTGATCGCCGACGAGCCGACAACGGCATTGGACGTCACGATCCAGGCCCAGATTCTCGATCTTTTGGCCGAGCTGCAGGCGCAGCGCGGCATGGGCATCCTGTTCGTCACCCACAATCTCGGCGTCGTCGCCAAAATCGCCGATCGCGTAGCGGTGATGTATGCCGGGCGTATCGTCGAAACAGGTCCGGTGAGCGAAGTGTTCACCCGTCCGCGTCATCCCTACACCGCCGGGTTGATGCGCTCGGTGCCGCGGCTCGGCCAGGCCACGGCACTGAAGCTGGCGGGCACGCCGCTGCCGACCATTGCCGGAAATGTTCCGTCGCTCGCGCTGCTGCCCAAAGGCTGTTCCTTCGCGCCGCGCTGCCCGATGGCTATCGCTGCCTGCCGCGCCGCAGTCCCGCCCTTGTTTGCGGCGACGCCGACCCAGCAAAGCCGCTGCCTGCGTTGGGAGGAGCTCTGATGGCCGACGTTCCCTTCCTCTCGGTCAAAAACCTGACCAAGCATTTTGCGCCGACAGCATTCTCGCGTGCCCCGGTGGTCAGGGCGCTGGAGGACATTTCCTTCGATGTCAGGCGTGGCGAGGTGGTCGGCCTGGTCGGCGAGTCCGGCTCCGGCAAGACCACGATCGGCCGCTCGGTGCTGCGTCTGATCGAGCCGACATCCGGCCAAATCACCTATGACGGCACCGATATTACCAGGCTGGGTGCCGCCCAGTTGCGCCGCCAGCGTCGCAAGATGCAATATATTTTCCAGGATCCCTTCGCCAGCCTGTCGCCGCGCATGACGATAGGGCAGATCCTCACCGAAGGCCTTGACATTCAAGCCATTGGCAAGAGGTCCGAGCGGCGGGCGAAGGCCGCGAAGGCACTTGCCGCGGTTGAGTTGCCGTTCGACGCCTATGACCGCTACGCCCATGAATTCTCGGGCGGCCAGCGCCAGCGCATCGGCATCGCCCGGGCGCTGACGCTCGAGCCGGAATTCATCGTCGCCGACGAGCCGGTCTCGGCACTCGACGTCTCGATCCAGGCGCAAATCATCAATTTGTTGCGCGACCTGCAGCTCCGGCTCGGCCTGACCATGCTGTTCATTTCGCACGATCTGGCCGTCGTCGAGTACATCTGCGACACGGTCATCGTGCTCTATCTCGGGCGCATCATGGAGGTTGCGCCGGCGGCCGAGCTTTATGCCCGACCGCAGCATCCCTACACGCGTGCGCTGCTGTCAGCCATTCCATCGCTCGATCCGCTGGCGAGGCAAGGCCGGCAGGTGCTCAAAGGCGATATTCCCAGTCCGGCGAACCCGCCGTCGGGCTGTGTTTTCCGAACCCGTTGCCCGTTCGCGTTGGAGGCTTGCGCCGCGGCCGTGCCGCCACTGAGGGCGACAGCCGACGGCCATCTGAAGGCCTGCATTCGCGACGACATCGCTTAGGAATAATTGCCCAGACAACGGTCAAACAGGTCCCCAATCCCAGGCGTTCATCGACATCCACCGCCCGGTTTCACGAAGCTGTTATTGTCGTTCCCGTCATTGAAACGTCAGCGATGCCGACCCATATGCACGCTGCGCCGGATGTTTCCTCCCATTCGTCCGGCGCGTTCCCCTCTGAAGGTTTTCGACCTTCACATCTGGCCGGGCTTTGCAGCCCGGCCTTTTTTCTACGGGGTTGGTGAGCGAGCCGAGATCATGGCGCAGGCGTGCCCAGCGTATCGATGCGTTTCGCCAGCGCCGCGGGATCGCCAAGCACACCGACCGTCTTCAGCCGAGCGGTGCCGCCGGCGACGATCGAGACGACCGAAGCGGCCACGCCAAGCGCCTTGGCGACCAGCCTTTCCAGCGCTCGATTGGCGGCCCCGTTTTCCGGCACGGCGCGAACGCGAGCCTTCAGATGGCTTCGCCCATCCGCGGTCGTTTCGGCCCCCTCGAGCCTGTCCATCGCTGATTTCGGCGTCAGCCGGACGAACAGGTCGATACCGTCGCCGCGCGTCCGGAACGGCGCGCGCATGGGACGCCTGCACTCAGACGACCAGCGAAAGCACGGTGGTGAGCAGGAACTGCCGGATGAAGAACAGGATCAGCAGCAGGATGATCGGCGAGATGTCGATGCCGCCGAGATCGGGCATGAAGCGGCGGATCGGCCGCAGCGCCGGTTCGGTCAGCCGATAGAGCATGTTGCTGATGGTATCGACGAACTGGTTGCGGGAGTTGACGACGTTGAAGGCGTAGAGCCAGGAAAATATCGCCGAGGCGATGATGATCCACCAGTAAAGGTCAAGCGCCATGACAATGGTCTGAATGAGGGCGATCATGCCGGTCTCCGATTGTTGCCGACATGTAGCCACTGTAGCTGAAAGCGGCAAGAGCCGCGTTCCGACGCGTGGGCGAGGCGCACGAACGGCCGAACGGCATTTCGGCAGCAAGCGCAGCCTTGACAGGAAACCGCAGCGGCCGATAAAAGCCCCATCCGCTGGACGGGGCTGTAGCTCAGCTGGGAGAGCGCGTCGTTCGCAATGACGAGGTCAGGAGTTCGATCCTCCTCAGCTCCACCAGCGGATTTTTCGAACCCCCCGTGAATGCTGAGGAAACCTTTCTCGGATTCCATGGGTTTTCAGATCAAGCAACCGAATGCATCGCGGGGCCTCTGCCGGCTTGGCACTGTCGTCGCCGGGTGGATTCACATCGGCGACGTAAAGGCCCTCTACACCAATAGCGTATGCGGCCTATTGCCACTGCGCCTCCTCCTTGCCAGACTTGGCCCGTCTTCAAAACCGAGGGGAATTCACCATGACCGGCACGACAAGACGTGATTTTGTAGGTCTTACAGGAGTGGCAGCGACTGCCCTGGCCGGTGCTGTTGCAACACGAGCTACCGCTGCCGAAAGTGACCTATCGCCATCGTTCGATGAGGTTCTTCAAGAGTACAATCTAAACAACACAGAAAGGACTAGATCAAAGCTGGCGATCTATGTCGTCCTTTCTCATCTGCACGCCAGCCTCGAGAAGGAATTTAGTGACCTTGGGCTAGAGCTGCCTCTAGGAAAAAAGGCGGTGCCATCGAATCTGCCGGCCAATTTCGAAGACGCGCAGGTTGCACCCCTTCCGTGGCTCTTCAAGCCCTCGGAAGTTACCGACCACGAACGAAACGGCTATGCGACGATTGCAATGCGAATGAACGCAGTGATGGCAAGACACACCGCTGACGTGAGTGTCGGGGTTTCGCATATCATGTCGCACAAGGGATAACCGCGACCTTGCCGGCGAGCACGGCACGTCAGGCGAGCACAACGCCGGCCGGCGATTTGTTGTTGCGGGCGAACCGATTACCTGTTTTCGCGAGGCGACTGCGCTGCGAGAGTCCTCACAATGGATAAATCCTTCCGGGACGCGCCGCGCGAGATAGCAAAGCTCTCGGCACCCCGGCCAGTGGGAATTGTCGGCCGTCCGCGCGTAGTGGCGCTGCTTTCGCAGGCCCTCGACAGCGGTGCATGCTGGCTGGCTGCGCCTGGTGGATACGGCAAGACCACCGCGGTGATCGACTTTCTGGAACACGGCGGGCTGGAACACGGCGGGCTGGAGCAAGGCGAATCGGCGTACAACTGGTATCGGGTCGACACCGAGGACCAGGACGTTGCGCGGCTTTTCCATTATCTGACGCTGTCGCTCGACGGCAGGCATGCCGGCATGCCGGTCTTTGGTCCGGAATATGCCGACAATTCCGACGATTTCGCGCGGCTGTTCTTCCGCACCTATTTCTCGCGGCTTGATCCGGGCACGATCCTGGTCCTCGACGATCTGCATCGTGCCGATGCACCAGGCTTTCGCCGGACGCTGGCGATCCTGTTGCGCGAACGCCCCAATACCGTCCGCTGCATCTGCACATCGCGGATGCTGCCCGAGGGCGATGTCGCCGACCTCGTGCTGTCGGGACAGTTGCCGGTCCTCAACCAAACGCTGCTGGAGTTTTCGCCTGCGGAGGCTCGCAACCTCGTCACCGCCCGCTCGCAATCGCCGTCCGAGGTCGGCGACATTTCGGAGGCGCGCGGCTGGGCGGTGGGCCTTCTCCTGCTGGCCAATGCTGGAATGTACTACCCGCTTTCGCAGACCGGCCTTGCCGGAGGCGCCGGCCTTCGGGAGATTGTCGGACGTTATTTCCTGCGCGACATCGCGCCGGAGGACCAGGATCTGCTGATCAGGCTCAACCTTCTGCCGGAGATCAGCACGGACCTTGCCGATGCGTTCCTGGGATCGCCGCAGGCTGCCCGCCTGCTGCTGCGGCTGCAGCATCGCCAGCTGCTGATCACGCGCGACGGTCCGGGCGGCACCGCCTTCCAGCTGCATGACTTGTTGCGCGAATACCTTGCCGGCCTACTGGACCGGCGCGTGACGGAAGCGGACCGTTCCAGGCTACGCGAGCAGGCAGCAAAGGTCCTGCACGAGGCCGGCAAAACCGACGCGGCAATCGTGCTGGCGTTGCAGGCGGGCGCCTGGCCGCTGGCACGCCAGCTCATTCTGGAGTGCGCTAACGGCGTTCTCTCGCAAGGGCGCAGGGCCAGCTTCGTCGAATGGTGCAACAGGCTGCCCCCCGACGAGATGGACGGGTGGGTCCATTATTGGCTGGGCGTCGCCTTCGCGTCGGACGATGCGAAGGCCGAGCCGCACTTCTCCAAGGCATGGCAAGCATTCGAGAACACCGACATGCGCGGCCAATGCCTGACGGTCGCGCGGGCGGTCGTAGTCAAGACGGCCAGCTGGCGTACGCATGAGGGGCTGGCGGATTGGACGCGCCGAGCCTCACAGGTTCTTGCCAAGGGGTTGCCGGAATTGGATCCGGAGGAACTCATGATGGTCAGGCTCGGCATCCTGCGGGCCGTCGATTTCGCCGAACCTGGCGAATTTGACGCCCATGACGCGAAGCGCCTCGTGAATGATATCCAGCAGCGCCTGACACATCTGCCGATCGAGGATTCGGTCGAGTTGCGCCTGCTGGCAAGCGAAGCGCTCATCGACTACGCGACCTCGTCGGGGCAGCGCGACATTTTTGCCAATGTCGTGGACAGCGTTGCCGCCGATCTCGAACATCCGGATATCCCACCGCTGGTGCTCGGCATGTGGCTGGTGTCCTTTGGCTCGGCCAGCGGCCGTTACTTCCCCTATTCGCGGCGCGGTTTTGTCTATGCCTCGGCCGAGGATGCGTTGCGACGCGCAACGGCGATAGGCGAGCAGCACGCCTTACGGGGCGTCGAGTTCAGCGCCCTCTACCAGCTCCAATTGCTGATGAAGCTTCACAACAGGTTCTCGGAGTTCAATGCGCTGGTCTCCCGACTGGGCGAGATCGCGGACAGCAGGTTCACCACCCAGGTCGCGGTCGTCGCCGACTGCCATGCGGCGATGCACACGCGCAACGGCGACTTCGCCAAGGCCTATCTCGACTGCGATGTCTTCATGGATGCGATCGAGCGGGCGAACGAGCCGATGATCGAGCGCTGGCCGCATTACGTCACCAAATACCAGGTCCTGCTGGCCGACCGGCGTCCGGCGGAGGCGATTGCGCTACTTCAGGGGATCGCCGAAAGGCTGAGCGGCGGCCCTCGCCAGCGTGTCGAACTCAGCATTCTAGCCGCACGGGCCCTGGAGCAGAAGTGGAACGGCGGCGCGTCCTATGGCACTCGTCTGGCTGAATTCATGGCGGCATTGCGCGAGGTCAATCCCTCGGCGATCTTGCTCAACCTGCCGGACTTGCTAGCCGAGCTGATCGCCGATGCGCTGGAGCGAAAGATCGATGTCGATCTCTGCCGCCGCGTCGTTCGGGCGCGATATCTGGTCCCGCCCGCTGGTCGCCCCGCCCAGTGGCCTTGGCCGCTCAGGATACACTTGATGGGAGGCTTCCGCCTCGAGATCGATGGCGCCGAGGTCGCGCCCGGTGCCAAACCTACCCGCGCTCTCGACATATTGCGCATTATCTGCCTGTCGAGGGATCAGGTCTGTTCGGTGGAAACCCTGCAGGATTGGCTCTGGCCCGACCTCGACGGCGACCAGGCCAAAGCGGCCTTGGAGCAGGCGCTGCATCGTCTGCGCAAATTGCTCGGGCAAGGCGAACTCGTAACGCTGAGAGAAGGCCGTTTGCGGCTCGCTGCCGACAAGGTCTGGATCGATCTGCAGGATTGGGAAGACCGGCTGAAACCCGTTCTGTCGGGCCAAAGAGACAGCGCAATCGAGGAGCAGGAGATGCTGCTGGAAGGCTTTGTCGGCCCGCTTTTCTCGAATGGCCCGACGCCCGCCTGGTCGAACGCCGCGGCCGACCGGGTGCGGGACGGGTTGGTGGAGCTTGCCGTGCGGATCGCCAAACACTGGCAGAGCCGAGGCAACGCAGATCGGGCACGCCAAGCGTGCCGGCGTGCGCTCGATTTCTACCCGGAATCGGCCAAACTCCATGGCACGCTCATCCAGGAGAGCCTCTCCAGAAACGACCACGCCGGCGCCATCGAGGATTACCGGCGCTATGAACGCGCGCTCGCTTCGACCGGCGATGACGAGCCCTCGCCTTTGCTGCGTTCGCTCGTGCGCCCGTTTCTCTAGACCGGTTCATCGTTTCACGGAAACGCCGAACCGCTCTATCTCTTTATTTTTTCGCAGTTCCGGACGGAAAACCGTTCCACACTTTTCCTGGAATTGCTCTGGCGCAGCTCAGAACTCTGTAAGCCGTCCGTAAGTCGCGGTCTGGGAACCTCGGCCCGTCGATCAAAACCGATCGCCGGAGGCCTGAAGCCCCCGATACCAACACTCACAGGAAGGAAAAGGTCATGCCGTATACTGCCAGAGCAACTTCGAGAGTGCGTGCCGGCACCATCCGCGCTGGAGCCACAAGACTTTCCGACCAGCTCAGGATCGGGCCTTGGTCGCTCCTCTCGCCCGAAGCTGTCATACAGCAAAAGTACAACTCCCTTGGAGGCGCCGGCTTCGCCGAGATCGACAGGAAGGAGACTGGAAAAGCCTGGTATCTCAAGAACGGCTCATGCATTTGTTACAACGATGCCATGCACGACGCCTTTGAGATCCACGGCGACATCTACAGGAAATGGATTGCGCTTGGCGGTCTCGCGTGGGGCATTCCCTGCACCGACGAAACCGGAACTCCCGACGGCGTCGGGCGATACAATCACTTCAACAACAATACCGCTTCGATCTACTGGACACCGAATACCGGTGCTCAAGCGATTTGGGGGGCAATTCGCAGCAAATGGGCAGCAATGGGCTGGGAGCGCTCGGTTCTCGGCTATCCGGTCACCGACGAAACCGGAACTCCCGACGGCGTCGGGCGCTACAACCATTTTGCCAATGCCGGCTCGATCTACTGGACACCGAACACCGGAGCCAACGTGGTGTACGGTGACATCCGCAAGAAGTGGGAAAGCCTGGGCTGGGAACAGTCATATCTGGGGTACCCAACCACCGACGAGACCGAATTTGCCGACGGTGGCCGTGCCAATCTGTTTGAAAACGGCGGCATATACTGGTGGCCCGACACCGGCGCGATCGACCTTCGAGATGTCGTCGTCCACTATACCGGCCTCCATTGCTTCGGCGAGACCGACTGGGATCAGGGGTCGAGTGCGGACGAGCCCTATGTCATCGTCAGCGTGACAACGCCGCAGATGGCCGACACCAAGCGCAGCCAGGTCTATGGCGACGTCGATGCGGGAGATACGAGACCCGACCTGATGGAGGTCTATCGAGGCAAGCCCTACGGCATCAATATCGGTACGGTGCTGATGGAAAACGATTTCGGCGATCCAAACAAGTACAAGGACGAAGTGCAGAAGGTCGTGATGGGCGTCCATACGGCGGGTACGCTGGCTTTGGGCCTCATTCCGGTGGCAGGACCTATCATTGCCGCAATAGCCGGCCCGGCCCTGGGATCCTTGATGCCATCGATCGGCGGCGCCATCAGCGATCTCTTCGATTGGGGCGATGACAGGATCGGGAGCGCGACAGTGACCATCTCCGCAAAGCAGATGGTGTTGCTCGCGGCACGTACGAACAATACCACCTTCAGCGGGATTGGGTTCAAAGTGGAAACGCCCCTGATTTCCGGCGAAGGGGCGTCCTACAAAGCCTATTTTGGCTTTGTGCCTGCCTAGTCTAGGCCAATCGCCCCGGCAAAAAAGCTTGCCGGGACAATCAACTTACCAGCCCCGCCTTCCGTTGGCGGGGCTGACGTTCGCGACTGAGAGATTTATTTCCGTAGCGGTCGTCACAAGGCGGTCCGGATGCGCCAGCGGCCGATCAGCATAGCGGGCAGTCACCTCAACGACACTGCCGCAGCCAGCGAGGCCGAGCCGGGACCGACAGAACCGGATCAGGCGGCGCGCAACCCGACGCCATGACGGCCGACATCAATCAGGATAGAAGAGAACCGTGACAAGAGCGGGCACGCATCACACCAGTCCGCGCTTGGCCATCATTGCTTCCGGTGAAGGCATCTTGCCGCGGAAGGCGGTGTAGAGTTCTTCGGGATCCTTCGAGCCGCCGGCGGCGTAGATGTTCTTGCGCAGCCGCTCGGCCAGCGCCGGATTGAACGGATCGCCCGTCTCCTCGAAGGCGGCGAAGGCGTCGGCATCGAGCACTTCCGACCACATGTAGGAATAATAGCCGGCCGAATAGCCGTCGCCGGCAAAGATGTGGCCGAAATGCGGGGTGCGGTGACGCATGGCGATGGTATCGGGCATGTTAAGCCCTTCCAGCGTTTCGGCTTCGAAACGAAGCGGCTGGTCCGGTGCATCCGGCCGGGCGTGGTAAGCCATGTCGACCAACGCCGAGGCAGTGAACTCGACCGTGGCGAAGCCCGCGCCGAAGGTGCGCGCCGCCAGCATCTTGTCGACCAGCGCCTTTGGCATCGGCTTGCCGGTCTTGACATGCAGCGCATGTTTTTCCAGCACCGCCGGTACCGTCAGCCAGTGTTCGTAAAGCTGCGAAGGCAGTTCGACGAAATCGCGGCTGACCGAGGTGCCAGCGACCGACGGCCAAGTGACGTCGGTCAGCATGCCGTGCAGAGCATGACCGAATTCATGGAACAGCGTCTTGGCTTCATCGACCGACAGCAAGGCGGCCTCGCCGGCCGGCGGCTTGGCGAAGTTCATGATGTTGTAGATGACCGGCTTCGAGCCAGGGCCAAGCCTATAACCGGATTTCAGCGCGCTCATCCAGGCGCCGGAGCGCTTCGAAGGCCGCGCGAAATAGTCGGCGAGGAACAGGCCGCGCTCGCTGCCGTCGGCATTCTTCACCACGAAAACACGTGCGTCCGGATGCCAGGTGGCAATGCCCTTCTTTTCTTCGAAAGAAATGCCGAACAATCGTGTTGCCACATCGAAACAGGCGTCGATGATGCGGTCTAGCTGCAGGTACGGCTTCAGCTCGGCCTCGTCGAAGGCGAATTTCTCTGCGCGCAGCTTCTCCTGATAGAAGCGCCAGTCCCAGGCAGCGAATTTTTCGTTGCTGCCGGCCTCGGCCGCCAGCCGCTGCAATTCGGCTTGGTCGCTTGCGGCCTTTTCCACCGCCTTTTCCCAGACCGGATCGAGCAGCGCGTGCACCGCCTCCGGCGTCTTGGCCATAGTATCGTCGAGCTTCAATGCGGCGTAGGAAGCATAGCCGAGCAGCTTCGCCTTCTCGGCGCGCAGCCGCAGCATCTCGCGCACCACTTCCGTGTTGTCGGCAGCGCCGCCATTCTGACCACGCATGATGAAGGCGCGGAACGCTGTCTCGCGCAGATCGCGGCGTTCTGAGAAGGTCGAGAACGGCTCGTAGATCGAACGCGACAGAGTGACGGCGTAGCGGCCCTTCTGGCCGCGCATCTCGGCGGCTTCCGCCATCGAGCTCTTCAGGAATTCCGGCAGGCCGGCAAGGTCGGCTTCGTCGAGGAACAACGCCCAGTCGCGCTCGTCGGCAAGCACGTTCTGGCCGAAATTGGTGCCGAGCGACGACAATTCCTCGTTGATCGAGGCCAGCCGCCTCTTGCCTTCGGCGTCGAGCATGGCGCCGGAGCGAACGAAGTTTTTCCAGGTCTTTTCCAAGACCCGCAGCGTTTCGGCATCGAGCTTCAAAGCATCGCGGCGCTGATGCAGGTGGTCGATGCGGGCGAACAGGCGTTCGTTCATCGAGATTGCCGAGAAGTGCCGCGACATCTTCGGCGAGATGTCGCGCTCCAGCGCCTGGATCGCCTCGTTGGTGTGGGCGCCGGCGCGGCACCAGAAGATCGACGAGACATGGTCGAGAGCCTCGCCGGCAAGCTCGAGCGCGGCAAGCGTGTTTTCGATGGTCGGCGTCCCGGTGTTGCCGGCAATCGCCTCGATCTCGGCTTCATTCGCCTTCAGGGCCGCGTCGAAGACCGGAGAAAAATCGCCATCGCCGATGCGCGTGAAATCGGGCAGGCCGAGCGGCCCTTGCCATGCGGTCAGCGGATGGGCAGCGAGGTCGACGGTGGACGGCATGGCAAACTTTCGCTGAGTGGCGGGAGAAGATGGATCGTCACCGATGTAAGGCGTCGGCCGGTTGCGCGCAACAGCGGGTCCCGTTCATGGTTCCGTCAGTAGCCGTCGCAGTTTTCGGCAATCGCGGCTTGCGAACTGGCCCTGATCTGGTCGTTGGCGACCGCGAAAGTCTCCTGCATCAGCATGTCGTTGCTGGGAAAATCATAGCAGGCGATCACAGTGGTGACGCCGCCCTCCGTCTTCTCGATCCGGTGGCGGATTTCGGCCCCGGCGACGGCGCCCTGCCACTCGGCGATCGAGGCGATGAATTCCTGCTTGCTTTGCACGACGCCGAGGTCGTCGAGCTTGATGCGGACATTGTCGGCGAGCAGGTCCGACAATTCGGTGCGGTCGGCGACCAGCAGTGCCGAATACCAGCGGTCTATGATCGCGCTATCGTCGGCGCGGACGATATTTGCTGAGCACAGCAATACCGCCGCCGCGAACGCGAACCGAGCTCGCATCATGCCTCGTCTCCTACTCCGTCTCCGGCCGCTCGAAATCGCCCGTGTCCTTGTTCATCACCCAAAGCTCGCCGGTCGAAATATCGAACCAGGCACCGTGCAGCGACAGCCGCCCCTTGCCTTCGAGGATCGAAACACAAGGGAAGGTGCGCAGATTGGCTATGGAATAGCGGATCGAGATGCGCTCCAGCGCCGTCTGGCGCTCGGTCGCGGTCATGAAGGTGCTGGACGATACGGTCTCGGCCGCAGGCGCGATCAGGCTCATCCACTTGCCGATGAAATCGCCCGGCGACAGGGGTGCGGCCGTGGTGTCGAGTGCCGCGCGGATGCCGCCGCAGCGGCCGTGGCCCATCACCACGATGTTCTTGACCTTGAGGCTCTGCACGGCAAATTCGAGCGCTGCCGATGTCGAGTGGAACTGATCGTCGGGCGCATAGGGCGGCACCAGATTGCCGACATTGCGCAGCACGAACAGCTCGCCGGGCCCGGCGTCGAAGATCGCTTCGGGCGCGGCCCGCGAATCGCAGCAGGCGACGATCATCGTTTCGGGTGCCTGGCCCTCCCGCGCCAGCGAGCGATAACGGCCGCTTTCGGTGAGATAGCGGCCGCTCATGAAACTGCGGTAGCCGGTGAGAAGATGCTCGGGAAGATGGGGCATGGGCAGCGGTGGGAGCGTTTCCGGGTTGAAGGCAGCTCGGGTCAATCCCGAAAGGCTCTAGCGCATCGGCCCGAAAATCGGAACCGATTTTCGGAAAGCGTGGAGCGTAGGTCCAAAGCGTGGAGCTCACTCTGCCCCAAGTGGACGGCACCTCGCTCCAGCCACATCCCGACAGTCGAGGCAACTGAACCCGGCCGGCGTATTCCTAGACTATTCCGCGATCTCCAGCAGGGTCGATATCAGCAGCCGGCGCTCGTCGGCGGAAAGAATATCCGAACCGAACAGATTCATGCTGCGAAGTCCCTCGATGGCGAGATAGCAGACCAGCAGCGCCTTGAGGTTCGGCGTCTCCGCCTTCAGCCGTTCGAACACCTGCCGCCTGAACGATTTTATCGGCGTCAGGAAGTCGGGATCCTCGGCGATTGCCGAAAATATCCAGGATGCCGATGGCTTCGACTCCTCGGCATGCTCGGCCGAAAGCCTGATATAGGCGGCGAGCGGGCTCTCGCCGCTGCCGCTGTTCTTGCGGGCGGCCTCCAGCGCCTGTTGGAATGCGCTGAGATAATCCTCCACCAGCGCCTGCATCAATTTCGCCTTGGTCGGGAAATTGTAGAGAAGACCACCCTTCGACACGCCGGCACGGCTGGCAACAGCGTCCAGCGACAGGCTGCCAGGACCCGTCTCGCGCGCCACCGCGGCGGCGGCAGCGAGAATTTTTTCGCGCGAATTTGCTCTGCGGACCTTCATCAATCGTTCCCCATTCATTAGCTTAGGCGGAATTGACAAGACCGTCCAGACGGTACAGTAAGATCGCCGTCATTTGAAATTGGGACCAGTCACAGGTATGTGTTCCGGTCGTCCGACCGTTATGCTGGGCCATGGCCGAGGGGACTGTTCGTGATCAAGCGCTTCATCATCGCCTTCATTCTGCTCGTGCTGGTGTGCGGCGGCATCGTCGGCTTCAACCTGTTTCGCGACAATGCGATCAAACAGTTCTTCGCCACCATGAAGCCGCCGGCCACGACCGTGTCGACAGTCATTGTCAAACCGATGTCCTGGACCCCCGGCATCGAGGCGATCGGCACTGTCAGTGCCGTACGCGGCGTCGACCTGACGGTCGAAACTGCTGGCATCGTCAAGGACATCCTGTTCCATGCCAATCAGAAGGTCGCCGCCAACGCCGTCCTGCTGCAGCTTGACGATGCCGTCGAGCGAGCCGACCTCGTCGCGTCGAAGGCGCAAGCCACCTCCGACCAGACGACGCTGATGCGCGCTCTCGAGCTGCAGAAGCGCGGGGTCGGCACCGATGCTACGCTCGACACGGCGCAGGCAGCAGCATCGGTCTCCGCCGCGCAGGTAAACAAGCTGCAAGCGGTGCTCGACCAAAAGCAGTTGACCGCCCCCTTCAAGGGTACTGTCGGTATTCCGAAAATCGACCTTGGCCAGTATCTCACACCCGGCACCGCCGTAGTGACCTTGCAGGACATGGATACGATGCGTGTCGATTTCACCGTGCCGGAGCAGCAGCTTCCGCAGCTGAAGATCGGACAGAGGGTGCGGTTGGGCGTCGGCGGCGGCGACATGCCGTTCACCGGCAGCATCCGCGGCATCGATCCGAAGATCGACCCGACCAGCCGGCTGGTGACGGTAAGGGCGGAGGTCGGCAATCCCGAAGGCAAGCTGACGCCGGGCCAGTTCGTCCAGGTGCGCGTCGAACTGCCCGAGGAGAACGACGTGCTGGCGCTGCCGCAGACGGCGCTGACCTCCAGCCTGTACGGCGACTTCGTCTTCGTGGTGCGCCCGGCCAAATCCGCCGAAGCCAACGGCGCGGCTCCCGAGGCAAAGCCGGAAGAGAAGCCGGCTGCAGACGCTGCCAAGCCGGCGGCCGAAGCACCCGTGGCAAAACCCGACGAAAAGCCGGCTGCTACCCCAGCCAAACCGGCAGCGGAAGCCAAGCCGGCAGCGGAAGAACAGAAACCGCAGCTCGTGCTCGCCCAGGTGTTCGTCAAGCCAGGCCGCCACAACGCCGGCCTGGTCGAGATCCTGGAAGGCATCCAGCCCGGCGACGAAGTCGTTACGGCCGGCCAGAACCGGCTCTCCAACGGCATGTCCGTTGCCGTCGACAACACGATCGATCCGAGCAAGCCGGGGAACCAGCAGGCAGCCCAGCAATGAGCTTTTCCGATCTCTTCATCCGCCGCCCGGTTCTCTCGACCGTGCTTGCCTGCATGATCCTGCTTCTGGGTTTTCAGGGCATCTTCAACCTTTCGATTCGGCAGTATCCAGAGGTTGAAGAAACGGCCATCACCATCACCACGGCCTATCCCGGCGCCAGCGCCGACCTGATCCAGGGGTTCATTTCCGCGCCGATCGCGCGTGCCGTCGCTTCGACCGAAAACATCGATTATGTCACGTCGTCGAGCCGGCCGTCCTCCAGCACCGTGACGGTGCAGATGAAGCTCGGCTCCGACCCCGACGTCGCGCTGAACGAAGTCTTGTCGAAGGTTCAGAGTGTTCGCGGCGATCTGCCGGACGAAACCAAAGACCCGGTGATCGTCAAGGGCACCGGCCAGCAGTTCGCGATGATGTACATCTCGATGCAGAATCCGAACATGACACCGGAACAGCTCACCGAATATATCGAGCGTGTCGTGCGGCCGCGTATCTCGACGGTCGAAGGTGTCGCCGACGTGCAGATTTTCGGCGCCGCCGAATATTCGATGCGTGTCTGGATCGACCCGATCAAACTGGCGGCGCGCGGCGTGACGGCGGCGGAAGTGCTGACCGCCATCAACGAATCGAATTTCCTCTCGGCGCCCGGCGATACCGAAAACGAATATGTGGCTTCCTCGATCACGGTTCGCTCGACCCTGCAGACGCCGGAGGCTTTCGCTGCCCTTCCGCTCCGCTCGAAAGACGGCAATGTGGTGAGGCTGCGCGATGTGGCCCGCGTCGAGCTCGCCGCGGCGAGCACCGACACCAGGGTGACGTTCAACGGCAAGCCCGGCATCTTTCTCGCCATCTTTCCAACGCCGGCCGCCAATCCGCTGACCACGGCGGCGGCGATCCACAAGATCGTGCCGACCATCCAGGAGACGCTGCCGCAAGGCATGACGATGGAGATCGTCTATGATTCGACCGAGCAGATCAGCGCGTCGATCGAGGAGGTGTTCAAGACCATCGGCGAGGCGGTCGCCATCGTCATCGTCGTCATCCTGCTCTTCCTCGGCTCGTTCCGCTCGGTGCTGATGCCGATCGTGACCATTCCGCTGTCGTTGATCGGCGTCTGTTTCCTATTGTTTTCTTTGGGTTATTCGATCAATCTTTTGTCGTTGCTGGCAATGGTGCTGGCGATCGGCCTCGTCGTCGACGACGCCATCGTGGTGGTGGAAAACATCCACCGCCACATGGAGGAAGACGGTTTGTCGCCGATGCAGGCTGCCTTCAACGGCATGCGCGAGATCTCGTCCGCCGTCGTCGCCATGACGATAACGCTGGCCGCCGTGTTCGCGCCGCTCGCCTTCACCGGCGGCCTGACCGGCGCGCTGTTTCGCGAATTCGCGGTGACGCTTGCCGGCTCGGTGGTGCTTTCGGGGGTCGTTGCCCTAACCGTCACACCGATGATGTCGGCACGTATCCTGAGGTCCGGCTCGCACAGCCGCTTCCAGCGCATTGTCGACAATACGTTCGGGCGCGTCGAACACATCTACGAGCGGCTGGTCACCGGCTCGCTGAAATATCGCCCGGTGACGCTGATGATCGTCGTCGCACTGGTCGCCACGACCGGCTTCATGTTCACCAAGACCTCAAGCGAACTGGCGCCGGAAGAAGACCAAGGCTTCTTGCTGTCTATTGTGAACGCGCCGCGCTACGCGACGTCGGACTACACCGAGACCTACGTGAACCAGATTCTCGGGCTGGTGAATGATATCCCCGAAACCAGGGCGCGGTTCTCCGCCGTCGCGTTCCAAGGCCCGACGAACAGCGCTTTCGTCGGCTTTGCGTTCAAGGACTGGGCCGAGCGCGCGCGCAGCTCGAAGGAACTTCAGCAAGACATCACTGCGCGCCTTGCCAAGGTGGCGGGCGTCAAGGCTTTCGTCTTCGCGCCGCCGACGCTGCCCGGCTCCGGCGGTGGCCTGCCGATCACGATGGTCGTGCGCTCGACCGGCGAGGCCTCCGAAGTCTACGAGGCGGCGGAAAATATCAAGAACAAGGCGCAGGCCTCCGGCCGCTTCCTCGCCGTGGAGAATTCGATGTCCTACGACGCGCCGCAAGTGACGGTGACGATCGACCGCGACCGAGCCGCCGCGCTCAACCTGCCGATCGCCGACATCGGCCGGACGCTGACGCTCCTGGTCGGTGGCGCCGAGGTGGCGCAATTCGACCGCGAATCCAACAGCTACGACATCATCCCGCAGGTACCGCAGCAATTCCGCGACAATCCCGAAAAACTGGGGGAGTATTTCGTGCGCAGCGTGTCGGGCGAGATGGTGCCGCTCTCGGCGGTGGTGAAGATCTCGACCAACGCGTCGCCGGCCGCCATCGAGCAGTTCAACCAGTTGAACTCCGCCACGATTTCCGCTCTGCCATTGCCCACCGTCACCACCGGTGACGGGCTGAAGACCATCGAGGACATCGCCAGGGAAAGCCTGCCCGACACGTTCTTCATCGACTATACCGGCCAGTCGCGGCAGGAGAAGCAACAGGGCTACACGATCATCATCGCCTTCGCTGCGGCTGTGCTCGTCATCTATCTGGTGCTGGCGGCGCAGTTCGAAAGCTTCCGCGATCCGTTGATCATCATGATGGCGGTGCCACTCTCGATCTTCGGCGCGATCGTGCCGCTTAATATCGGGCTAGGCACGCTCAATATCTACACCCAGGTTGGCCTCATCACGCTGATCGGCCTCATCACCAAGCACGGCATCCTTCTGGTCGAGTTCGCCAACCAGCAGCGTGAAATGCACGGCATGCGGCGGCGCGATGCGATCATCGCCTCGGCCAGGGTGCGGCTGCGGCCGATCCTGATGACGACGGCGGCGATGGCGCTCGGTGTGGTGCCGCTGATCATCTCCAGCGGCGCGGGTGCCGCGGCACGCTATTCGATGGGCCTGGTGATCTTCACCGGCATCCTGGTCGGAACCATGTTCACGCTGTTCGTGGTGCCGATGTTCTACACCTTTATCGCCAGCAAGGACCTGCCGCATCACGCTGAAAAGCCGGATCCGAAGCTGATGCCGGCGATGCCGGATTAGATTGTACTAACCCAGATTAGATTGTACTAACATTGTACAATAAAAAGGCCGGATTTCCGGCCTTTCTTAAGAGACACAAGAGCAGCATCGCTCACTTGACGATGACGATGCTGGTGTTGGCCGGGCCGAAGACCTCGACGAGCTGGTAGAAATCGGCGGCGTTGTCCGGATGCAGACGCACGCAGCCATGCGAGGCCGGCTGGCCGAGGCGCTTGATGGCGTTTGTCGCATGTACGGCGTAGCCGCCGTTGAAGAACACCGAATGCGGCATCGGGGCGTTGTCGTATTTCTTCGAATACCAAACTTCATGCATGCGGGTCGGCTTGAACGCACCGGTCGGTGTGACGTGCGTCCTGTCGCCCGTCGAAACCTTCCAGGCGAATGTCGGCCGGCCGTCGACCAGAATTTCCATGGTCTGCTGCGATAGCGACACACGCGCGACGATCTTGTTGGCGGCGGCGTGGGCTGCGCCGTTGCCGGCACTGACAAGCAAGGCAGTACCGGTGATGACGGCGGCGGCGATGTTGATGAGCTTGGCGGAAATGGCAGTGTACATGATGTCTCCCCTATTCTGCCGGTCGGGGCCGGCCCAATTCATGACCGGTTTATCGGGGCGTCATGTTTCAAGCCGATTTCGCAAGATGCTCGTTTGTGTTTCGATTCTGTTTCCCCTGGTTAACAGAAAAGGTCCGTGCAAAGCAGCTTGCAGTTGCACGACGTCGTCATGACGGGTGGCGTGTTTGCCTAGGCGGATCGGCCAAACCGCGGCGCCAATACGCGATTGCCTTTCGTTTGATAGGAATTCACCTGACTCCGAAACCGAGCTGCAACAAAGCGCAGCGTCGGCGGCATGATCCGGATACAGCGAACAGGCAAAGTTGACCTAACGAAAACAGCGGGCAACGAACGATCGGAAGCCAACACTGTTTTCGCTACGGCCTGGATTGATCTGGACACTTTCCAGCCTGCGCGTCGACCGGCTCAAGCCCCTCTGGCGGGGGCGGCTTAGGGCCGTTGAGGATGCGCGGCGCCTCCGGCAACTTGCAGCCGAGAGGACCGAAGGCCCGCGCCGCAACGGGGGGCTCCGCTGGCGGCGCGGGCGCTTCGGGGGTTCCCCTGAAGTGCCCGTAAATTCCAATTTTGAGGAACGAACAGGATGAAAACGAAATTCGCCGCTTCCGTGCTTTCCGCCCTGCTTTACGTCCAGGGGCTGCTCGGCATTGCCGGCCTCGCCACCGTGCTGCTGAAGGAACGTGCCCATGCCGGCGAGGTCAGTACGACCGGTGACATGCCGTCCGGCCCGTCGCTTCTCGTGGTGCGCTGAAGAGCATCGGACCCCAAAGTGGAAACCGGTTTTGGGAAAACCCGATGCTCAAGAAAAAAGGGTGGCTGTCCTGCCTTCAATCGGCGAATTGCGTCGGCGGATCGAATCGGTAACCGGCACCCCGTATGGTGGTGATGGTTTCGGTGTCGAGCTTGCGGCGCAGCCGCACGATGCGCGAATCGATCGACCGATCGAAGGCTTCGGCATTTTCGGCGGGCGCGGCGGCGATGATGTCGTCCCGCGTCAGCACCTTGCGCGGGCTGGCCAGGAACAGCCTGAGCAGCGCCACCTGCCCAGGGGACAGCTGTTCTTCGGTTCCCGAGCGGTGCATGACAATGGCCGATCGGAGATCGACGGTCGCGTTCTCCAGCACGATCAGTTCCCCGGCGCTCCTGCCGCGCCGAGCCAGAAGGCCGCCGACGCGAGCCGCAAGCTCCCTGACATTGAGCGGGCTTTCGACGACGTCGGCGGCGCCGAGCTCGAGCGCCAGCACCTTGTCGACCAGATCGGCCGGGCGGCAGATCAGGATGAAATCCGGTCCGCCTTCGCCGCCATGTCGCCTGAGCAGGTCGCGCCCCTCTGCCTGGCTGACGCTGTCGCCGACAACCACGACATCGATACCCTTTTCCGAAAGCAGCGATTCGGCTTCCCACGGCTGTCGCGCCGCACGGACGTCATGACCGCGCCGCTCGAGATGATCGGCGAGATCGGTGGCAATTACTTCAGCGACGGAAACAAGCGCGATAACGGATCGTGCAGCCATGTTTTTCTACCCCGCATACGGCAACCCAAGAAGAGTGCTGGACATCATGTTTATACCCAATCTACTTTCCACTGAAAGCGGGAGCGAAAGCATCGTGCGTGCACGAATTGTCATCGTCGAGGACGAGCCCGACCTGAGGGACGCGGTCGCCGAGTATCTCGGCGCCAGCGGCTATGATGTGGCCACGGCCGAAAGTGCGGCGGCGGCGCGCGACCTCTTGGAAGTGCAGTCCTTCCACCTGGCCATTCTCGACATCGCCATGCCGGGCGAGGACGGCTTGTCGCTCGGGCGCTGGATGCGCTCGAAAATGCCGATCGGCATCATCTATGCGACGGCCGCCGGTACTGCGCTCGACCGCATCGTCGGACTGGAGCTCGGCGCTGACGACTACATCGTCAAGCCTTACGAATTGCGCGAAGTGCTGGCCAGGGTGCGCAGCGTGCTGCGTCGCGTTCCGGAGCCGACCGAGCCACAAAAGGCCAAGGCTGAAACATCCGGCGGCCGCCGGTCCGTGAGCTTCGGACCCTTTCACGCCGATCTCGACGGCAGGCTCGTCACCGGCGCCAACGGCGCGGTCATTGACATGGCCAAGAGCGAGTTCGACGTGCTGGAGGTGTTCCTGACGCGCGCCAACCGGCTGTTGACGCGGGCGGCGATCTCCGAGGCGATCGGTTTCGTCGAGGATCCGGAATCGTCCCGCGCCGTCGACATCCGCATCATGCGGCTGAGAAAGAAGATCGAGGCGGATCCGGCCAATCCGAAATTCCTGCGCACGGTGCGCGGCGAGGGCTATATCTTCTCGCTGCCAGTCGGCGAAAATAACTAAGGCGACGGCTTGAGGAAGCCGCGGCCAGGAAATGACGGCTGATCATGACGGCTGAAACAACACGCGTGGACGTGCAGGGCGCCAGGCAGGGCGCGGCGATGGTGGCCGTGCATGTGGTTCGCCGGCTGCGCGAAGCCGGTGACTGGCAGCGCGAGATGGAGGGTATCCTCCAAACGCTTTGCGAAGCCATGGATTGTCACCGCGGCATCCTGTTTCGCCTGCGCGAACTGCCCGGCCAGGGCTTCGCCCAGTCGGTCGCCGCTTATTGGATCGCCCCCCGGTTTGGCGGCGAGCTGGCGTCACCGACCGTCATCATGCAGTCGGTCGTCGATTCGGACCCATTGCTGGAACGGCTGGCGGAGGACGAGCGTCAAGGCAAGATCTTCGCCGGGCACACACGCGATCTCGAAGGCTTTCTGCGGACCGATTTCGAAAAGCAGAACATCAAGTCGTTCCTGTCGGTGTCGGTCTTTTCGCACGGCAATTTGTGGGGCACGCTGGCGGTCAACGACTGCATCCACGAACGCGAATGGACCGACCAGGAAGAGGCGGCGCTGCACATGGTGGCACTCGCCATCGGCGATGCCATCGAACGGTCGCCCTCCGACGCGCATGCCAGCGACGTCATTCGCCGCACCATGCTGCAGGCCTCGCTCGACGCTATCATCGTCATCGACGAGACCGGCTCGATCATCGAATTCAATCCGGCCGCCGAGAAGATGTTCGGCTATCGGCGCAGCGATATCCTCGGCAAGGACCTGCTCGACACGGTCGTGCCGGAATATTATCGCAAGGGCTATGCGTCGGGCGCCGAATACATGTCGGGCCGCGGTGCGCCGATGGTCGGCCAACGGCTTGAAACGGTCACCCAGAATGCCGCCGGCGAGGTTTTCCCGATCGAGCTGACGGCAACCGAGATGCGGGTCGCCGATCGCCAGCTGATCTTCGGCTCCATCCGCGACCTGCGCGACAAGTTGCGGGCTGAGGAGGAAATCAACCGCCAGCGCGAAAAACTGCACCAGAACGAGAAGATGGCGGCAATGGGGTCGCTGCTCGCCGGCGTTTCGCACGAGCTCAACAATCCGCTGGCTGTGGTTGTCGCCCAGTCGACGCTGCTGCACGAATTCGCCGCCGATCCGCAGACCAAGGTGCGCGCCGAAAAGGTGCGCGCCGCTGCCGAGCGCTGCGGCCGTATCGTCAAGAGCTTCCTGTCGATGGTCCGCCTGCACCCGGCTGCACAGGCAGAAACCGACCTCAACCAGGTGATCCGCGCCGCACTCGAAGTGACCGCCTATGGCGCACGGTCGAGCGGCATCATCATCGACACCGATTTCGCCAGCGGCCCACTGCTGGCCATGGCAGATGCCGACCACGTGACGCAGGTAGCCGCCAACTTCCTCATCAACAGCCAGCATGCCTTGGCCGGCGTTGCCGGCGACCGCCGGATCAAGGTCCGGACGTTTCGCAGCGACCGCGGCAATCCCGGATTCTCGGTCGAGGACAACGGACCAGGCGTGCCGGAAGCGATACGTTCACGCATATTCGAATCCTATTTCACCACCAAGCCGGTCGGTGTCGGTACCGGCATCGGTCTGTCAATCTCGAAATCGATCATCGAGCGGCACAATGGCAATATCTGGTTCGAGGAGGTTTCGCCGAGAGGTGTGCGTTTTGTCGTGCAGCTGCCGGCGATCGCGGCCGGCGCGGCCGCCGCCGGCGAAGCTCCGTCGCGGTCGAGCGGCTTGCGTCACGCGCTGATCATAGACGATGAGCCGGATGTCGCCGCGTCGCTGTCCGACATTCTGGAGTTGATGGGCATCAAGTCGCGGATCGTGCCGGCCTGGGTCTCGGCCGCCGCTACGCTGAGTGGCCATGTCCCGCCGGACATCGTGTTTTCCGATTTGCGCATGCCCGGCACCAGCGGCATAGCCGTCTATCGCGAGCTACTCGGCGAATTGCCGGGTCTAGCGCGGCGCTTCGTGCTTGTCACCGGCGATCTGATCGGCGCGAAAGGCGAGATCGAGGCGCTGCCGGCGCCGCAACGGCCGCCAATCCTCGAAAAACCGTTCAGCACGCTGGATGTGCGCGGCGTGCTCTCGGCCATTGCCGAGCAGGCCGCTCTGGGCGGCTAGACTCCGCCATCTCTCCCGGAAGAAAAAGGCTCCCGGCCGACATTGCGGCGGGAGCCTGACTGGAGTGCTGGAGGGCGCTCGCAAAAAATCAAAAAACGTTCGGCGTATCGGCCAGCGGGGCGGCGTTGGCGATCATGCGGACCGGCCGTGCCTTGCCCGACTGAGCGGCGATGACGCGCAGGCAGTCCAGGCTCTCGGCGCCCCAGGCCTGCCCCTTGCAGGCGAAATCGATCTCCGAAATCGGCAGGCGCGCCGTCTTGGTGGTGGTCGTCGCGCCATCGATGAGGTTGGCCGGCGGGTTCAGTGAGGCGAAGGCCGGACCGACAGTCGGCGTCAACGCCATGCCGGCAAATGCGGCAGCCGCCAGCAGCATGAACATCGCCATTGGATGATCACTGGCGCGCTGGCGCAGCGCCAGCTTCGGGCGCCGGTCGCTACGCTGGGGCCCCTGCTGGCGAAGGTCGGTATCGGTGATCTGGATTTTCGTACGCATCGTCGTTTCCTTCGGTCTTCTTCTTTTCTCTGTTGAAACGAACCTAATCGCACCTTGTAACCGGCCAACGATGATGGATTAACGATTGTGTAACCGGCATGAAACCAAGCCCGCGGCCATTCCTGGGCAAAGCGATCAGGCGTAGCTGCAGCACAGGTGGCATTCTCGTTTTCCGCTACCCACGGCACCAGATCCACGTCGCCTTGCCAGGCCCACGGAGCGTCGGGCGCTCAACAAGCGTGAGGGGATTAACGTCCGGAATTCCCGGGATTTTCCCGGCTTCGATCGTTCGGACTCGGCTCTCAAATCCGGCTCGATTTCTCGTCAAGAATTCGCCCCATTTTCGCAAGCCATTGCATTTCAACGGAAAATATGCTTTTATTGAACGAGCATTCAATAAATAAAGAGCCTTTATGAACCCGCATCTGCGTGACGTGGCAATTCCCAACGATTGGGATCGGCGGGGGCTGCCGGGCTGGAGCTATCATTCCGACGCCTTGCTCGAACTCGAGAAAGAGCACGTCTTCCGCAATCATTGGCAGATCGCCGGCCATGTCTGCGACGTGCCGAACGCCGGCGACTATCTGACGATGGATGTGGTCGGCGAGCGGGCGCTGATCGTGCGCGGCAAGGATGGCGTTGTACGCGCCTTCAACAATATGTGCCGCCACCGCGGCAGTCGCGTTGTCGCCGACAGCCAGGGCACTTGCAAGAACGCGCTGGTCTGCCCTTTCCATGGCTGGGTCTACAATCTCGACGGCACACTGCGCGGTGCTGCCCGCCCGCGTTCCTTCCCCGACCTCGACAAGACCGAATTCGGCCTGATGCCGCTCGAGCTCGAAATCTGGATGGGCTTCATCTTCATCCGCTTCCGCAAGGGTGGGCCGCAGCCATCCGTGGCCGAGCTGTTGAAGCCGATCGAAGCCGAGATTGCTCATTACGGCGTGGTCGAGATGGTGCCGTCCCGGGGCATCTGGACCCAAAACACGCCGGTCAACTGGAAGTCGGTGCGCGACGTCGACAATGAAGGCTACCACGTCGCCATGGCACATCCGGCGCTGCAGGATCTTTACGGTGCAACCTATTTCGACGAGCCGTTCGTCAACGGCGTGTCGCGCTCGTTCGCCACTTACAATCCGCATGCCGGACGGCGCTGGAGCGTCGCGCAATATATCAAGCTCGCACCCGAGGCGAAGCACCTGCCGGAGCACCTGCGCAAGGCATGGATCTACCACGGCATCTTCCCGAACAACGTGCTGTCGATCATGCCGGAATCGGTACAGTTCTATCAGGAATTCCCGCTGTCGACGGGTGAGACGCTGCTGCGCGGCGCCATCTACCGCTATCGCGACGAGACCAGGCAACAGGCGGCTGCCCGCTACCTATCCTACCGCATCGATCGCGACACGCTGGCCGAGGACGTGCAGCTTTCGATGTGGTCCAACGAATCCATGCTGTCCGAAGCCTTCGGAGGTTTTTACCTCTCCGATCTCGAATATGGCGTGCGCACCCACCACGACCATTTGCGTAAGCAAATTCCCGTGCTCGGATTGGAGACCGCGCCCGAGGAGAAGGATATGTGGGCACTCAACGAGGCGCTCAAATCACGCTCCTGACGCCCTGGTCCTCAGGCCCAAATGGCGACCGGAATACCGAAACGATCGGCGAGCGGCGGATCCGGAAACGGCATTGCCTCGCCTCTGACGATGCGTCCGGCAACCACCATCATTGCCGCGGCGTCGAGGAAATCGTCGGCGGCCGCGCCGCGCGGCGGCGTCTGGTCGAGAAAATCCTCGCTATAACCATGCTGGGCAAGCAGCGCCTTGCGTTCGGCCATGCCGGCCGGATTGATGTTGCCCCTGATCTTCTTGGGCAGGCGCATAGCGCGGTCGCCGTTCAGTTTGCAGAAGGCAACTTCCGGATGCGATTCGAAGACGCGGCTGCGCAGTTCGGGCCGCGCGATCAGCAGCGAATCGATCTCGCGGATCTTGGCGAAGATGCCGAAGGCCTGGATCGAGACGCCGCGCGGCGGATCTGATGTCGTCCTGGCCACCTCGCTTGCCTTGCGATGTGCGGCGTACCAGGCATCGACCGTGGTGAAAGCTTCGATCTCGGCGTAGAGCGCGGCGCGGGAGGGGATGGCAAAGACACTGGACTGCCGGGCCCCGAGCAGCGGCCGCACCAGCGCCTCCGGGCCGCGACCGCCTCTTTGCGAGAAATCGGGCAGGCCGATCGGCATGTCGACCGCCACGATCGCATTGACGGGCAGTCGGTCGAGCAACGCCGCGAAGCTTGGGAAAACGGCTGTAGACGGTGCCGCACCGGGATCGCGGCGGACGGCTATCCAGCCAGCCTTGCAACCGTCGACGCCGACAAGCACAACGTCCTCGGGCACAACGCTCTCGGGCACGACATCGTCGGGCACCACATGGCCGGGCGCAACATGCTCGGGCGCAACATCCTGCGGCACGGCGTTTTCGGCCTGCGTCACGCCCGGCGGTCCCGTTCCGGATGCAGGAGATGGCGAAGCTGCACCATCGCCATTGGGTGCGACAGGCTCTGGGCATCGGTCTCGAGCTGCAACTCGTCGCCGCCGCGCTTAGCGGTGCGCGCCAGGATCTCGTAGACCGCCGCAGTGGTCGATTGCAGAGCCTTGGCGGCCGGCTGGCCGGACAGGATCCGCGCCAGGTAAACGGCAGCCGTCAGGTCGCCGAGCCCATTCGGCGGCTTGTCGATGAGCCGGTGTTCGGCGAGCAGCGCCTCCCTGCCTGTGAGCAGCAAATTGCCGGTGCCGCCGGCCATCGTCGCCGGCGCCGATGTGACCAGCATGGCCGGTGGGCCGGCCTGCAGGGCCGCAGCCATTGTCGATTTCAGGTCTGGCAGCGGCGCTCCGGCCATCCATTCCAGCTCGTAGCGGTTGGGCGTGGCGATATCGGCGATCGGCATCAGCCGGTCGCGCATGGCGATGGCGGTCGGCTCAGGTACGTAGAGGCCGCCCGAATCGCCCATCACCGGGTCGCAGATATAGAGGGCTTCCGGTGTCTTCGCCTTGACCGCGCCGACGAGCGAAGCAACGGCGTCGGCCTGGCCAGCCTCGCCGAGATAGCCGGACAGCACGGCGCCGACCTCGCCCAGCCACGGCGCGCGCTCGAGGTCGGTCATCAGCGCCTTGAACTGGTCCAGCGGCGGCACGATGCGGGTGGCCCGGCCATGGCCCGGATGCCAGGGCAAAATGACGGTCGGCACCGCCCAAACCGGAAAGCCGAGCGTCTCCAGCGCAAAGACGGCGGCACGGTTGCCGACCGAGCCACGTGCGACATGGCTGGAGACGACGATGACCGCGCGCGGCGCGTCGGTTTTCTCGGCACTCATTGATTTTCCTAACTGCCCCTGGTGACGAAAAGCACGAGCCAGATCAACAGGCCGATGGCAATAAGCAAGCCCGCTGCCCGACCGATGCGGGTGCCCCAATATTCGATCGGATCCGACCGGTCGGCATCGGCCGCGGTGACGCGGTCGCGCGCACCTCTGGCTGTTCGCGCGAGGAACGAGGTGCCGCCCGGGTCGGTCTCGCGCGCCACCCGCTCGATGATGCGGCGCGATTCCGCGTCGCTGTCGTGGCGTTTCGCCATGGTGATACCCCGTTTCATGCCGAGCTTAACCCGTTCGCCTTGTCTGTCACAGGGCCTGACGGTAAATGGCAGAAACCAGTAACACTTCTCGGCCGAAGTCATTTTCTTACGCAAGGATTGTGCTAATGCTTCGCCTGCCAATGCGATCGAGGGGGACCTTATCATGCTTGCCCAGCGCCTTTGTTCACCGCCAATCTTCGGTAATATAGCTGCGTTCCTGGTCATGGCCGTCATGCTGCCGCTGCTTGCAGGCTGCGGCTACAACACCATCCCGACAGCTGAGGAAAACGCCAAAGCAGCGTGGAGCGAGGTGTTGAATCAATACCAGCGCCGCGCCGATCTCATCCCCAATCTTGTCAATACGGTCAAGGGATACGCCGCGCACGAGAAGGATACGCTCGACGCCGTGGTCGAAGCGCGCGCCAAGGCGACGCAGGTGACCGTGACGCCGGAAACGCTGAACAATCCGGAAGCCTTCAAGAAATTCCAGGACAGCCAGGCCGGCTTGACCAGCGCGCTGTCGCGCCTGCTGGCGGTGGTGGAGAACTACCCCGATCTCAAGGCCAACCAGAACTTTCTGGCGCTGCAAGCACAACTCGAAGGCACCGAGAACCGCATCACGGTCGCCCGCCGCGACTATATCCAGGCAGTGAGAGAGTACAATCTGACGCTGAGGACCTTCCCGTCGGTGATCTGGGCGACCTTGTGGTTTCGCGGCAACCAGCCGTTTGCGAATTTCACCATCGAGGAGGATAAGATGCAGCCGCCGAAGGTCGATTTCGGCACCAACACCACGCAAGGCGGGTGAACGGCGCCTGTTAAGCCTGGGCCTGTTGGCCTTGTATTCCTTCGCGCCCCCCTCTGTCCTGCCGGACATCTCCCCACAGAGGGGGGTGGGAAGAAACGCCGCCCTGATTTTTCTTGGCTTCGTTCTAACCTTTCTCCTGCTCCCTCTCATCGTTCTCGCCGCCGAATTGCCGGCGCTGACCGGACGGGTCGTCGACAATGCCGGCATCATCGATGCCGCGACCGAGGCGGCGCTGACGCAGAAGCTTGCCGATTTCGAGACCAAGGGTTCGGACCAGATCGTGGTTGCGACCATCCCCAGCCTCGACGGCGAGGAAATCGAGCCTTACGCCAACCGGCTGTTCCGCGCCTGGAAACTGGGCCAGGCGAAGGAGAACAACGGCGTCCTGCTTCTGGTGGCGCCGAACGACCGCAGGATGCGCATCGAGGTCGGCTATGGGCTGGAAGGCACGCTGACCGACCTGCACACCAAGCTGATCATCGAAAACGACATGGTGCCG
>NZ_JAMYOC010000022.1:0-124919 GCF_040319475.1 Mesorhizobium sp. M0904 | reverse complement strand
TATCTGCAATCTCTTCTCTCCAACAGAATGCAGAAACTACTTCACTGCCGCAGGCTATGGACTCACATGAAAGTCCGCCGCTCTAGCGTTTGAAAACCCGGCCTTGCGCCGGGTTTTTTGTTTGAGACGTCGGCGGGACAGCGCCGCCCTCTGTCCGGTCAAAATCACTACGCCGCGGAACTCGCTTCCTGGGCGACGCGCAGCCAGAGCGCCTTTTCGCCCAATGTGCCAACCATGCCCGCGTGCGCGGTGCGCTCGGCGTCGGTCAGGCGCGACGGCAAGGTGATCGGCCTGACGCCGATCGAAATATCGATGTCTTCGACATTCTGCCTGCCGCCCGTCGGAGTCAGGATGCTGTCGAGGATAAGGCTTGCCTGCTTGCCGCCGATGAGCTCGATATAGACCTCGGCCAGCAATTCCGAATCGAGCAGCGCGCCGTGCTTGGTGCGGCGGCCGTTGTCGATGCCGTAGCGGCGGCAGAGCGCGTCGAGCGAATTGGGGCCCATCGGATGCTTGCGGCGCGCCAGCGCCAGCGTGTCGACGATCCGTCCCGGATCGATGGCCGGATGGCCCAGCCGGCCGAACTCGAGATTGAGGAAGCCGATGTCGAAGCCGGCATTGTGCGCGACCAGTTTGGCGCCGTCGATGAAGGCCAGAAACTCCTCGGCGATCTCCATGAAAGTCGGCTTGCCGACGAGATCGGCGGCGCTGATGCCGTGCACGGCCTGCGCCTCGTGATGGATCTGGCGGCCTTGCGGGTTGATATATTTGTGGAAAGTTCGGCCGGTCGGGAAACGGTTGACCAACTCGACGCCGCCAAGCTCGATGACGCGGTCCTCGCGCGTGTCGAGGCCGGTGGTTTCCGTATCGAAGATGATCTCACGCATCGAATCAGTCCACTGGTTCCGGCATCATTCTAGCCGAATCACACCAGGAACAAAATGGCAACAACTAATGTGGGTCTGCAAGCCTCTTAACCAGGCTTGGCTGCCTTATCCACGACTAGTTCGGCGATGATGGCCTTGACGGCCGCGCGAGCGGCGTCAAAGCCCTGACCAGTGTCGATGACAAAGTCGGCGCGCCGGCGCTTTTCGGCGTCGGGAACCTGCCTGGCCAGGATCGACGCCAGTTTCTCCTCGTTCATGCCCGGCCGCGCCAGCACGCGGGCGCGCTGAACTTCAGGCGGCGCGGTGACGACCACGACCTTGTCGACGCGGTTCCCGCCGCCGGTCTCGAACAGCAGCGGTATATCGAGCACGGCAAGCGGCGCGCCGGCGGCACGATTTTCAGCCAGGAACGCATCGGCATCGGCGCGGACCAGCGGATGGATGATCGCTTCCAGCCGTTTCAGCGCGGGGGCGTCGCCGAGCACCCGCTCCGCCAGTGCCGCGCGGTCGACCGCACCGGATCTGGTGGTGCCGGGAAAGGCCGCCTCGACCAAGGGCGCGGCCTTGCCGGCATAAAGGCGATGCACAGCCTCGTCGGAATCATGGACCGGCACGCCGGCTTCGGCAAACATCTTGGCCGTGGTCGATTTGCCCATGCCGATCGATCCGGTGAGGCCGAGCACGATCATTTTATCGCGCCGATATCGGCAATAATCATTTGCCGCAGTTCGGCGGTGACTTCTGGCCTGATGCCGAACCAGCGCTCGAAGCCGGGCACCGCCTGGTGCAGCAGCATGCCGAGCCCGTCGACGGTTCTCAGGCCGCGCGCTTTGGCGGTGGCAAGCAGCGGCGTCTCCAGCGGCACGTAGACGATGTCGGTGACGATGGCGCGGTCCGGCAGTCTGCCCGGATCCGCGGACAGGCCTTCATTGCCATGCATGCCGAGCGCCGTCGTGTTGACCAGCAGGCCGGCATCTTCGAGGAATTCGCCGGTCGCCGCCATGCCATGGGCGGAGACGCCGGCACCGAAGCGGTCGCGCAGCTCCTGCGCCCTCGCAAGCGTCCGGTTGACGATGCGGATATCGTTGATGCCGCGCTGCTTCAGCGCATGGATGACCGCGCGAGCGGCGCCGCCGGCACCGAGCACCACGGCGGGGCCGTTGGCCGCCCAGCCCGGTGCATATTCGTCCAGATTGGCGGCGAAGCCATGGGCATCGGTGTTGCCGCCCCACAATTCGCCATTCTCGAACCACAGCGTATTGACCGCACCGATCTGTTCGGCGTCGGCGTCACGCCGCTCGGCCAAAGCGAAGGCGGCTTCCTTGTGCGGGATGGTGACGTTGCCGCCGCGATAGCCTTGTGCCTGCAGCGTCTGCAGGAATTCGGCAAAGGCCTCCGGTGCAACGTCAATGGCCTCGTAGACACCGTCGATGCCGTATTTCGCCAGCCAATGGCCGTGGATCTTCGGAGACCTGGAATGGGCGATCGGGTGGCCGGTGACGAAGGCTTTTTTCGAGGCCTCAGCCATCGATCGCCCCGAACTCACGCAGCTTGGCCAGCACCGGCAAGAGTGGCAGACCGACAATGGTAAAATAATCGCCTTCGATTTTTTCGAATAGCTGGATGCCTTCGCCTTCGATCTGGTAGGCGCCGACGCTGGACAACGCCTTGGCGCCGACGCGCGCCAGATGGCGGCCGATGAAGGCCGGATCGAGCTTGCGCATGGTCAGACTGGCGATGCCGACATGCCGCCACAGAACCTGGCCGTCACGGGCGAGCACGACGGCGCTGTTGAGATGATGCGTCTTGCCCGACAGCGCCAGCAGATGACGGCGCGCCCCTTCCATGTCGGCCGGCTTGTGGAACAACTCGTCGCCGAGCGACAGCGTCTGGTCGCAGCCGAGCACCAGGGCGCCGGGCCTGCGCTCGCTGACTTCGGTGGCCTTGGCTTCGGCGAGCACCAGGGCGACGTCCTCCGGCGACACGCCACTATTCTGCAGCGGCGCCTCCAGCGCGCGCTCATCGACAGAAGCCGGAACCGCTTCGACAGTGACGCCGGCATTGACGAGCAGCGCCTTGCGGAACGGGCTGCCCGAGGCAAGGATGATTTTTTCGGCCATTTTTTTCGCCCGTTTCCTGGCGCTCACTAGGGTGTGTCGAGATTCAGGTCAGGCCGAGTCGAGAATGGTGGGTTCCGAGAACCGGAACGGAGCGGACATTTGGGTCCGTGAGTACCGGAAGCGCAGGAAACCGCCGTTCGCAGGCCGGCATCACCTGAATATCGACATGCCCTACCGCGTCTTGCCGCGCAGGGCAACGATGGCCGCCGCCGTCTCCTCGATCGAACGGCGGCTGACGTCGATCATCGGCCACCCATGCCGCGTGCATATCTGGCGGGCATAGGCAAGCTCTTCGGCGATCGCGGCACGGTCGACATAGTCGGTCGGTTCGTAGGCGCTGGTGCCGAGAACGCGGTTCTGCCGGACCTGCGAGATCCGTTCGGCGGTGGCGACCAGGCCGACGATCAGCGGTCGCGTGGCATTGACCAGGCTTTCGGGCACCGGCACGCCGAGCACGATCGGGATGTTGGCGGTCTTGATGCCGCGATTGGCGAGATAGATGCTGGTCGGCGTCTTCGAGGTGCGGGAGATGCCGACGAGCACGATGTCGGCATCATCCATATTGGCCGGCAGCTGGCCATCGTCATGCTCCATGGTGAAGTTGAGCGCGTCGATGCGGCGGAAATATTCGGCGTCCAGCACATGCTGGGCACCGACGCGTCGGCCGGCAGGCGTGCCGAGATAGGACTGGAACACCGTCAGCACCGGTTCCAGCACCGAGACGCAGGGCAGGCCCATGGCCGCGCAGCGTTCGTCAATGCCACGGGCAAGCTTCTGGTCGACCACCGTGTAGAGGATGATGCCTGGCTCCTCTTCGATGTCTTCGAACACCTTCGTCACCTGCTTTTCGGTGCGAATGAGCGGATAGATATGTTCGATGGCGCGCGCATCCTTGTATTGCGCGGAAGCCGCGCGGCCGGCAGCCAGCAGCGTTTCGCCGGTCGCGTCGGAAATCAGGTGAAGATGAAAGAAGCTTTGCGGTTTGTTCACAGGATACATTCCAGGCTGTGGGCCGATGTGGATAAGCCGGGCGGAAAACTCGGCCACCGCAAAGCGACTGTATCAGATGCCGGTTTGTCCACAATTCGATGTGCTGTCGGCTTCTCCGGGCGGTTGGGGACAAGTCCGGGGACGGAGCTTTTTGCCTTCGCTTCATCCACAGGGGCAATTTCCCTGGCGTGGCGGCAACGCATTGACTCCAGTCGTAAATTCGCGGTTTTCCACAAAGTCCTGCAATCCCGCTGGAGAAGCGCGCGACAATATGCTGGCTGGTCTTTTTCAGGGCAAAGCGGGACAGGAGACAACCACCACAACCAACAGACTCTTAGAATCATAAGATTCCTAAACATAGAATATTTAATTATAGGGAAGCCTGGAAAGGCTAGCGCTCAATGCCTCAAGACCGGATCGTGCTGGACGTGTTGAGAGGCAAGACGGCGTTTCCGCCACCGGTCTGGATGATGCGCCAGGCCGGCCGCTATCTGCCGGAATACCGAGAGACGAGGAGGCGGGCCGGATCCTTCCTCGATCTCTGTTACGACCCGGATCTCGCCGTCGAAGTGACGCTGCAGCCGATCGAACGCTTCGGCTTCGATGCATCGATCCTGTTTTCCGACATCCTTGTCGTGCCGCATGCGCTCGGCCGCGACGTGCGCTTCGAGGAAGGACGCGGCCCGCTGCTGACGCCGATCACGGCTGTGGAGATCGAGGCTCTCGACGGCGAAACGTTTCACGTGAATCTCGAGCCGGTCTACGAGACGGTGCGGCGATTGCGCGCCAGACTGCCCGATGAAACGACGCTGATCGGCTTCTGCGGTGCGCCCTGGACAGTGGCGACCTACATGATTGCCGGCCACGGTACGCCCGACCAGGCCCCGGCCAGGCTGTTCGCCTATCGCGAGCCGGCGGCCTTTCTTCGGCTGCTGAAGGTGCTCGCCGATCATTCGGCTGCCTATCTGATCCGCCAGATCGAAGCCGGCGCCGATGTCGTGCAGATCTTCGATTCGTGGTCAGGCGTGCTCGACGAAGCGTCTTTCGAATTGTTCTGCGTCGAGCCGGTGGCCGAGATCGTCCGGCAAGTGAAGGCTGTCCATCCCAACGTTCCGATCATCGGCTTTCCCAAGGGCGCGGGAGATCACTATCGAAGCTATCGCCAGAAGACCGGCGTGACCGGGCTCGGCCTCGACTGGACCGTGCCCTTGTCGACGGCGAAGGAATTGCAGCGCGACGGCGCCGTGCAGGGCAATCTCGATCCGCTGAGGCTTGTAGCCGGCGGCAAGGCGCTTGCCGACGGCGTAGCGGCGATCCTGAAGGCGCTGGGCGACGGACCACTGATCTTCAACCTCGGCCACGGCATCACGCCGGAGACGCCGCTGGCGCATGTCGAGCAGATGATGAAACTGGTGCGGAGCGCATCGTGACGATGATGGGCGCAGACAATGCGAACAGCACCAACAGCGGTCGAGGGGCGATGCGCCGCGCGGCAATTGCGATCGCCATCTTCCTGGTGCTGGCTGGGCTGCTGTTTTTCTTCGGGCCCGATGATTTCTATCCCTGGGCGAAGGCGATCCATGTGATTGCCGTCATCTCCTGGATGGCGGGGATGCTCTATCTGCCGCGCTTGCTGGTCTATCATGCCGATGCCGAAAAAGGCTCCGTCCAGTCGGAGACTTTCAAGGTGATGGAGCGCCGCCTGCTGCGCGGCATCATCAATCCGGCAATGCTGATTACCTGGGCATTCGGCCTGTGGCTCGCCTGGAAAGGCTTTGGTTTTCAGGGCGGCTGGCTGCATGCCAAGATCGCTGCGGTGGTTGGTCTGTCGGCCGTGCATGGCTATCTCGCCGGCGCCGTCCGCAAATTTGCCGAAGACCGCAATGAAAAATCGGCAAGGCACTGGCGGATCGTCAATGAGATCCCTACATTGCTGATGATCGTCATCGTCGTCCTGGTTATCGTAAAACCGTTCTGACGTCCTCGGTTGCCCGCAAAAGGCGGCTTGCTCTTTCAACCGACCGACGATAAAAGACGGGTCTTCCTTCCCGTCATGCGCCGCCCATTTATCGCTTCGGCCGCGCCCGGCATTTGTCGCATCCCGCCGATATTTTTCCCAAAGCTTACTCAGAGTCCGTCTAATGATGCAAGAAATGAAGCTCACAGAGTTCAAGAACAAGAAACCACCAGAGCTGATCGCTTATGCGGAATCGCTCGAGGTCGAGAACGCCAGCGTCATGCGCAAGCAGGAGCTGATGTTCGCAATCCTGAAGAGACTGGCGACCCAGGATATCGAGATCATCGGCGACGGCGTCGTCGAAGTGCTGCAGGACGGTTTTGGCTTCCTGCGCTCCGCCAATGCCAACTACCTGCCAGGCCCCGACGATATCTACATTTCACCATCGCAGATCCGGCGGTTCTCACTGAAGACCGGCGATACGGTCGAAGGGCCGATCCGCAGCCCGAAAGAGGGCGAGCGCTATTTTGCGCTGCTCAAGGTCAACACGATCAATTTCGACGACCCTGAAAAAATCCGCCACAAGATCCATTTCGACAATCTGACGCCGCTTTATCCGACCTCGCGGCTGAAGATGGAGATGGAGGTTCCGACCTCCAAGGATATTTCGGCGCGCGTCATCGACCTGGTGGCGCCGCTCGGCAAGGGCCAGCGCGCCCTGATCGTGGCGCAGCCGCGCACCGGCAAGACGGTGCTGTTGCAGAACATCGCCCATTCGATCACTACCAACCACCCGGAATGCTACCTGATCGTGCTTCTGATCGACGAGCGGCCGGAGGAAGTCACCGACATGCAGCGCTCGGTGAAGGGGGAGGTCGTCTCCTCGACCTTCGACGAGCCGGCGGTTCGCCACGTCCAGGTTGCCGAAATGGTCATCGAGAAGGCCAAGCGCCTCGTCGAGCACGGCCGCGACGTCGTCATCCTGCTGGATTCGATCACCCGCCTCGGCCGCGCCTACAACACCGTCGTGCCGTCATCCGGCAAGGTGCTGACCGGCGGTGTCGACGCCAACGCGCTGCAACGGCCGAAGCGCTTCTTCGGTGCTGCCCGCAATATCGAGGAAGGCGGTTCGCTGACCATCATCGCCACCGCGCTGATCGACACCGGCAGCCGCATGGACGAAGTCATCTTCGAAGAGTTCAAGGGCACCGGCAATTCGGAAATCGTGCTCGACCGCAAGGTGGCGGACAAGCGCATCTACCCGGCCATGGACATCCTCAAGTCCGGCACCCGCAAGGAGGACCTTCTGGTTCCGCGCCAGGACCTGCAGAAGATCTTCGTGCTGCGCCGCATCCTAGCGCCGATGGGAACAACCGACGCCATCGAGTTCCTGATCGACAAGCTCAAGCAGACCAAGACCAATGCGGATTTCTTCGATTCGATGAACACGTAGGGTTGCGGGCCTTCCCTTCTCCCTTGTGGGAGAAGGTTGCCGAGCGAAGCTCGGTCGGATGAGGGTGCTCCAGCTTGGCATCGCCTCATTTCTTCCAACACCCCTCAACCGTCTCGGCGCTTAGCGCCGATCCACCTTCTCCCACAAGGGAGAAGGGACGGAGCGTCAGGTCCATCACCGCCGCAGCATCCGTTCCAGCTCCTCAGCTTCCGTTATCACTGGCAGGCAGACCTGCCCGGTGCAGAGCCAGGCGCCGGGCTTTTCGGTTGGTGGCAGGACGCCGCCTGGCAGCGTCGGCAGGTTTGTCGCAGAGCCGACAGGCACGACGATGTCCACCCGGCGCGGGTCCGGATTTCGATTCGCAACCGGAACAAGCCTTGGATTCTCAGATCTATCCACGATCACCAATTTCAACGGCTCGAACGCCAAGGTACAGGCATTGACTATACCCGCCTGGCCATAGGGCTGGTGCTCGGCCCGCCCGGCGGCATGCTCGGCGACTGTCCAGGCTTTTTCCCAGAGATCGAGATCGCCCGAAAGCGACGACAATCGGACCAGGGCTTCGATGATCTGGCCGGTAGCGGAAGGAATGGCTTCGTCGACATCGCCTCGGATGCGGATCGGCACATCCGCGCTGTCGGACGCGGTCAGATAGTAGCCGGTCTTGTCGCTGTCCCGGTGCCAAAGATCGAGTTGCTCAATGAAGTTCCCGGCGCGATCGATATAGTCGGGATTGCCGGTCGCCTCGAACAGTGAGATGGCGGCATTGGCCATGGCCGCATTGTCGCTCGACAGCGCGGGAACCAATTTCTTTTCCCCGAGCATGGAATGCGGCAGGCGGGCGTCGCGGGCGGCGCCCGCAATGGCGGCAAAGGCCGCTGCCGCCGCTTCGATCCAGTCGGGTTGGCCAAGCGATCGTCCGGCCTCGGCAAGCGCTGCGATCGTCAAGCCGTTCCAGTCGCTCAGGGCCTTGCCGTCACGCCCGGGCCGAACGCGCTGTTCCCTCGCTGCCAGCAGCCTTTGCTTGAGCGGAACCAGGAGGTCACGATCGACGACGCTTTGTGTTTGCTGGGCTTCGGTTTGGTGGATGATCGGCTTGCCTTCCCAGCCATGCGGATCGGCAAGTGTGAAGTATTTGAAAAACAAAGCTGATTCGTAGCCAAGGGCGTTCTCGATTTCATCCCTGCTCCAGGTGTAGAACAACCCCTCCTCGCCCTCGCTATCGGCATCGAGGCTGGCGGCAAAGGCATCGCCCTCGACCCGCATTTCGCGCAACAGCCAGGCAATCGTCTCTTCGATTTGCAGCCGGAACAATTCCTTGCCGGTCGCGGCATAGGCCCAGTTACATAGCCGGACGAGCTGGGCATTGTCGTAGAGCATTTTTTCGAAATGCGGTACCAGCCATTCGGCGTCGGTCGAGTAGCGGCTGAGTCCGCCGCCTATATGGTCGTAGATGCCGCCGGCCAGCATCTTTTCGAGGCTGAGGAGAACGGCGTCGCGGTGGGATGCGGTGCCGTCGCGCAGCCAGGACAGCCAGAGGCTCTGCATGAACGGCGCGTTGGGGAATTTCGGCGCGCCGCGCAGGCCGCCCAGCTGGCGGTCGATCATGCCGTCAATGCCGGTGGCGAACTTTGCCAGCATGGCGCGGTCGAGCACGGCCTTGGCATGGCTGCCCGCCAGCCGCGTCTCGACATGCGTGCTCAAGCCGTCGGCACTTTGGTTAACGCTTTCTTTCTTCTCCCGCCAAGCCTTGTCGACCGCCTCGAGCACCTGGACGAAGCCCGGCCGGCCGTAGCGGGCCTCGCGCGGAAAGTAAGTGCCGCCCCAGAACGGCTTGCCGTCCGGCGTCAGGAACATGGTCAGCGGCCAGCCGCCTTGCTCGCCCATCGAGGACAGCGCCGCCATGTAGATCTGGTCGATGTCGGGGCGCTCCTCGCGGTCGACCTTGATATTGACGAAGAGACGGTTCATGACGGCGGCGACGTCGTCGTTCTCGAAGCTCTCATGCGCCATGACGTGGCACCAATGGCACGCGGCGTAGCCGACAGAGAGCAGGATCGGGCGCTCGAGCGCCTTTGCTTCGGCCAGAGCGGCGGGCGACCATGGCCGCCAGTGCACCGGATTGCCGCTGTGCTGCTGCAGATAGGGGCTGGCCTCTTCGGCAAGCAGGTTTTGTGCAGGCAATGTCACGGCGCTACTCGAAGGCGGATTGAACAGGCATAGCTAGGGCGCTTCGGCAGAGCGGGCAAATGATTTTGAAAGACTCCATCGTAGCGCTGTCGAGCGGGCGCCTGCCGGCCGGCATTGCGGTGATTCGGATTTCCGGGCCGCAGAGTCGATTCGTTGTCGAAACGATTTCCGGATCGACCGTGCCGAACCGCGTGGCCGCCTATCGCAAGCTCCGGGCGCCCGACGGATCGGTGCTGGACAGCGGCCTGGTCGTCTTCTTTGCCGGGCCCGACAGTTTCACCGGCGAGGACGTCGCCGAGTTCCACGTGCATGGCGGACGCGCCGTCGTGGCGAGGATGCTGGAAACGATCGCCTCCTTCGACGGCGTCAGGCATGCCGAGCCTGGCGAATTCACCCGCCGCGCCTTTCTCAACGGCAAGCTCGATCTGGTCGAGACCGAGGCGCTGGCCGATCTCATCAACGCCGAAACCGAAGCGCAGCGGCGCTTTGCCGTTCACAACGCTCAGGGCGTGCAGAGCGAACTCTATCTGGGCTGGCGCCGACGGCTAATCCACGCTCGGGCGATGATCGAGGCCGAGATCGATTTTGCCGACGAGGACGACGTGCCGGGTTCGCTCGCCGATACGGTCTGGTCCGATGTTCAGGCCATGATCGACGAAATCGAGCGCCATGTCGCCGGCTTTCGTGCCGCCGAAATCATCCGCGACGGGTTCGAAGTCGTCATCCTTGGCGCGCCGAATGCCGGCAAGTCCAGCCTGTTCAACGCCTTGGCGCGGCGCGAAGCGGCCATCGTCACCGACGAGCCCGGCACGACCCGCGACCTGCTCGAGGTGGTACTGGACCTGGAAGGGGTGCGGGTCAGGGTAACCGACACCGCCGGTCTGCGCGAGGCGCCCGGCAAGATCGAGGCGATTGGCATAGAGAAGGCCAGGACCAAGGCGCACAGCGCTGATCTGCTGTTGTTGCTGGAGGATCTGGCGGAGCCAATCGCGATCGGTGTGGTGCCGAGCGGCATGCCGGCGCTGAGGGTCGGAACAAAAATTGACCTGTTGGGGGGCAAGTCCCCCTCGCCCACGGCGCACTATGATTTCGCCATCTCGACGCGGGACGGCACGGGTCTGGCCGAATTGCTGGACGAGATCGGGCGTCGTGCCGCAGCGCAGATCGGCAAGGCCGGTGATATCCTGCCGTCGCGGCTGCGGCACGTCGAGTTGCTCAACGAAACGAAACGCTTCCTGGTCGCAGCCGTGGCCAGTGGTCATCGCGGGCAGGAGCTACGGGCCGAGGAACTGCGCCTGGCAGCGGATCGGCTTGGACGAATCGTCGGGGCGGTCCATGTCGAGGATATGCTGGACGTTATTTTTTCGCAGTTCTGTATCGGCAAATGACTCACGTGAAACATTGCAAGCATCCGTGACGGAAGGCGAGCGACGGCGCTCCTTCCCCGTCCCGCCGATGTTCTGCGCCACCGAAGGCACCAACGCCGTGACTCACGTGAAACACCAGGCGCTGATACCGCTACATTGTTTCACGTGAAACGAGCAGTGTTCTTGACAGCATGTGGCTGTGGGCACATGTGTCGGCAGATTTGAATCGGAATATACAAATGACCAATCGCTACGATGTGGTTGTGGTGGGCGGCGGCCATGCTGGGTGCGAGGCTGCAAGCGCCGCTGCGCGGGCTGGCGCCAGAACGGCGCTGGTGACGCTGCGCTTCGACACGATCGGCGTGATGTCCTGCAATCCGGCGATCGGCGGCCTCGGCAAGGGCCATCTGGTTCGCGAGATCGACGCCATGGACGGGCTGATGGGGCGCGTTGCCGATGCGGCCGGCATCCAGTTCCGGCTGCTCAACCGCCGCAAAGGGCCGGCGGTGCGTGGTCCGCGAACGCAAGCCGACAGAAAGCTCTATCGCCTCGCCATGCAAGCGGCGATTCGCGAGCAGGCCGGTCTCGATGTGGTCGAGGGCGAGGTTCTCGATTTTGAAATCGACAATGGGCGCATCGCGGCGGTGCTGCTGGCGGATGGACGCCGGCTCGCCTGCGGCGCCGTGGTGCTGACGACCGGCACTTTCTTGCGCGGGCTGATCCATATTGGCGAGAAGAAGATCGTCGCCGGCCGCATGAACGAGCAGGCGAGCGTCGGCCTCTCGGCGACGATGAGCCGCGCCGGCTTCAAGCTCGGGCGGCTGAAGACCGGCACGCCGCCGCGGCTGGACGGCAGGACGATCGATTGGGCGTCGCTGGAGAGCCAGGCGGCGGACGAAGATCCCGTGCCGTTCTCGCTGCTCACCGAGCGCATCGAAAACCCGCAGATCCACTGCGGCATCACCCGAACGACCAATGCCACGCATGAGCTGATTCGCGCCAATCTCGGCCGCTCGGCGATGTATTCGGGGTCGATCGAAGGCGTCGGGCCGCGCTACTGCCCGTCGATCGAAGACAAGATCGTCAAATTCGGCGACCGCGACGGCCACCAGATCTTTCTGGAGCCGGAAGGGCTGGACGACGATACGGTCTATCCGAACGGCATTTCGACCTCTCTGCCCGAGGACGTGCAGCTCGACATCCTCAAGACCATTCCGGGGTTGGAGCGGGCAACCATGCTGCAGCCGGGCTATGCCATCGAATATGACCATGTCGACCCGCGCGAGCTCAAGCCAACGTTGGAGACCAAGCGGATCGCCAGCCTTTTCCTCGCCGGGCAGATCAACGGAACCACCGGCTATGAAGAGGCCGGCGCGCAAGGACTGCTTGCCGGCTTGAATGCAGCGCGCAAGGCCTCGGCGAGCGACGAAATCGTGCTCAGCCGCACCGAAGCCTATATCGGCGTGATGGTCGACGATTTGACCAGCCGCGGCATCGCCGAACCGTACCGCATGTTCACCTCGCGCGCCGAGTTCCGGCTGTCTTTGCGAGCCGACAACGCCGATGAGCGGCTGACGCCGCTGGCGATGAGACTGGGGATTGCCTCGCCGGAGCGGATGCAGCGGTTCAGCAATGTCGTGCAAGACCTTGAGAAGGCGCGACAGCTCGCCCTCGGCACCACCATGACTCCCAATGAGGCGGCGCGCCATGGGCTCGAAATCAACCGGGACGGCGTCCGTCGCTCGGCCTATGAGTTGCTGGCCTATCCCGGCGTGGACATCGCCTGGCTGGCGCGCATCGAACCGGCTTTCGCGGCGATCGACAGCAAAACGGCCGAACGTCTTGAAACGGAAGCTAAATATTCTGTCTATCTCGACCGCCAGCAGGCAGACGTCTCGCAGATCAGGCATGAGGAGAGCCGGCTGATTCCCGAGTCGCTCGACTTTGCCTCTGTTCCCGGCCTGTCCAATGAGTTGAAGCAGAAGATGTTGGCACGCCAGCCGCGCTCCATTGCCGATGCGCAGCGTATGGAGGGCATGACGCCGGCGGCGCTGGCAATCATCGTCGCCCATGTGCGCAATGCCGAGGCCGCCGCGCGAAAGCAGGTCGCGTGAGCGCTGCGTCCTGGGCAAACCTGCAGGCGGCAGCGGGCCCAGTTTCACGTGAAACGTTCGATCGCCTGGTCGAGTTCGAGGCCGTCTTCCAGAAATGGAACCGCCGGATCAATCTCGCCGCGCAATCGACGCAGGACGATGTCTGGCGCCGCCACATCCTCGACAGCGCGCAACTGGCGCGAATCAAACCGGAGGCGAAGCGATGGGTCGATCTCGGCTCCGGCGGCGGGTTTCCCGGCCTCGTGCTGGCCTTTTTGCTCGCCGAGCGGGACGGCGCCAGCATCGACCTTGTTGAAAGCAACCGGAAAAAAGCATCGTTCCTGCAAACGGTCGTCGGACAGTTCAGCCTGCCCGCCACGGTCATCACGCGCCGCATCGACGATAGCTATCCTCTTGTTCCTGCACCGCAAATCGTCACAGCTAGGGCACTCGCCTCGCTGCCCGGCTTGCTCGACCTGGCGGCGCCGTGGCTGACCAAGGGGTCGCATGGCCTGTTTCACAAAGGCCGGGATTACCGCGCCGAAGTGGCAGAAAGCGCTCAACGATGGTCTTTCGATCTGGTAGAACATGCCAGTGCAACCGACGCGCAGGGCGTCATTCTCGAAGTATCCGACTTGCGGCCGCACCCTGGCTTGTGACCGGCGACCCCCAATGAATTTCTGGCCCAAATGAATTTCTGGCATAGACCCATGATGAAAAACGGCCCCCGAATCATCACCGTCGCCAACCAGAAGGGCGGCGTCGGCAAGACGACGACGGCCATCAACCTGGCCACCGCACTGGCGGCCATAGGCGAACAGGTGCTGATCGTCGACCTCGACCCGCAGGGCAACGCCAGCACCGGGCTCGGCATCGACCGGCGCGACCGCACCGTCTCCTCCTATGATGTGCTGACCGGCGAACTGGACCTCGAAGCGGCGGCAATCCCGACGGCGGTGCCTGGCCTGTCGATCGTGCCGTCGACGCTCGACCTGCTCGGCATCGAGATGGAAATCGCCTCGGCGCCGGATCGGGTGCTGCGGCTGCGCAACGCGCTGCGGGCTTCGGCCGCGCGCTCGGCCAATTTCGGCTATGTGCTGATCGATTGCCCGCCCTCGCTCAACCTGCTGACACTGAATTCGATGGCTGCGGCAGATTCGGTGCTGGTGCCGCTGCAGTGCGAGTTTTTCGCGCTGGAGGGCCTGAGCCAGCTTTTGGAGACGGTCGAGCAGGTGCGCCGTTCGATCAACCCCGACCTGACGATCCAGGGCATCGTGCTAACCATGTTTGACGGGCGCAACAATCTCGCCAACCAGGTGGTGCAGGATGTCCGGGCACATATGGGCGACAAGGTCTATGAGACCGTCATTCCGCGCAATGTCCGCGTTTCCGAGGCGCCGTCCTATGGCAAGCCGGCGATTCTCTACGACCTCAAATGCTCGGGCAGCCAGGCCTATCTGCAGCTTGCCTCGGAAGTGATCCGCCGCGAGCGCAAATTGCGGGCCGCCTGAACGATAAGCCGATTCGACACCGAAACGATCTGGACGGACGATGAACGAAGACCCTTCGAGAAAAAGACTGGGACGGGGACTGGCGGCGCTGATCGGCGAAATCGATCGCCCGCCGGCTCCGGAAAAGCCCGGGCTGGCGGCCGACGGCAAGGTGCCGATCGAGTTCCTCAGCCCCAACCCGAAGAACCCGCGCCGGCATTTTGGCGACGCCGACCTGACCGACCTCGCACAGTCGATCCGCGAACATGGCGTGGTGCAGCCGGTGGTGGCGCGGCCGTCGAAAACCCAAGCGGGCCGCTACGAGATCATCGCCGGCGAGCGTCGTTGGCGCGCGGCGCAACGCGCCGGGCTGACCGAAATCCCGATCATCGTACGCGACGTCAACGACCGCACGGCGCTCGAGTTGGCGATCATCGAAAACGTCCAGCGCACCGACCTCAACCCGGTCGAGGAAGCGTTGGGCTACCAGCAGCTGATCGACGACCACGGCTATACCCAGGCCGATCTCGGCCAGGTGATCGGCAAGAGCCGCAGCCATGTCGCCAACACGTTGAGACTGCTCAAGCTGCCCGACGTCATCCGCGACATGCTGGTCGACGGCGCGCTCTCGGCCGGCCACGCCCGTACCCTGGTGACGGCCGACGACCCGGCCGGGCTCGCCAAGCGGATCATCGATGAAGGGCTTTCGGTGCGCCAGGCCGAGGCGCTGGCGCAAATGCCGGTCGGCGCGCCGGCGGCAAAGCGCCAGCCCGCGCCCCCGCCGCAAAAGGATGCCGACACGCTGGCGCTGGAAAAATTGATGACCAATACGATCGGCATGATCGTCACGATCGAGCACAACCAGCGCGGCGGCGTGATCAGCGTCGCTTACCGGACGCTGGAGCAGCTTGACGAGCTTTGCCGAAGGCTGAAGCGGGAGTAGTGGGTTGCTAAGACATCGAGGCCTTTAGCCGGCAAACAAAGTGTGGCTGCCGCCGCGCCGGTGATTGGCTAAATCGTCGAAGTAGTTAATCTCCCCCCTTGAGGGGGAGATGGCCGGCAGGCCAGAGGGGGTCGTCTCACATCAAGCGCCCACGTCGTCTGTCGTCGCGGAAGGCGCTGGCGCTTTACGCTCGCCGACCCCTCTGTCGCCTTCGGCGACGTCTCCCCCTCGAAGAGGGAGATCAGGCTCGCTGCGCCAGCCTTGCGCTCTCCACGGCAATGCCGAGCAGGGCCTGGCGTGCCAGCGCGATCGACAGATCCGGCCGCCGGCGTGTCTGCAGGACCGCCGTCTGCAGGCGGTTGAGTGCGCGGCCGAGCGCTTCGCTGCTCCAGCGTTCGAGGGCTTTCTCCACCAGCTTGCGCCGGGAGAAAAAAACCGGCGGGCGCGCCGCGGCAACGACCGAAGCGGCATTGCGGCCGCCGGCATCCATCTGGCCGCGCATGGCCTGGATCGTCTGCAGCTGCCGCATCGCCGATGAAAGCACCAGAAAGGGCTGGCCGCCGGACTGGCAATGGCGGGTAAAGGCGGTGTCGAAGTCGGCGATCCTGCCTTCGAGCAGAGCGTCGACCGCCGCATCGAAGGAGAGGCCTGAGACGTCGCCAGACGTCGCCTTGACGTCGTCAAGGCCGATTTCGGCCTGGCCATGCGCATAAAGCACAAGCTTTTCGATCTCGCCGCGCGAGGCCAGCCGGTCCCCGCCGAGATTGCGGCGCAGCGCCTGCCGGGCCTCCAGCGTCATCGACATGCCGGCCTTGCGCAGTTCGTCGTCGATGACCGTATCGATATCCCTGGCTTCATCGGCATAGCAAGGCAATGCCATGGCATTATCCGCCGCCTCCACCACGGCGCGCAGGCCGACGCCCTTCTTCAGGTCGCCGGCCTCGATAAGGATGATGGCGTCCCGTGCGGGCTCCGACGTCAGCGCCTTGACGTCGTCGGCAAGCGCCTTCTGGGCGCCGGCATTGCGCACCCATAGCAGGCGCCGCTCCGAAAACATCGGCACGGTGCGGGCCTCGTCGAGCAGGCGGCCCTCGTCGCGGTCGACTTCCGATCCGTCCAGCCTGACCACTGAGAACGGATCGTCAAGCGGCAGGCCGGTCTTGCCGGCAAAGGCCTTTGCCCGCTCGGCAACCAGCCCGCGATCGGGACCGTAAAGCAGCACGATCGAGACGCGCGGATCCGGCTTCGCGAGCCATGCATCGACTTCGTATGCTTTCTTCTGTGCCATGGGCGCTGATTAGCACGAGGCGGGCGCAGGGTGAACGGAGGGTTGGCGGGATTGTATCGCGACGCCTATGGGACAGCGCCCCCCTCTATCCTGCCGGACAGAGGGGGGCGCGAAGGAACTCGACAGAGGGATCTTGCCAGCAGGAATCCCTTCTCATGCGCCAGATCAGGCCGGACCATTCGCCAAATTGCGCATGGCGGAGGAAGATCGACAAGAAATTTCGCGGACATATCTTCATCTTGACGAGTGCTGGCCGGCGCGGTCGTTGGCCCGAAGCCGCGCCCGACGAATTGGCACTGGTCCGGCGGTGTGCAACTATCCTGGCCGGGCAACAGTGGAGGACCGAGATCATGGCCGATGCCGGAATGTTGCGCTTCCATGTTCCGGAACCGGAAGTGCGGCCGGGCGGGACGCCGGATTTCTCCAATGTGAGCATTCCAAAAGCTGGCTCGGTGCCGCGCCCGAAGATCGACGTCGACCCGCGCGACATCCGCGATCTGGCCTTCTCGATCATCCGCGTGCTCAACCGCGCTGGCGAGGCGGTCGGGCCGTGGGCAGGGCTGCTTTCGGACGACGAGTTGCTGGAGGGGCTGCGCCATATGATGACGCTGCGCAGCTTCGATGCGCGCATGCAGATGGCGCAGCGCCAGGGCAAGACCTCTTTCTACATGCAGCATCTCGGCGAAGAGGCAGTGAGCTGCGCCTTCCGCAAGGCGCTGTCGCGGGGCGATATGAATTTTCCGACCTATCGGCAGGCCGGCCTGCTCATCGCCGACGGCTACCCGATGGTCACGATGATGAACCAGATCTATTCGAACGAGGCCGATCCGCTGAAAGGGCGGCAATTGCCGATCATGTATTCGTCGAAGGAGCACGGCTTCTTCTCGATCTCCGGCAATCTGGCGACGCAGTACATCCAGGCGGTCGGCTGGGCGATGGCCTCGGCAATCAGCAACGATTCAAAGATCGCCGCCGCCTGGATCGGCGACGGCTCGACCGCCGAGTCCGACTTCCATTCGGCGCTGGTGTTCGCCTCGACCTACAAGGCGCCGGTCGTGCTTAACGTCGTCAACAACCAGTGGGCGATTTCGACCTTCCAGGGCATCGCCCGCGGTGGCTCCGGTACTTTTGCCGCCCGTGGCCTCGGCTTCGGCATCCCGTCGCTGCGCGTCGACGGCAACGACTATCTCGCCGTCCATGCGGTGGCCAAATGGGCGGCGGAACGGGCGCGCAGCAATCTCGGGCCGACGCTGGTCGAATACGTCACCTACCGCGTCGGCGCGCATTCGAGCTCCGACGACCCGTCGGCCTACAGGCCGAAGGCCGAGTCCGACGCCTGGCCGCTCGGCGACCCGATCGTCAGGCTGAAGAACCACCTCATCCAGCGCGGCGTCTGGTCTGACGAACGCCACGCCCAGGCCGAGGCGGAAATCCTCGATACGGTGATTTCAGCGCAGCGGGAGGCCGAGCGCCACGGCACGCTGCATGCCGGCGGCAAGCCTTCGGCGCGCGATATGTTCGAGGGCGTCTATGCCGAGATGCCGCCGCATCTCAGGCGCCAGCGCCAACAGGCCGGGGTCTGACCATGCCGCGGCGGACCATGATCGAGGCGATCCGCGACGCCATGGACGTGTCGATGGCGCGCGACGAACGCGTCATCGTGTTCGGCGAGGATGTCGGCTTCTTCGGCGGCGTCTTCCGCTGCACGCAAGGCCTGCAGGCGAAATACGGCAAGAGCCGCTGCTTCGATGCGCCGATCAGCGAATCCGGGATTGTCGGCGCGGCCATCGGCATGGCGGCCTACGGGCTGAAGCCTTGTGTCGAGGTGCAGTTTGCCGACTATGTTTATCCGGCCTATGACCAGATCGTCTCGGAAGCGGCGCGGCTGCGCTACCGGTCGAACGGCGATTTCACCTGCCCGATCGTCGTGAGAATGCCGACCGGCGGCGGCATTTTCGGCGGCCAGACCCACAGCCAGAGCCCGGAGGCGCTGTTCACGCATGTCTCCGGCCTGAAAGTCGTGGTGCCGTCGAACCCGCACGACGCCAAGGGCCTGCTGATCGCAGCGATCGAGGATCCCGACCCGGTGATCTTCCTGGAGCCGAAGCGGCTGTATAACGGCCCCTTCGACGGTCATCACGAGCGGCCGGTGACGCCATGGTCGAAGCATCAGCTCGGCGAAGTCGCCGATGGCCACTACACGGTGCCGCTCGGCAAGGCGGTGATCCGGCGGCCTGGTGCGGCAGTTACCGTGCTTGCCTACGGCACGATGGTCTATGTCGCCCAAGCAGCAGCCGAGGAGACCGGCATCGATGCCGAGATCATCGATCTGAGGACACTGCTGCCGCTGGATCTCGAGACGATCGTCGCCTCGGTCAACAAGACCGGGCGCTGCGTGGTCGTGCATGAGGCGACGCTGACATCCGGCTTCGGCGCCGAACTTTCGGCGCTGGTTCAGGAGAACTGCTTCTACCATCTGGAAGCGCCGGTGGCGCGGGTCACCGGCTGGGACACGCCCTATCCGCATGCGCAGGAGTGGGACTATTTTCCCGGTCCCGCCCGGCTAGGCCGCGCGCTCGTCGAAACGATGGAAGCCTGAGGGGGAAGACGATGGGCGAATATGTCATCAAGCTGCCCGATGTCGGCGAAGGCGTCGCCGAGGCCGAGCTGGTCGAATGGCAGGTCAAGGTCGGCGATCTCGTGCGCGAGGACGCCGTGCTTGCCGCGGTCATGACCGACAAGGCGACGGTCGAAATTCCTTCGCCCGTCGATGGCGAGATCCTCTGGCTGGGTGCGGAGATCGGCGACACTGTGGCGATCGGCTCGCCGATTGTCAGGTTGAAAGTGGCGGGCGAGGGGAACGTCAGGGTTGGCGCGACGCTTGCAGACGTTACGGCGGAGGGTGCCCCTGACGATGCGCGGGCTCGCCCGTCCTCGGGCTTGGAGCCGTCATTACCCAATTTGGCGCCGTCATCCTCGGGCTTGTCCCGAGGATCTGCCGTCCCACACGGATATGACGCAATCAGTTCCGAGAGGTCGGTAGATTCTCGGGACAAGCCCGAGGATGACGGCGCCAGGTCCAAGGTCAACAGCGTGCCGCGTCCCGAGGGAGAAAAGCCACTGGCCTCGCCGGCCGTCCGCCTCAGGGCGAAAGAGGCCGGCATCGACCTTCGGCAGGTTTCGGGAACCGGCCCGGCCGGTCGCATCCGGCATGAGGACATCGACGCCTTCCTGGCGCGGGGGCCACAGCTGGCGAAGGCCCCTGGCCTCGCCCGCAACGAGACGGTCGAGGACATCAAGATAGTCGGGCTCAGGCGAAAGATCGCCGAGAAGATGACGCTGGCCAAGTCGCGCATCCCGCACATCACCTATGTCGAGGAGATCGACGTCACCGCACTCGAGGATTTGCGCGCCGCGCTTAACAAGGAGAAGCGGCCGGGCGCGGACAGGCCGAAGCTGACGCTGCTGCCGTTCCTGATGCGGGCGATGGTCAAGGCCATTGCCGACCAGCCGAACCTCAATGCGCTGTTCGACGACGAAGCCGGCATCGTCCACCAGCATGGCGGCGTCCATATCGGCATCGCGGCGCAGACGCCTGCGGGGCTGATGGTGCCGGTGGTCAAGTACGCCGAGGCGCGCGACATCTGGGACTGCGCCGCCGAGGTCAATAGGCTCGCCGAGGCGGCCAGGTCGGGCACGGCGACACGCGACGAGCTTTCGGGCTCGACCATCACCATCACTTCGCTCGGCGCCATGGGTGGCGTGGCGACGACGCCGGTGATCAATCATCCGGAAGTGGCGATCGTCGGCGTCAACAAGATGATGGTGCGGCCGGTATGGGACGGCAGCCAGTTCATCCCGCGCAAGATGATGAACCTGTCCTCCAGCTTCGACCACCGCGTCGTCGACGGCTGGGACGCTGCGGTGTTCATCCAGCGCATCAAGACGCTGCTAGAGACGCCGGCGTTGATTTTTGTGGATTAGGGGATGCGATTGATCGCGAAGTACGAGGAGAATCGTCGGAAAGTGCCGGCGTTGGAATGCGGGGTCCCTCTTCTCCCCTTGTGGGAGAAGGTGGATCGGCGCGATAGCGCCGAGACGGATGAGGGGTGTTCCAGGGAATGCCAACGTCTCGCTCCGCTGGAACACCCCTCATCCGTCGCCTTCGGCGACACCTTCTCCCACAAGGGGAGAAGGGGGAGCCGTGCCGGGGCCATCCCAGAAAGGATGCAGCTGACATGAAGGAAATCTCCTGCAAGCTGCTGGTCATCGGCGCCGGTCCGGGCGGCTATGTCTGCGCTATCCGTGCCGGGCAGCTCGGCATCGATACGGTTATCGTCGAGTTCGGCAGACCGGGCGGCACCTGTCTCAATGTCGGCTGCATTCCGTCCAAGGCGCTGATTCACGCGGCCGAGGAGTTCGAGAAGCTCTCGCACATGGCGGGTGGAAAAAGCCCGCTCGGCATTGCGATCGCCGCACCATCGCTTGATCTCGCCGCCACCATGGCCTGGAAAGACGGGATCGTTAGCCGGCTGAACAACGGTGTTGCCGGTCTGCTGAAGAAAGCTGGCGTGAAGACGGTGCATGGCTGGGCGACATTTCGCGACGGCAAGACCGTTGCCGTCGACACCGAGATCGGCATGCAGGTGATCCGCGCCGAAACGGTGGTGATTGCGACCGGCTCGGCGCCGGTCGAGTTGCTATCGCTGCCGTTCGGCGGACCGGTCATTTCGTCGACCGAGGCGCTGGCGCTGAGCGAAGTTCCGGAGAGGCTGGCGGTGGTCGGCGGCGGCTATATCGGGCTGGAACTCGGTATCGCCTTTGCCAAGCTGGGGGCCAAGGTGACCGTGGTCGAGGCGTTGCCGCGCGTGCTGGCGCAATATGATGCGGAACTGACCAGGCCGGTGGTGAAGCGGCTGGCCGAGCTCGGCATCGAGGTGCTCGTGAACGCCAAGGCCAAGGGGCTGTCCACTAAGCGCGACGCACTGCTGGTCGAGGCGAATGGCGGCAAGAACGGCAAGATCGCTGCCGACAAGGTCCTGGTCACGGTCGGTCGGAAGCCGGTGACCGAAGGCTGGGGGTTGGAGCAGATCGACCTCGACATGGCCGGACCCTTCATCCGCATCGACGACCAGTGCCGCAGCTCGATGCGCGGTATCTTTGCCATTGGCGATGTCACCGGCGAGCCGATGCTGGCGCACCGGGCGATGGCGCAAGGCGAAATGGTCGCCGAGATCGTCGCCGGCCACAAGCGCAGCTGGGACAGACGAGCAATCCCGGCTGTCTGCTTCACCGACCCGGAGCTGGTCGCCGCGGGCCTGTCGCCGGAAGAGGCCAAGACGCGTGGCGAGATCAAGGTCGGACTGTTTCCCTTCACCGCCAATGGCCGGGCAATGACGAAGTTGGGCGAGGACGGATTCGTTCGGGTCGTTGCCCGCGCCGACAACCATCTGGTGCTCGGCATCCAGGCCGTCGGCCAGGGCGTGTCGGAGCTGTCCACTGCGTTTGGGCTGGCGCTGGAGATGGGTGCGACGCTGGAGGATATCGCCGGAACGATCTATCCCCATCCAACACAGGGCGAGGGTTTTCAGGAAGCGGCGCTGAAGGCGCTTGGGCGGGCGGTGCATGTTTGAGGGCTCACACTCTCCCCCCTTGAGGGGGAGATGGCCGGCAGGCCAGAGGGGGTCGGTTCGACTGGATGCGACCTCCCTTGCGACAGATGGAGGTTGGCGCTCTTCGCGAGGCGACCCCCCTCTGTCGCCTTCGGCGACGTCTCCCCCTCGGGGGGAGATTACGCAGCTCACCCCGCAAGCCGGCTAACCATCTCGTGCTGCGCGTAGGCGCGGCCGAAGCGGTTGGCCAGAAAAGCGTCAAGCGCGATGTCCTCCTGCTTGATGAAACCTCTTGCCGGCAAGGTGCCGTCGGCGAGCATGTCGAGCACCGCGCAGATCGCCGATGCGGTGGTGATCTGGATGGCGCTGCGCACCATTTCGCCGTCGCGCCTGGCGTAGATCTTGTTGGCGTAGGTCTCCTGCAGCAGACGGCCGTTCTTGCGGCCGCTGACGGTGACGAAGACGACAACCACGTCCTGCAGCGTCGCCGGCAGGGCGCTTTCGAAAATGTCCTTCAGCACGTCGCGGCGGTGCCGCAGGCCGAGGTCGTTGAGCAGCGCCTTCATGATCGCGGCGTGGCCGGGATAGCGGATGGTGCGATAGTTCAGCGTCCGCACTCTGCCCTTCAGCGTTTCGGCCAGCGTGCCCAGTCCACCCGAGGTGTTGAACGCCTCGTAGGTGACGCCGTCGAGCGAGAATTCTTCACGCTCCTCCAGCGGCGGCACTTCGATCAGCTCGCCTTCGACGATCGCCTCGCAAGGCTGGCAATATTCGTTGATGACGCCGTCGGTGCTCCAGGTCAGATTGTAGTTCAGCGCATTCGACGGGTACTGCGGCAGCGCGCCGACCCGCATGCGCACGCTTTCCAGCGTGTCGAAGCGGCTGGCGAGATCGTTGGCAACGATCGAGATGAAGCCCGGCGCCAGACCGCATTGCGGAATGAAGGCGCTGCTGCCGGAACGAGCCAGTTCCTTGACCCGCCTGGTGCTGACGACGTCCTCGGTCAGATCGAGATAGTGCACGCCGGCGCTGGCCGCCGCCTCGGCGATGCGCGTGGTCAGATGGAAAGGCGCGGCGCTGAGCACCGCGAATTTGCCGGCCAAGGCCGCTTCGAGGGTGCCGGCGGCCTCGATGTCGAGTTCCAGCGTCTCGACCGTTTCAGGCAGTTCGGCCGCGCCGAGCTGCGCCGCCGATCGGTCGACGAGCGTGACGTGGTAGTCGCCCGTGGAAGCCAGCATCTCGGCAATGGTCGAGCCGATCTTGCCGGCGCCGACGACGATGATTTCCTTCATGACCGGTCCCTCGCACCAATGCTAAATTCACGGTTAGAATCGCAGCTTGCCTGTCGAAAGGAAGCGTGAGATTGTACGAAACGCAGCCTCTCTTTGGGCAATGTGCCGGTAAGGTTCGTCGAAATGCTCAGCGATGCCGACCAGGCTCTGCTTTCCCTGCTGCGCACCAATGCACGCGCCTCGACCGCCGAACTGGCGCGGCGGCTGGGCGTCTCACGAACCACGGTGCAGAGCCGGATCGAGCGGCTGGAACAGCGCGGCATCATCGCCGGCTACGGGGTCAGGCTGTCGCCGGATTACGAGCAGGGGCTGGTCAGGGCGCATGTCCTGCTCACCGTCACGCCCAAGCTGGCCGACAAAGTGGTGCGCAGCCTGCAGGCGCTGCCACCGGTTCGCACGCTGCACTCGGTCAGCGGCAATTTCGACATGATCGTCATCGTCGAGGCGCCGTCGATCAGGGATCTCGACACGCTTCTCGACCAGATCGGCGCCATGGACGGAGTCGAGCGCACGTCGTCGTCGATCATCCTGTCGACGCGGATCGACCGCTGAGCCAGGCTGGTGTCGCGGGTCCAGACGCTGGCGGGACAGCGCCCAGGACAGCGCCCCCCTCTGCCCTGCCGGGCATCTCCCCCTCCAGGGGGAGATTGGATGTCACCGCGGCTTTCGCAATCTCCAAGGTGGCTGAATGGATGCTATCGGAGAAGCTGCCGATCTCCCCACTAGAGGGGGAGATGCCAAGTGATCGCAAAGAGGGCAGGACAGAGGGGGGCGCGAAGGATCAGCAAGGGCGATGATCGTTCTGGCGTTACCGCAGCAAAGCGATATAGGCTTTCAAAATGTGGATCGATGGCGTGCAGCCGCCTCCTATCGCGCGTTCACCCAAAGAACCTAGACAGGAGGCCTCCTTGCCCAAGCAGTGTTTTGGAAAATCCCATGTGCCGTTGTCGCCAGCGGTCAGGGCCGGCGATTTCGTCTATGTCTCAGGCCAGGTGCCGGTCGGCACAGACGGGCTGGTGGTCAAGGGCGGCATCGCCGAACAGACCGAGCAGGTGCTGTCGAACGTCAAGGCGGCACTGGCGCTGGCCGGCTGTACCCTCGACGACGTAGTCAAGACGACGGTCTGGCTCGAAGACGCCCGCGATTTCGGCATTTTCAACACCGTCTATGCCAGGCATTTCCCGAAAGACCCGCCGGCGCGCACGACAGTGGAGTCGCGGCTGATGATCGACATCAAGATCGAGGTCGAGGCCGTTGCCTACAGGCCGGCCTGACGGGAAAGTGGAGACAGGCGCGATGCAATTCGATCTCCTGATAAAAGGCGGCCGCCTCATCGATCCGGCGTCCGGCCTCGACGCGCAGCGCGATCTGGCGATTGCCGACGGCCGTATCGCCGCGATCGACACCGAAATCCCCTTCGAACGTGCCGCCCGCGTCATCGATGCCACGGGCTCGATCGTCGCGCCGGGCCTGATCGACCTGCACAGCCATGTCTATTGGGGCGGCACGTCGCTCGGCGTCGATGCCGACCGGCTCGCCGCAAAGAGCGGCACCACCACCTTCATCGATGCCGGAAGTGCCGGCGCCGGCAATTTCCTCGGCTTTCGCCGCCACGTCATCGAGTGCTCGAAAGTCCGCATCCTGGCCTATGTCAACATTTCCTTTGCCGGCATATTCGGCTTCTCGCAGACCGTGGCGGTCGGCGAGTGTAGCGACCTCCGGCTCTGCGAACCGCGCGAGACGGTAGCGGCGGCTCGCGAGCACGCGGACGTGGTTGTCGGCGTCAAGGTCCGCTCGGGTCGCCATGCCGGCGGCACCAGCGGCATCGCGCCGGTCGATCTCGCGCTCGAAGCCGCCGACAAAGCCGGCCTGCCGCTGATGGCGCACATAGACGAGCCGCCGCCGGGCCGCTCGGAAGTGCTGCCGCGGCTGCGCAAGGGCGACATCCTCACCCACTGCTTCCGGCCGTTTCCCAACGCGCCGGTCTTCGCTTCGGGCGCGGTGCGGCCGGATATGCGGCTGGCGCGCGAGCGCGGCGTCATCTTCGATATCGGCCACGGCATGGGCTCGTTCGATTTCGAGGTGGCCAAGGCGATGCTGAGCGAGGGGCTGGCGCCGGACGTGATCAGCAGCGACGTGCATCTCTACTGCGTCGACGGGCCGGCCTTCGACATTCTGGTGTGCATGTCGAAGCTGCTGGTCCTCGGCATGCCGCTGGTCGAGGTGCTGCGCGCCGCGACACAGCGGCCGGCCGAAGCGATCGCCAGGCCCGATTTGGGCAGGCTTGCGGTTGGTGCGGTCGGCGACATCGCGGTGCTGCGGCTGCGTCCGGGCCGCTTCACCTTTGTCGACTCGGTCGGTGCCTCGCTGGTCGCCGAGCAAAGGCTGGTCTCGGACGGCATCGTGGTCGGCGGCACGTGGTGGCCGAACGAGGCGCTGGACGATCTCGGCGAAACCGAGCGCTTCGAAGCGCATGCGCACGACACGCATGTCGAGGTTGCCGCCCGGCATTTCGGGCGTGGGTGATCTCCCTCCTTGAGGGGAAATGGCCGGCAGGCCTGAGGGGTAGGTCCGACGGGGCTCGGCCTGCTGCTGCTTGTAGTGGAGGCTGGCGCTCGGCGCGCGGCGATCCCCTCTGTCGCCTTTGGCGACATCTCCCGCTCAAGGGGGGAGATCACAGCTTCACCGCGGCGTCCCATAAACCGGCGTCGCAACGCCTTCCATCCTCGCCTTGATCTGCAGCGCCACGAACTTCGAATAAAAGCGCGACAGTGCCAGATTGCCACCGTGGAACCACAGCGCTTCCTGCGCGGTCGGCTTCCACATGTTGCGCAATTCGCCTTGCCATGGACCTGGGTCGCCCTTCACGCCCGAGCCAATCCCCCAGCACGGCCCGACCTTGTCGGCGACTTCACGGGAGACGATCGCCGCCACCGTTTCGTTCATCGAGAGATAGCCGGTGCAGGCGATGATTGCGTCGGCCGCCAGTTCCGTGCCGTCGTCGAAGAGGATGCCTGTCGGCGTCAGCGACTTGATCCCGACGCCGCTGCGGATGCCGATCTCGCCGTCGATGATCAGATCGCAGGCGCCGACGTCGATGTAGAAGCCCGAGCCGGTGCGATAGGCCTTCATCAGGAGCCCGGTCTCGTCTTCGCCGAAATCGATGGCGAAGCCGGCGCCGCGCAAGCGGTCGTAGAAGGCCGCGTCGCGCGCCTTGATGATGTCGTAAAGCGCCCGCTGGCCTTGCGGCAGCAGCGCGAACGGCGTCGAGGCGACGATCATGTCGGCCTTCTCAGTGGTGATGCCGCGAGCCAGCGCCTTTTCCGAAAAGATCTCGAAACCGATCTCCATCAGCGTGTCCGACTTGACCACCGTCGTCGGCGAGCGCTGGACCATCGTCACCTCGGCGCCGCTCTCCCATAGATCGACGCTGACATCATGGCCAGAACTTGCGGCGCCGATAACGGCGACCTTTTTGCCGCGGAATTTCTCGCCGCTGGAATATTGGCTGGAGTGCAGGATCTCGCCCTGGAAGGCCTCGGCGCCCGGCAGGTCGATCTGCCTGGGCGGGCCATAAGCACCGGTTGCAAAGACGATGTGCTTCGGCTTTAGCGTGATGCGCTGGCCGGCGCGGTCAACCTCGACCGTCCAGACCTTTTCGGTGTCGTCGTAGGACGCGCTGATGCATCTTGTGGAGGTCCAGTAGTTGAGCTCCATGACGCGCGTGTACATTTCCAGCCAGTCGCCCATCTTGTCCTTGGGCGTGAACACCGGCCAGTTCTCGGGAAACGGGATGTAGGGCAGATGGTCGTACCAGACCGGGTCGTGCAGCACGAGCGAGCGATAGCGATTGCGCCAGGAATCGCCGGCCTGCGCATTCTTCTCGATGATGATGGCCGGCACGCCGAGTTGCCGGAGCCGTGCGCCCAGCATGATGCCGCCCTGGCCGCCGCCGATGACCAGGCAATAAGGCTGCTGGCCGGCGCCGAGTTCACGCGTCTCGCGCGCCCTCGCCTCCAGCCAGGTCTCGCGCTCCGGATCGGCCTTGTGGCGGACGCCCAGAGGCCGCGCCGGGCCCTTGCGCTCCTCAAACCCCTTGAGATCGCTCATCGCCGTAAACAGTGTCCGGCATTTGCCGTCCCTGAGGCGCATGATGCCTTGGCCCCACGCGGATGACGTCTCGAAAGAAAACCAGGCTTCGATAACGCCTTCGTCCGAAGTCGCTTCGCTGCTGAGCTGCCACCGGGCAGGCCTTGTCATTGCCAGCGTGGCTTCCAGCATGTCGCGGATCGCCGCGCGGCCTTCCATGGTCTTGATGTTCCAGGTGAAGGTCAGCAGATCGCGCCAGTAACAGTCCTCGACGAACAGGTTGATTGCGGCCGCGACGTCGCCCGCCTCGAGCGCTCGCGCAAAAGAACCGAGCCAGGTGGCCGCCTGTTTCGACGGTGATATGTCGAGCATCTGTCTTCCCTATCTCAAGCGACTTCGGCGCTGCCCTTTAACCTTATCCTCTCTCCCGAAGAGCGGGGAGAGGGTAGGTGAGGGGCAGCGCAAACAGTCCGGAAATTAAGGGCGCAGCGCAAGACCCCGCTATCAGGCGCGCGCGCGGGCCTGATCCGAACCGCTATCCAGCCATGCAAGATCGTCCGGCGAAAGTGAGATGTCGAGCGCCTGGAGGCTGTCTTCCAACTCGTCGAGCGTGCGCGGCCCGATCAGCGGGACGGACGGAAAGGGCTGCGCCAGGACATAGGCGAGCGCGACGTGGATCGGGCTTTTGCCCAGCCGTTTGGCGAGCTCGATGGCGCGGTCGCGACGGCCGAAGTTCCTCTCCGAGTACCAGACCCGGACCAGTTCCTCATTGTCGCGCCGGTCGCGGCCGGCGCGGTCGGTGAAGAAGCCGCGGCCCTGGCTCGACCAGGCGAAATTCGGCATCTGCCGGGCGGTGAGCCAGGCCTTCCATGCGTCGCTGGAGGAGGTGACGCAGCCCGCCCAGATCGGCTCCAGCATCTCGGCCAGCGAGAAATTGTTGGAAAGGGCGCCGGGCTTCTGCTTGCCGGTGCGCTCGGCATAGACAATCGCCTCGTCCATGCGTTCCATCGTCCAGTTCGAGCCGCCGAACGGACCGCGAATGCGGCCGGCCTTGACCTCGCGATCCATCGCATCGACGAACTCGTCGACCGGCACGTCCGGGTTGTCGCGATGCATGAAATAGACGTCGATATGGTCGGTCTGCAGCCGCTCAAGCGACTGGGTGAGCTGCTTGCCGATGACGTCGGGATAGCAGAGCGGCGAGTGCGCACCCTTGCCGATGACCACCGATTGCTCGCGCACGCCGCGGTTCTTCAGCCACTGGCCGAGCAGCGTCTCGGTATAGCCGGAACCGTAGACGAAGGCGGTGTCGAACAGATTGCCGCCCGCCTCAAAATAGGCGTCGAGCAGGATGGCGCCCGACGAAAACGTGCGGAAATCCTCGAAGCCGAGCGCCAGACACGAAGCCGGCCGCGGCAGGCCCGGAATGCCGCGCTTGGGGATGGCGGTCCCGCCGGAGCGCAGCTTCCGCCCGGAGATCGTGTGGACGCGCTTTGCCGGTTTCTCGATGTCGTATTCGAGCCCGATGGCGGCCCGCCATTTATCGAGCACGCGCAGATTGCCGAGACTGTCGGCCCAGCTCATGCCCGGCCAGGCGAACTCCTGCTTCCCGCCGAGAATGGCCTCGCCGGCAGCGTCGACCTCGAATGCGTAAAGCCAGCCGTCCTCCTTGACCTCGACCACCTCGGTGTCACCCGGACGGATGATGCGGATTTCGCCGGTGCCGCCTTGCTGGCCGCCGGCATACCAGAAATCCGCCACCTCGATGCGGCCCTTGCTGCCGAGAATACGCAATACGTTGTCCTGCGCGAGCGAAATGCTGCAGGAGACTTCCGCGACGATGCCGCCTGGAAAATGCAACAGCGCCGACGCCCATTCGTCGACGCCGGATTGGCCGAGATGCGCAGCGCCGACCACTTTGTCCGGCTCGGCGAAGGGCTTTCCCGCCGCGGCGCCGGCAATCAGCCGCGCCATCGAGACGGGATAGCCGCCGACATCGAGAATGCCGCCGCCGGCGAGATCCTTGGCGTAAAGCCGGTGCTCCGGCATGAAGCCCGGCATGGCGAAGCCGAAACTGGATTTGATCATCTTGATGTCGCCGATCGCGCCGGCCCTGACCAGCTCGACCAGCCTGGCCGTCTGCGGATGCAGCCGGTACATGAAGGCTTCGCCGAGAAAGGTGCCGGCCTTGCGCGCGGCATGGATCATGGCGTCGGCCTCGAAGGCGGTCAGGCCAAGCGGCTTTTCGCAAAGCACATGTTTTCCGGCCTCGGCTGCCTTGATCGCCCATTCGGCATGGCTTGGATGCGGCGTTGAAATATAGATCGCGTCGACATCCGGATCGCCAAGCAAAGCCTCGTAGCCATCGAGGATGCGGGCGCCGGGGAAAGCCTCAGTGAGCCCGGCCTTGCCGGGATTGCGCGCCCCTAAGGCGACCAATGTGCCGGTGCGCGAATGGGCGACGCCGCCGACAAACGCCTTGGCGATGTTGCCGGGCCCGAGAATGCCCCAGCGAATTTTTTCTGGTTTGGACGTCATGTCAAATCTCCGTGGGGTGGCCGCGAGCAATCGCGATCGGACAAAAGAAAGATGGGTTAGCGAATGCGTGCGCCGGTGGCGTCGAAGAGAAGCGAGCGGTCGGCCTTGATCGACACCACCAGATCGTCGCCATTCGCGCGATGCCGCGAGGCCTCGCGCTCGATGATCAGTTCCTCGCGCCCGCCCCCGGTTCCGGAATTGGCATAGACATAACTCACCGATCCCAAGTGCTCGGCGACGTCGGCCTTGAGGGTCAGGTCGCAATCGCCCTGGCCGGCGTCGAAGAAATGCTCCGGCCGCACGCCAAGCACGACATCGCCGCCTATCGCAGGCAGAGCATCCGAAAGCGGCTTGCGCAGTCGCGCGCCGCGATGATTGACCAGTTCGACGACCGCAGCGCCGTTGTCGGCCCCGACCATTTTCGCCGCCAGAAAGTTCATTTTCGGGGAGCCGACGAAGCCGGCAACGAAGCGGTTGGCGGGGTCGTCGTAGAGATCGAGCGGCGCGCCGATCTGCTCGATATTGCCGGCGTTGAGCACGACGATCCTGTCGGCCAGCGTCATCGCCTCGGTCTGGTCGTGCGTCACATAGACCATGGTAACGCCAAGCTCCTTGTGAAGGCGCGATATCTCGACGCGCATCTGCACCCTGAGCTCGGCATCGAGATTGCTGAGCGGTTCGTCGAACAGGAACACTTGCGGTTCGCGCACGATGGCACGGCCGATGGCGACGCGCTGGCGCTGGCCGCCCGACAATTGCCGCGGCCGCCGCTTCATCAGCTCGGCGATGCGCAGGATTTCGGAAGCCCGCTTCACCCGCCGCTCGGTATCTGCCTTGGGGTTGCCGGTCATTCTCAGGCCGAAGCTCAGATTCTGCTCGACCGTCATGTGCGGGTAGAGCGCATAGGACTGGAACACCATGGCGATGCCGCGATCGGCTGCCTCGACGTCGTTCACCACCTTGCCGCCAATGGCGATCTCGCCGTCGCTGATGTCCTCGAGCCCGGCGATCATCCGGAGCAGCGTGGACTTGCCGCAGCCGGAAGGGCCGACGAAGACGACGAATTCGCCGTCATCGATGTCGATATTGGCGCCGTGGACGATCTCGAAGACGCCGAAGCGCTTGATGACGTTTTTGAGTGTGACTGCCGCCATGCTGATCCTTACTTGATGGCGCCGGCGGCGATGCCGGCGACGAAATGGCGCTGCAGAAGCACGAACACGACGAGCATTGGCGCCGTCAGCATCACCGCGCCCGCCATGATGCCGCCCCAGGACACCTTGGTGAGACCGATCAGCGTGCCGAGCGCCACCGGCGCGGTCATTGCGCCCGGCTTGGAATTGATCAGCAGCGGCCACAGATAATTGTTCCAGGAAGCAAGGAAGAGAATGATGGCGAGCGCCGCCAGCATCGGCCGCGCCAGAGGCAATGCGACGAACAGGAATATCCGCCATTCCTTGACGCCCTCGACCTTGGCGGCGTCGAACAGCTCGTGCGGCATCATCGAAAAACTCTGCCGCATGAATAGCACGCCCAGCGAGTTGAACAGTGGCGGCACGATCAGCGCCACCCAGGTGTTGGCGAGCTTGAAGTCGCGCGCCACCATGATGAATTGCGGGATCAGCACGACCGCATAGGGCAGCGTGATGGTGCCGAAGATGATGGCGACGACCATGCCCTTGCCGAAGAAGTTGTAACGCGCCAGCGCCCAGCCGGCCATCGAGGTGAGCATCACCGACAGGAAGGTGTAGGTCACCGCCACCGAGACGGAGATGCCGATGGCGCCGATGAAATTGGTGCCGCGCTGCAGATTGCTGACATTGTCGAGGAAATTGCCGTGCGGCAAAAGCTCGATGTCGGGGCTGAAGATGCCATTGTCGGGCATCGTGGAAAAGACCACCATCATCCACAGCGGGAACAGCCAGACCAGCGCCAGCGGCGTCAGGAACAGATGCAGCGCGATGCTGCGGCCCAATCTGGCCTGGGAACGGCTGACCCGGGAATGGCTTATTGAGGAGCGCGAGGTCATTTCGGTTCCCTCGTCAGCCATATCTGCACCAGCGAAATGGCAATCGCCAGCCCGGCCATGGTGTAGGCGACGGCCGAAGCGTAGCCGAAATTGAGCGACCGGAAGCCCTGGCGGTAAAGCAGCAGCCCGAGCGTTTCGGTGCCGCCGCCCGGCCCGCCGCGCTCGGTGATCAGGAAGGGCTCGGTGAACAGCTGCATGGTGCCGATGATCGACAGCACGGCGCAGAACACGATGATCGGCTTGAGCAGCGGCAGCGTGATGTAAAAGAACTGTTTGACCTTGCTGACCCGGTCCAAGGTTGCCGCCTCGTAGACATCCTCGGGGATGGACTGCAGGCCCGCGAGCAGGATGATGGCGTTGTAGCCGGCCCAGCGCCAGGTCACCGCCATCATGATCACCGCCATCGCCGGGGTGACGTTGGTAAACCAGTCGACACTGGGCAGGCCGATGCTGTTCAGCAACTTGTTGATGATGCCGTAGTCGAGATTGAACATCAGCCGGAAAACCGCCGAATAGGCGACTTCGCCGACCACGACCGGCGCGAAGAAGGCAAAGCGGAAGAGGCCACGCGCCTTGAGCAGCGGCGAATTCAAAAGCACCGCCATCACAATCGCCAGCGAAATCATCACCGGCACCTGGATGACGAGGATCAGCAATGTGTTCTTCAAGGCATTGAAGAAGGCGGGATCGCCGATCAGCCGGCCCCAGTTGAAGGTCGGCGCGAACCGCCACGGCACGGTGCGCGTCGCCTGGAACGAGATCAGGAAGGAATCGATGATCGGCCACAGCCAGAAGATCGAGAAGATCAGCAGATAGGGCGCGAGAAAGCGATAAGCCGTGGCGTTCTGGTAGCGCATCGTTTTCCTCCTTTCTGCTTTCAAGTTCTTGCCTTCTCCCCTTGTGGAGAAGGTGGATCGGCGCATAGCGCCGAGACGGTTGAGGGGTGATGGCCGGAGTGCCGCCGGCGCCAAGCTGGAGCACCCCTCATCTGCCGCCTTCGGCGATACCTTCTCCCACAAGGGGAGAAGGGGAACCGTGCGCTCGGAGCCGCCTCGTCTAGATCACGACTTGACCGGTAGGCCGGTCGCCGCGGCGATCTGGCTTGCGGCATCGTCGAGCGCTGCCTTGGCGTCGGGATAGCCGCCGGCCAGATATTTGGTCTGCACCGCGCGGATGATGATTTCGGCGTCGCTCTGGAACGGCGTGCCGCGGCTGGGGACGACCTTGGGCAAGGTGCCGAGAATGTCCTTCCACACGGCTTGGCCACCCCAATAGGGCAGGCCTTCGGAGACATAAGGGTCGTTGAGCGCCGAGATCAGCGACGGCACCAGGCCGAAGCCTTTCAGCATGGTGATTTGGCCCTCATTCGTCCCTAGCGTGTATTTCAGATAGGCGTAGGCGGCTTCCTTGTTCTTCGACACCGAAGTGATGGCGAGCGAGGAGCCGCCGAGATTGGCGGCGCGCGGACCGTCGGCGGTCAGGCTCGGCATCAGATAGACGCCCCATTTGCCTGCGCCATCGGGCGACTCGGTGCGTATGGTGCCTTCATACCAGCCGCCATACATCTGGCTGGCGACCTTGCCGGCGGTGTTGTTGGTGATCTTGGTGCTCCAGTCGGCAGAGGAAATGATGCCGGCGTCCTTCATCTCCTTGATCTTGGTCATGGCATCGACGCATTTGGGCTGATTGACGGTGATCGATTGACCATCGGCGGAGAAATAGGCGCAGCCCTGCTCGTTGGAGATCATGCGGAAGAATTCGGAATCGCCGTTGAAATCGGCGTTGGTCATCGTCACGCCAGGATTGGCGGCCTGGATCTTCTTGGCGGCGGCGATGAAATCGTCCCAGGTCTTGATCGAAGACGGGTCGACGCCGGCCTTCTCATAGAAGTCGCGGCGGTAGAACATCGCTACTGGACCGGAATCCCAGGGCATCGCATAGGCCTTGTCGTCAACCTCGAGCTCGGTACGTTTGAAGTCGGGGAATTTTGCCTGGTCTTCTGCGGTGTAGCCGAGCGTGTGCAGGTCGACGAAGCAATCCGGGAACTGGCTCCAGTAGTTTTCCGCCTCGCCGTTCTCGATCGTCACGATGTCCGGCAGGCCCTCGCCGCCGGCGGCACAGCCGGCGATCGATTTGTCGTAGGTCGGCTGGTTGCCGAGGTCCTCGACCGTGACCTTGATGTCGGGATACTGCTTGTTGAAGCCCGCTATGGTGGCCTTCAGCGACGAAGCGGCGATGTTCCAGCTCCAGATCGTGATTTCACCGGACTGCGCAAAGGCTGGGCTGGAGCCCAGGGCAAGCGCGAGCGCGGCGCAGGTCAATTTTAAGCGCATTGAAATCCTCCCATTTCAGTTGCTCTCTGTTTGCGAGCGTGGCTAGACTAGGCTTCGGGAAAGCCTTGTCCGCGACAAAGGGAATAAGAAATGAGCGGAAAGTAAGATGCCGGAAAGGCCGTTTTACCAGCCTGGCGCCAGCAGCGTGGAGGGCCTGCCGCTGCTGCTGCAAATGTTCCACACCCAGCCCCTGGTGATGCTCAAGCCACATTGGCATGCCCAGGTCGAGGTGAATTTCATCGTGCGTGGCGCCGTGCATTACCGCATGGACGGGCACGGGCTTTCGCTTTCTGCGGGCGACATGTGCCTGTTCTGGGGCGGCCTGCCGCACCAGATGGACGAAGCCTCCGACGATGCCATCTACGCCGGCGCGCATCTGCCGCTGGTTCATTTCTTCCGGCTGCATTTGCCCGTCGACGTCCGCAACAGGCTGATGACCGGCGCGACGCTGGTGACCGACGCCACCGACCGGTCGGACGACCACAATTTCGAGCGCTGGAACCGCTATGCCCGCTCCGGCGACCCGGTCAAGGCGGAGCATGCCGTCAACGAGCTTTTGCTGCGGCTTGAGCGGGTGCGGTTCGAGCCCTACCGGCTGGTGCCGGAAACGCCGGTCGAACAGGAGCTAGGCAGCCCGTTCGATCAGCAATCGCTGCGCAATGTCGGGCGCATGTGCGACTTCATCGCCGAGAATTTCCTCTACGAGATCGATTGCGTCGACATCGCCGCGGCGGCCGACATCCATCCCAAATACGCCATGAGCATCTTCAAGAAATCGACCGGCATGACGCTCAATGAATATGTGAATCTGCTGCGCCTCAGCTACGCGCAGGCGCTGCTGATGCATCAGGATGCCAATGTGCTGCGCGTCGCCATGGAATCGGGCTTCGGCTCCCTCAGCGCGTTCAACAAGTCGTTCCGCAAGCTTTCCGGCATGTCGCCGTCGGATTTCCGCAGGGGCGTGGCCGGCGCCAGATAAGGGCGCCGGCTGGATTCAGCCGATAACCCCCAGACGTCTCGGCAGGCGGTTCATCGGCGACGGCCCGTTGGCGGTGATCAGGAACTGGTCCTCGAGATTGAAGCTGGCGAGACCGTCGATGTAGAGCGGAATCTCGAATGCCAGCACCATGCCGGGTTCGATCGCGACATCGCAGTCGGCCGAGATGAACGGCCATTGCTCGGAAAACACGGAATGGCCGACGCCGTGGCCGAAATGGCCGCGGCGATAGGAACGCAGGCCCTGGCGCGCCAGGCTGTCACTGGCGGCGCGATGCACGGCGGCCAGCGGCTTTCCGGGCATAAGCGCGGCAAGCCCGTCGGCGAAGGCGCGTTCGGCTATCGCATGCAATTCGGCCTGTTCGGGCGACGGCGGCCCGAAGGTGAAATTCCGCGACATATCCGAGGCATAGCCGTTCACGCTGCACACCATGTCGGCCTTCAGCGGATCGCCGGCGGCGGCGACCGCGTCGGCGCCTTTTGGGCGAGCGCCCAGCGTGACGTATTCCGCCGTCGAGATTTGCTGCGACGACCCGGCGGCTACATCCGCGACGCCTTGCCGGTAAAGCGCGACCAGCTCAGACTGACGCATGCCGGCCGCTGCATGCTGCTGCAGCCGCGACAGGCCGGCCTCCGACAGGACGATGCCCTGCTGCAACAGGTCGATCTCGCTCTGCGACTTGATCGCCCGCAGCCGGTCGAGGATCGGCGAACCGTTGACCAGGGCAGTGCCCGGCAACATCGCCTGCATCGCGGAAAAATCGCTGGCCGAGACGAAATCCAGCTCGATGCCGAGCGTCGCACGCTCCAGCCCGAATTCTGCGAGGATCGTCTTCAGCTCGCGGACGGAGCGGGCAAGCTCGAAGGTCGCCGGACGTGAAAAACCGGGGCCGCGGCCAACCAGGCCGGCCTCGATGCGCTGCGCAACAGGCCGGTCGGCAGTCGCCGGCTCGAGCGACGCCGATTCGATCCAGATCGGATGCGTGCGTACCATGGCGCCGGCCATCGCCGCCGGGAGCTGGGCAGCCTGGAAATCCGCCACCACGACGCCGATCGGCAGGTCGCCTCGCTTGGGAATAACGGCGAAACCGGCGCCGGCCCGCCGGAACAGGCCGGCCGGGCCGATCCAGGCACCGGTGGCATATTGGAACGCCTCGGGCTCGCAAAGCACCAGCGCCTCGATGCCGGCGCGCTGCATCAGGTCAGTCGCGCGCTCGCGGTCGACAAAGCCGGTCACGGACTTACTTTAACTCTCTCGGAGTTTGGTTAGCGTATCGAGGTCTGGGTCATGTTGGGCCTTCGAAATGACGGGGCGAACGTTGCCAAAATATTTGCGGTTTTCCGTGGCCGATTGATATCGGCTGGAGCTGGTCATTTCCATAAGCCGCGCCTGAACTAAGCGCCCCCCTACAACCAATTCGATAGGGTTATTCCCGTGATTGAACAGTTCCAACGGGATACACCCCCTGAAGCCGGGTTGTATCATTGTATTGTGGTGAATGCCTAGTCGGCTAAAGCTCGACCGGGAAATTATATCTGCGTAAACGTCGTCGGGTAATCCAACATACTCAAGTGTCGTGCCCAGCACGACTTGACTTGGATAGAGGACAAACTTATCTCCGAGCTCCCGTCGCGTGCTACGGAAGTATGAAGCGATACCACGCGACTGCTCCGGACGTTGAGCTGAGTCAATCGAAGGGCGCCTAGTAACTACTGAGACTAAGAAGTCCGTCCCCAGCCTTAGGTCAATCGTTACTTCACCTAGTTGGCTCTCCGACAACAGCGGATCAATGTACAGTCCCCTTGGGCCCTTGACCTTCATTCTGTCAGTTATAGCTTTACGGCGTAGCAGTTTCATTCCAAGCTACTCGCAATGCATAATTTCTGATGGATTTTTCGGTCAAGTCATTGACAACTGTTTCTATATCGGTTTCCCGCACGGGTGATAGCCCCCACGGATTTCGGCCCTGGTCGATTGCTTCGAACATATAATTCCATGCCGCTTCGAATATGCCGTAAACCTCTCCGATATTTGAGCCAGCAAAGGTCCGGAGATCATCGAAGTCGACAGCCAAATTTGCCTTGGACGATGCTATTCTGAGGTTTGGTAGACCTAATGCTGCCACCGCAGTGGTGAGCAGGTCCACAATCGGGTTGTTGATTGATCCTAGAAAATCTGAAACAACTTGTATTCTGTCTGCGGTAGCCGGATGAGTATATGTGGTAGGATGGTTCGGCGCTATGGTTTTTAGCGCTTCAATACCCGCGTAACCGACGAAGCAACTTGAAAATACGTCTGCAAAGAATTCCCGTCTGTGAGCTAACTCGTCAGCATCGACTGGCGCTATTGCCGCAGAATTTAGCAGGACGGTAACCTCGGAGAGCTTAGAAGTAACGTCAACGAAATGGCCGAGTTCGTGAAAAAGCGGGATACAAAAAACAGGCTTGTGTGAATACAATCGCGGAACGCCGATCATCACTAACAGGATGTTAAACCCGGCTGTATCGTACCCACTAATTGTCGTACGAATAAAGTTCCAAGGGTCAACGGGAAGGAGATGGAAATTATGACCTTCAGTCAAGCTGGTGACGATTATGGTTTCCCGCTTAACCCAAGGTGCTAACGCATTCGTCAAGCAATAAACGACTTCATATGGAATTTCGTTCGACGTACTGCCAGCTAAGTAGGACTGGACAAGGCGCATCTGGTCCGCAAATTGTCTCACAATCGCGCTATCGTACAGAGTTGGGGCTGCGAGAACGTGGTCGATCGCACCGATCAAATGCTCTGTGAAGTCATGTAATCTGCGATCGAAAAACGCGGAATCGTTCAGAAGTCGCAGGCTCTGCCGGACCAAGCTCAGGTCAATGCGAGGCCGCACGGTTCTGCTCTAGGGAGAGCAGGTTCCGGGCCTGCGCCGCTGTAAGACGATGAAGATCCGGATTAAAGGCCCTTCTCAACCGGTCAGATGACCGGAGCTGAAGAGCCAGCTGAATTGCCTCTGGGAGGGTATTCGCTGAAACCGTTGCTGGGTTCACAAGGACTTCCAGAGCCTGACGCGACACCAGTTCCATATGCCGAGAAAGCGGCTCAGGAAGCTCTTTGTTCATGCTAAGAAGTTCCAAAGCCAAATGGAAAAGAGATGGAAACTTTTCGCGTTCGGGGGAAGCGGCGGCCAACATCAAAGTCTCCCAAAGCCGTGAATCTGATGTATGAATCTGTGTGGCTCGGTAGTCAAGAGTCCAACACAGCAATTTGCCAGCTGAATAACTGGGAAAATTCTTGTGATGGTGACACGGCCGGCATAGCAAAACGGCCACCCTAGGGCAGCCGTCTTTTGTATGCTGATTCGGTCAAAGGTAACCGCCGCAGGTGAAGCGCAAATGGCCGAGCGGCAGGAAACCCACCAACCAGCATGGGTTCAGAGTCAATGAACCGATAGTGTTAGGACGAAGCAACAGCTTCGTCGCCTTCACTCAGCCGTGTCAGTGTCGTCGGCAGTGTCTGCCGCGTCATCCGCGGTCTGTCTTGCCAGCGCTGCCTGCAAGGCCAACGTGGCCTGTGGTGAGGCCGGTGTCGTCGCAACGACCGCCGCTGCGTGAGCAACTCCGTGCGTCGACTTGTCCCTGGCCGCGGCGGAAGTGGCGGCTCCGTGTCCCTGCGAGCCGGCCCCGGCCGAGTTTCCGCCGTTGCCGTTGCTGCCGCCATTGCCGTTGCCATTGCCATTGCCGCCGGGAGCAGCGAGGACCGGAGATGCGACAAGGGTGAGAGCGGCTACAGTCGCGAATAGACAGGTGCGGGTTTTCATAGTTCCTCCTTCGAGTCGCCCTCCCGCCAGGATGGGTTCCAGATGAAAAACGTCAGGACTTCCAATGTGAAAGCCGGCTGTTACTAGCTTTGTTCAAATACAGTATTCTGCAAGATGGACCTTGGTCCGAAACCGGCACGCAAAAGTCCTGAATTTTATCGACAGCGTACTTCGGACGACCGCAACGGCTGGATTTTTGCTGCCGTCAGATCCAGCGCCGCTACAGCGCATGTGCGTCGGCTGACATGAGGTTACAATCGAGGAAACCTCGGCGCTCGCCATCCGGCGAGATCATTTAAGGCGATTGAGGAACATTCCACACTTCGTGAAGTTGGGAGCGCAGGCCCGCTTTTGAGGTGCCAAAATGTTTGATGCCGGCGGGCTTTTGGGAGGAAGCCATGATCCGCGTCACGCCTGCATTTCGTGTTTCACGCCGCCGCGCATTGCAGTTTGGTCTGGGAGCCACGGTCGCTTCGGCCACCGGGCTTGCCCCGGTTTCCCGCGCCTATGCGCAGGATGAGGTCAAAGACGAAGACATTTTCCGGTTCGCCCTCAATCTCGAATATATGGAAGCCGAATATTACCTGCGCGGCACCACCGGAAAAGGGATCGATGACTCGGATGCCGGCCCGAAGGCCGGCGCTGTGGCTGGCGGCAAACAGGTTCGCTTTGACACGCCTGCAATCGGCGAGTTCATGCGGGAGGTCGCCGAAAACGAACTTGCCCATGTCAGGTTCTATCGCAAGACACTTGGAAGCGATGCCGTCGACCGGCCGGCAATCGATTTCGATGCGGGCTTTGCGGCGGTTGCCAAGGCGGCGGGGCTCGGAGCGGACTTCGATCCTTTCGGCAACCAGATGAACTTCGTGCTCGGCGGCATGCTGTTCGAGGATGTCGGCGTCACTGCCTATGCCGGCGCCGCGCCGCTTCTGAAAAACAAAGATTTCCAGGCCGCCGCCGCTGGCATTCTGGCCGTCGAGGCCTATCACATGGGGATGGCGCGATCGTCGCTTTACCGAATGGGCGAGGATGCCTGGAAGGCCGCCAATGCGGTTTCCGACGCCCGCGACAAGATCGATGGACCGGAAGACAAGGACCAGGGCATCCGAGTGGACGGCAAAGCCAATATCGTTCCATCGACCCCGGATGCAATCGCCTTCACGAGGACGCCGCAAGAAGTGCTTCGGATCGTCTATCTGACCGACCAGAAAGGCGTCAGCAAGGGCGGCTTCTACCCGAACGGAATGAACGGAACGCTCAAAAGCACCTGAGCGGTCTGCGGATGAATCTCGTGGCAAATGAACTTGCGCGCGCGGCCAGCCGATTCGGCGCGCTGCGCCCTGTTGGCGCGCAGAAACGAAAATGCCGCGGCGGACCGCGGCTTTTCGATGCTTGATTTCCCTTGAGAGAAATGGAGCGGGTGAAGCGATTCGAACGCTCGACCCCAACCTTGGCAAGGTTGTGCTCTACCCCTGAGCTACACCCGCTCGCGCGGCTTTTGGGCCGCAAGCCGCGCCTATATGGCTGAAGAGCGCGGCGATTGCAACAGGGAATTCGCAGGCTTTTTGCTTCGCCGGCAATGCGGAGAAGCGCTCCTTCGGGACGTCGCAAGGCAATCACCCCCCGCGTTGCGCGACGGACTTGTCTTGGCCGCATCATTGGCCGTAAACGGCGTTAGCCGAACAAGCCGTTGAAAGCGGGCCACCAGAAGAAAGACCGATGCCGAAGACCGAAGCCGAACTTTTCGCCTTTCTTGCCGGACTTGGGATCGAGGTATCGACGCGGCGGCATCCGCCGCTGTTCACGGTCGCCGATTCGCAGGCGCTGCGCGGCGAGATTGCCGGCGGCCACACCAAGAACCTGTTCCTCAAGGACAAGAAGGACAATTTCTTCCTGGTCAGCGTCGACGAGGAGGCGGTGGTCGATCTCAAGCAGATCCACCATCTGATCGGCGCTGCGGGGCGCGTGTCTTTCGGCCGGCCGGAGATGCTGATGGAGCTTCTCGGCGTCGTCCCGGGCGCGGTCACGGTGTTCGGGCTGATCAACGACACCGAGCGAAGGGTCAAGGTCGTTTTGGACGAGAAGCTGATGAGCCATGCGGTGGTCAATGCCCACCCGCTGACCAATGAAGCGACGACTTCCATCGCTGCCGCGGACCTGGTCAAATTCGTCGAGGCAACCGGACATGATGCTGTTATCTTGAAAGTCTCGGCATGATCGCCACATGGGTGACTAAGACCGGGGTGACTGAAACCGGGTTCTAAAGAAGGATGTTGCGCCCGTCCCTTGGCCGGCGGCGCGACCGAAAGGCGACGAGATGAGCGATAGCAACCCCTTTGGCGGCCCATTTGGCAGCAATGGCGGCCAGTATGCCACCACCGTGCAATATGGCGGCACCGACGCCGCGCGTGAGAAGGTCGCACTTGCGGAGGCGCCGGCCGATGTCATCAAGGACACAACGACCGCTGGATTTGCTGCAGACGTCATCCAGGAATCGCGTCGCCAGCCGGTGCTGGTCGATTTCTGGGCGCCGTGGTGCGGTCCCTGCAAGCAATTGACGCCGCTGCTGGAGAAGGCGGTGAAAGCCGCCGGTGGCAAGGTCAAGCTGGTCAAGATGAATATCGACGATCATCCATCGATCGCCGGCCAGCTCGGCATCCAGTCGATACCGGCGGTCATTGCCTTCAAGGACGGCCAGCCGGTCGACGGCTTCATGGGCGCCATTCCCGAGAGCCAGATCACGCAATTCATTCAGAAGGTCGGCGGCAAGAACGGTGGCGCGCCGCAAGTGGCCGAGGCACTGGCCGCCGCTGCCGAGGCGCGCGACGCCGGTGACGTGCAGACCGCTGCCGACATTTATGATGCCATCCTGGAACAGGCGCCGGAGACGATCGAGGCGATCGCCGGCTTGGGCGATCTGCTGTTCGAGGCCGGCGATACCGAAGGTGCCGAGGCGGTGTTGGCGCGGGCGCCGGAAGCGAAGAAGGATGCGCCCCAGCTCGCCGCGCTGCGCGCCAAGATGGCGCTCGCCGCGCAGGCAGCAGTGCTCGGCAATCCGGCGGAACTGGAACGGCGGCTGGCCGAAAATCCCGGGGATCACCAGGCACGGTTCGAGCTCGCCATGATCCAGAACGCTAAGGGTGATCGCATGGCGGCGGCCGACAATCTGCTGGCGATCATCAAGGCCGACCGCTCGTGGAACGACGACGGCGCCAGAACCCAGTTGCTGCAGCTCTTCGAGGCATGGGGCATGACCGACGAAGCAACGCTGTCGGCACGGCGCAAATTGTCGTCGCTGCTGTTTTCCTGAGCCGGCGCAGACTGTTTTGTCGTGCGGGCTTGCGGTGGGCGGCAGCTGCGCCAGATTAGGTTTTCGGACGGCGTTCGATTTCAGGTTTCCGGTGTTGCGCCTTGTGCCGGCCGGGAGGAGACGGATTTGGTGCGCTTCCTGACAAAGCGATCGGAGGATTGAGGTGCAGGCGGGAAACGCGCATTACCGGCTCGCTGCGGACTTACCGTCGACCATGCCGATCTTTCCGCTCGAGGGCGCATTGCTGCTGCCGGGAGGCCGCATGCCGCTCAACATCTTCGAGCCGCGCTATCTGCAGATGGTCGACGAAGCGATCGCCGGGCCGCGGCTGATCGGCATGATCCAGCCCAGCCTCGACGGTGCACTGCGTCCAGACGGCGAGCCGGAGCTCTGCAATGTCGGCTGTGCCGGGCGCATCATTGCGCTGTCCGAGAGCGGCGACGGCCGTTACCTGATTTCGCTGCAGGGCGTGTGCCGGTTCCGCATTGTCCAGGAACTCACGGTCAAGACGCCGTTCCGCCAGTGCCGGCTGGCACCTTTTCTCGCCGATCTCGACGAGGAGCAGGCAGACGCCGAGATCGACCGGCCGGCGCTGCTCAAAGCGTTTCGCGCCTATCTGCAGGCCAACGATCTGGAGGCCGACTGGGAGAGCGTCAGTCGCGCCGAAAACGCCATGCTGGTCAACGCACTGTCGATGATGGCGCCCTACGGGCCGGCCGAGAAACAGGCGCTGCTCGAAGCGGCCGATCTGAAGACACGCGCCGAGACCCTGATCGCCATCACCGAAATGGCGCTGGCGCGCGACAATGAGGATTTCGGTTCGAGTTTGCAGTAGGTTGGCCCTCCTTCTCCCACAAGGGAGAAGGAGAGGCCGCGCGCAAAACCTGAAGCGGTCGCCTTGTGGAAAGGATGGATCGAATGGCGGATGGACGTGACGGGAACAGGACTGTCGATCCCAAGCTGCTGGAACTCTTGGCCTGCCCGCTGACCAAGGGACCGCTTGCCTGGGATCCGGAGCGCGGCGAGCTTATCTCGCGGGTCGCAAAGCTTGCCTATCCGGTGCGGGACGGCATTCCGATCATGCTGCCATCGGAAGCGCGTGTCATCACCATAGATGATGCCATGCCACCGCCGCCGCGCCTGGGTGGAACGCCCTGAGTGCTGCGGTTCAGAGCCGCTCCGTCGCGATCTTTCGCGCCTCTATTGAAAATTGCGCCCTTTGGGCATGACCTTCTCTGCCTTTCCCAATAGTTCCGTTTGCGCGATGCTGCCGTCTGCACTGCTCGACAGTCTGTCCGCAGGCCTTGCCTGCTCAAGCAGCACCGACAGCCACGGCGTCAGATCCTCGACCTTCTCGGCGACGATATGGATGACGTCCGATTCCGATTGCAGCTTGCCGGTGACGCGGATGAGACGCGCGCCCATGACGATGGGGCGGAAGCGGTCAAAAGTCCTTTCCCAGAAAATGATGTTGGCGACCGCATTCTCGTCTTCCAGCGTCAGGAAAATCGCCTTGCCATTGCCCGGCCGCTGCCGCACCAGCACGAGGCCGGCGACCGAAACGCGCCGGCCGTCCCGCACCTGGCCGAGCCGCACATTGGGCGTGACGCCGGAACGATCCAGCCTTTGACGCAGGAAGGCGACCGGGTGCGCCTTCAGCGACAGGCCAAGCGAGCGGTAGTCGTGGACGACGTGCTCGCCGAGCGGCATTGTCGGGAGCCTGGTTGCAGGCTCCAGATCGCGCAAGCGGATCGCCGGCTGATCGAACAGCGGCAGCTTTTCGGCGGCACTCTTGCCGTCGAGCGCGCGGACCGCCCATAGAGCGTCGCGGCGGTTCAATTCAAGCGAGCGGAAAGCGTCGGCCTGTGCCAGTTTTTCGATCTCGTCGACGTTGAGGCCCGAGCGCAGCCAGACATCGCGCACGGATGCGTAGCCGTCGCCGCGTCGCAGCACAAAGGTCTCCATGCGCTCCTTCGACAGGCCCTTGACCTGGCGAAAACCAAGCCGGACGGCATGGCTGGTCCGGATGACGCCGCGCATCTGGGTATGGCGGTCAAGGATACGATCCGGATCGAAAGCCGATTTCTCCAAGGCGCAATCCCAGCCGGAAAAATTGACGTCGACCTCGCGGATCTCGACGCCGTGGTCATGCGCGTCGCGGACAAGCTGAGCCGGCTGGTAAAACCCCATCGGCTGGGAATTCAGGATCGCGGCGCAGAACACGTCGGGATAGAAGGTCTTGAACCAGCAGGAGGCATAGACCAGCAGGGCGAAGGAGGCGGCGTGGCTTTCGGGAAAGCCGTATTCGCCAAAGCCTTCGATCTGTTTGAAGCAGCGCTCGGCGAAGTCTTTTTCGTAGCCCTTGGCGACCATGCCGTCGACCATTCTCTTGCGGTAATTGCCGATCGTGCCGGTGCGCTTGAACGTCGCCATGGCGCGGCGCAGTTCATCGGCCTCGCCCGGCCTGAAGCCGCCGGCGACGATGGCGATCTTCATCGCCTGCTCCTGGAACAACGGCACGCCCAGCGTCCTGCCGAGGATTTTTTCCAGTTCCGGCTTGGGGTATTCGGGTTTTTCCTTGCCTTGCCGGCGGCGCAGATAGGGATGGACCATGTCGCCCTGGATCGGGCCGGGCCGCACGATCGCCACCTCGATGACGAGGTCGTAAAAGCTTTTTGGCCGCAGCCGCGGCAGCATCGACATCTGCGCGCGGGATTCGATCTGGAAGACGCCGATCGTGTCGGCACGGCAGATCATGTCGTAGACATGCTTGTCCTCGGCAGGCAGAGTGGCCAGCACATAGGGTTGGCCGTAATCGTCCCGCGCCTCCGGATAATGATCCCGGAGCAGGGTGAAGGCGCGCTGCAGGCAGGTCAGCATGCCGAGCGCCAGCACGTCCACTTTAAGGATTTTCACCGCGTCGAGGTCGTCCTTGTCCCACTCGACCATCTTGCGCTCGTCCATCGCCGTCTTGACGATGGGCACGATCTCGTCGAGCCGGTCCCTGGTGATGACAAAACCGCCGACATGCTGCGACAAATGACGGGGAAAGCCCATGATCTCGTTGGCGCATTCGATCACGTGCCTTGTCGATGGATCGGTCTGATCGAGGCCGCCGGCTTTTGTCTCCTTTTCGCCGAGCTCCGAGGTCGACCAGCCCCAGATCGAACTGGACAGCGCGCTGCGGACGTCATCCGACAGGCCCATCGCCTTAGCCACTTCGCGCATCGCCGAGCGGCCCCGGTAGCTGACGACGGCAGCGGCCAGCGCGGTGCGCTTGGTACTGTATTTGGAATAGATGTACTGGATGACCTCCTCGCGCTTTTCATGCTCGAAATCGACGTCGATGTCGGGCGGTTCGTTTCTTTCCTCGGAAATGAAGCGCTCGAAAAGCGTGTCGATCTTGTCCGGGCCAACTTCGGTGATGCCGATGCAGAAGCAGACGATCGAGTTGGCGGCGGAGCCGCGCCCCTGGCAGAGAATGTTCTGGCTGCGGGCGAATTTGACGATGTCGTGGACAGTCAGGAAATAGCGCGCGTAGTTCAGGCGCTCGATCAGGGCGAGCTCCTCCTCGATGCGTTGCGTCACAAAAGCGGGCACGCCCGAGGGGTAGCGGATGGCGGCCCCCTCCTTGGCCAGCCTTTCCAGCTCGGCCTGCGGCCCGAGGCCCGATTCCGTCGGCTCGTCGGGATAGTTGTATTGCAGATCACTGAGCGAGAAGGTCAGCTCGCCGGCAAAACGCAGCGTTTCCGCCAGCGCTTGCGGATGCCTGCGGAAAAGCCGTGCCATCTCCAGCGGCGGCTTTAAGTGGCGCTCGGCATTGGCCGCCAGCTCCAGCCCCACCTCGGCGACGGGCACATTGAGGCGGATCGCCGTCAGCACGTCCTGCAGCGGGCGCCGTTCCGACGTATGGTAGAGAACGTCGTTGGTGGCCATCAGCGGGATGCCGGCCAGCTCGGCCATCGCCGCCGCCTGGTCGATACGGAAGCGGTCGTTACCGCGGTAATCCGGCGAAACCGCCAGCCTCAGGTTTTCGCCGAAGCGATCCCTGAGCCGGCTAATCAGTGCGAGGCCAGCTTCCGCGTCCGCCGACAGATCCGGCAATATGGCCAGCGACAGGAGATCGCCCCATTCAAGAAGATCGCTCTGTTTGAGAAGCGTTGCGCCCTTTTCGTTCTCGTCGCGCAGATTGGCCTGTGTCAGCATGCGGCATAGATGCCCCCAGCCCTTGCGGTCCTGCGGGTAGGCGAGGATGTCCGGCGTGCCGTCGCAAAAAACCAGGCGGCAGCCGGGATGATAGGAAACACCCTCCACCTTGGCCTGCTGCCAGGCGCGTACCACGCCCGCCACCGTGTTTCGGTCGGCGAGACCGATCGCCGAAAACCCCAGGAATTTTGCCGCGACCACCAGCTCCTCCGGTTTCGAGGCACCGCGCAGGAACGAGAAGTTCGACTGGATGCCGAATTCGGCATAGGGGATGGCCGTCAGCGCATTCATGCGAAGATCCCATGCATGAACCAGCGCGGCGGGACTTGAGAGGCGCCGTAAAGGCCCTGGCGATAGAGCCAGTAACGGCGGCCGTCGGCATCCTCGATGCGGAAATAATCCCGGGTCGGGGCATCTTCTCGTCCCGCCGCCTCTCGCCACCATTCCGGCGCGATGCGCTCCGGCCCTTCGGCGCGCGCGACCCGGTAGAGCGCGCGCCGCCAGCGGAAGTTCAAAGGCGGGCCTTCCGGCATTTCGGTGGCTGGCACTTCGATCGGCTCGGGCGAACGGAAAAGCCGGATCGGTCGCTCAGGCTGGAAGACGGTCGTGGGAGCGTCCTTCGCCTTGTCCGGCTGCTTCGGCGGCGAGCTTCTCTGCGGCGCCTCCGTGAAGGGGATAGTGGCGACGGCGCGCTCCGGCAAATGGCTCTCGACGGCAACCGGCTTCAAGACCGCGCCTTCGCCGAGCCGGGCGCGAATGCGGTCGGCAAAAAGCGCGATATCGGCACCGTCGTCGCTCGTCTCGCCGGCAAGGTCTGCCTGCTGCATGTCGAAGGCGGCGGCGGTCAGCACCGAAAGGCGCACGAGATCGAAGCCATAGCCGGCGTCGATATCCCGTTCGAGCGCAGCAAGCCTTTCGTGGAACAATTTCTGGATCAGCCGCGGCTCGCGCAGAGGCCGCGAGGTGCCGACGGCGATGCGGCTGACGCCGCCATCGACGCGGAAAAGCAGCAGCGCCAGCCGCCTTGCGCCCTCGCCGCGACGCTCGAGGTCGCTCTTCAAGGTGGTCGCCAGCATGCCGGTCAGCCGCTCGATGTCCTCGGTCAGCATGATCGGCTCGGCAAGATGACGCTCGACCGAAAGCGGTGCCACCGGCAGGCGCGGCGACACGGCTTCGTCGAGGCGGCCGAGCGCCTGGTCGAGGCGCAAGAGCAGCGATGCGCCGAAGCGGCGGGCCAGCGGCGCGCGCGGTGCCGCCATGACGGCGCCCGCCGTGCGCAGGCCGACGCTTTCGAGGCTGGCGCGTACCTCCGGGTCGATGCGCAGCGCCGCCAGCGGCAAGGGCGCGAGAAGCGCTTCCTCCTTACCATCGGGCACGATGCGGTCGCCAGCAAACCGCGCCGCCGCCCAGGCAGCCCCAGGCGTGGCGGCAAGCCCGGCGCGGACATCGAAGCCCTGATGGAAAAAACGCGACAGGATATCGTCCAGCATCGAGCGTTCGCCGCCGAAAAGATGGGTGCAGCCGGTGACGTCGAGATAGAGGCCGTCGGTCCCGTCAAGCGCCACCAGCGGGGTATAGCGGTCGCACCAGTCGGCGAGGCCTTCGAGCAGGCGCCGGTCGGCCTCCGGATCGGCCTCCACGATGTCGATCGAGGGATGCATGGCGCGTGCGTCGGCTATGCCCATGCCGCGCTTCAGATTAAGCGCCTCGGCCCGCTCGTCGAGGGCGGCGATGCGCTGGGCGTTCCGGTCGCGGTGACTGATCACCAGCGGCAGGTGATCCGACGGCCGGGAACGCCAGGACCGCCCCAGACGCTGCCGCAGGATTCTCTCGGCGGCGAGATGCGGAAACCACAGGGATAGGATTCTTTGGCCGTTCTGGGGCCCATTCCTGAGACCTTCCTTGCTCGCCCCGTCTTTCTTCGAATATGCGTTCATCGGGGTTCCACTCCAGTGTGAATTTTCCGGGCAAGGCCGTGCGGCTCTTGCCGATGGCGACGGTGAAGGCGGGCCGGCCGATCGAGCCGGCGAGCGGCCCGGCAAGCGTCTTACGCGTTGCCGCCGGTGCCGCCGACAGGATGAGGCGGACGGGCGCTGCCGTCGGTTCGGGCTCGCCGGCCTGGCGCAGCAGGAACAGCGGCCGGCCCGCACTCTGCGCGCGGGCGTGCAGCCGCCGCGTCGCGGTGAGGTCAAGCCGCTGCGGGCTGCCGCGGATTTCGAGGATGACGGCGGCCAGCGCCGTCATCCGGGCAGCCTCCTCGGCGATCCACAGCGCATCGAGCAGCCTTGGCGCCTCGGAAAACAGCAATTGCTCCGGCTCGATGCCGAAGAAGGCGTGAAGCCCCCTGGCATAGGGAAAGCCGGCCTCGCGGAAAACCTCTGATGTGCCGATCCACAGCACCGGCAATCGCGGCCCCTGGCTTAGGATCAGGCTGACGAGCGACAAGGCAAAACCGGCAACGACCCCGGCATCGCGGGTCGCGGCGCCATGAAACTCGCTCACCGCCGCCTTCGGCAGGCCGCCGCTCAGCGCAGCATCGAGGCGCTCGGCGCCGGTGCGCAAAAACGCATCGGGCGGCGCCACGGCGAGGCCGCGCCGGACAATGGTCAGATTCCGAGCGGGTGTCGGATGCCGAGAGGGTGTCAGACTCTGACGAGGGACATCCGCGTCAAACGACGAACTGGCCGGCGCCTCCAGGCGCTCGGGCAAGGTCCCTTCGATCTTCGCGATCTGGCGGCGCAGGGCAAAAACAGTCTCCCGCGCCACGGCGCTTGTCGCCATGACGGTCAGCTTCCACTCACAATTGTTCCCGTTATGTTCCTATAGATTCCAGAGGCCGCCCGAAGAGTCAAGCGGAGTCATGGGGAATTTATTCCCAGAAAGAGCAATCCGAGCTTTTCAAGGAAACCGCTCGGGAGCCTGGGGTTGATAAAAAGGGGGCGGCTTTTGACTCTAGCCTGAAGCCAATTCTGAAGCGACGCGTCTCAAATATTGGGCGGTAAAGTCGGCGATTTGATCGACTTCTTCATCGTCATATTTGCGAAAGCTAAAGCGGCTGAAGCTAGGGTCGATAGCTTGGAGGGTTTTTCGTAGGGGACCGCGAAAATTCCTCATTTGATGGTTCCCCTCATATGCCAATACGTCTGCGCATTGAAGCGGTGGGTGCCTAGTTTTTGAGCCGAAATTGAAAGTCGCCGATTTTCCCGGAAAATGCCGCTGGACTTGCTGGAACGCCTCAGTCGCCGCCGCGCTGTACTGGTTGGCTTCATGGACGAATGCGATGTTATCGTGGCCTTCCGATGCGAGTTTCTCCCACGTGCTGCGAAGGGCCCATTGCAGGCAGATGTAGTACCAGCCGCGTACCATGTCTTCCGGCTTGATGGCTAAGCTATGTTTGTGAGCCAAGACCTCGCTCAGTTTCCGCCTGTCGACGGCGGCGATAATGCCCCGAATGTAGTGGTTTTTGACTACCGGCAGGATGCGCTTGACGTGTCTATCTCGCTCTTCACGGGTCCACCCTTCGTACTCCCCATGCCTGTTATGGCAATCGACCGAGTGGTGAATTTTTATCGGCGCCTTCGCCACGATCCACTCGAGGGTCCAGATCTGCCAGTCTTCTTTTGAAGCCCAAACGGCGGATACGGAAAGAATTTGCGAGTCATGGTCAGTGCCAGATTCGTCTAGGTAGACCTCAATCACGACCACCAAACCTTCCCGAGGGGCAAGAAAGGTGTCGCGGAACTCTAGGACGCGCCTTCCACCATTTCCGTCGACTCATCGGCTCGAAATTTGTTCAGCACGGTACCACCTCCTCAGTGCGTACGCGAATTACGACACGCTGAATTTATTCCTGCTTATGATCCTGGGGCAAAGGCGGCAGCCCGACCATTTGCCGAGTTCGGCCTGAAAGCCTATATGCCGGGATCAAAGGACAAAGCATGGCTCGCATCTACCAAACACGCATCTGGCACGACCAGCTTTCGCCAACGATGGAGGAAATCGAGCTCCTGGCGCTGGAGGCCTATGCCCATCTGCCGGAGGACTTTCGCAAGTTGACCGGCGAGATCGTCATTCAGATCGCCGAATTCCCGACCGACGAGATCATGGACGACCTTTCGCTGGAAACGCCCTTCGACCTGCTCGGCCTGTTCGAGGGGCGCGGCATCGCCGAGCGCTGGAATCCGCAGACCGGCGAGGGGCCGAACCGCATCACCCTCTATCGTCGCGCCATCCTCGACTACTGGGCCGAGAACGAGGAAACGCTGGGCGACATCGTCACCCATGTGCTGATCCACGAGATCGGCCACCATTTCGGCCTGTCGGACGACGATATGGAGAAGATCGAAGAGGCAGCGGAGTGAGCGACCCCGCTCCTCGTCATCCTGGGGCGGAGCAAGGAGCGAAGCGACGCGGCGCAGACCCCAGGATCCATGCCGTGATAGTGATGCAGTGCGCCGGCGGTGCAGAACCGAACGCTCATCATCCCGTTCTGGGTAACGGGGCTATCCCGATCGGTGGTAGATCACACTAGACTAATCCTGATCCGCCGTGCCCTTCGGCAGAGGTAACGGCATGGATCCTAGGGTACTCCGCGACGTCGCTTCGCGACTGCTACGCCCTAGGATGACGAAGGACGAGCGCTTCAGCGAACCTCCCTACCAATCGCTGAGCTTGGTGTCGGGGCCGTATTCCTGGCCCTCGATGTCCTTCACCACGGCCTGGCCGCAGCGCATGGTCTTGGCTTCCTGGTCATAGGCATAGGTCGGCGAGCCGAACAGGTGCCAGCCCTTGTTCAACGCCGCCGTCACCTTGTGGCAGAAGCTGGAATCGTCCGGACCGGACAGAAAACGGTAGAGTTTCATTCTTCAATCCTGTCGTCAGTTGCGTTAGTCATGCGCGAACAGCGGCGGCCTTCGCCAGCAGTTTTTCGGCCTGCGCCAGATGCAGCCGCTCGACCATCTTGCCGTTCAGCGCAACTACCGCCCTACCGGTATTTTGGGCGAGCGCGAAGGCATCCTTGACCGCGCGCGCTTCGGCTATTGCTTCGGGCGACGGTGCAAAGGCGCGGTTCGCGGCTTCGATCTGAGCCGGATGGATCAGCGACTTGCCGTCAAAACCCATGGCGGCCGCTTCCGTGCACTCGCGCGCAAACCCGTCCATATCGCGAAAATCATTGAAGACGCCATCGAGCAGGTCGAGGCCGCCGGCACGCGCCGCGAGCACCATTTGCATCAGCCATGGCACGAGATAGCGCCGATCGGGCGTGGCGAGAATGCCGGTGTCTTTGACCAGGTCGTTCGTTCCGGCAACGAAACAAACCAGGCGCGAGGCCGGGTCGCGGCCGAGCTCGGCAATCGGCCCGATATTGAGCAGCGCCTTGGGCGTCTCGATCATCGCCCATAATTTGACCTCGTCCGCGATAAAATTGTCGTCTAGCACGTCGCCGGCCTCGAGGATGTCGCGCGGAGTGTCGACCTTGGACAGCAGGATGGCGTCGGGCGTGCATTTTGCCGCGGCCAGCAGATCGTCGGCGCCCCATTCGCTCGACAGCGCATTGATGCGCACCACCATTTCGCAGCGCCGGTTGGAACGGCCGGCGAAAATCGCCGCCAGTTTTTCGCGCGCGGAAAGCTTGTCGACCGGGGCGACGGCGTCCTCGAGATCGATGACGACGGCATCGCAGGTCAGCGGCGGAATCTTGGCCAGCGCCTTGTCGTTCGAGGCCGGAACGTAAAGCACCGAGCGGCGCGGGCGGTAGCTTTCGGTGATCATGTTCGATCTATGCCGCCTGCAGCCAGCCGAGGCAAGCCGTGCATAAAAACTGCACGTAATTTCGGAAAATCTCCTCGTCTGCGCCCCGCTTGCCACCCGGCAGAATGCGACAAGGGCGGCATGCAAGAGCAAACGAACTCCCGTTGGTCCGTGCCGTACCGGCTTCGCCGCGAAAGCTGGTGGCTCGTCGATCCGCCCCAGACTTTGGCAACCCTCCTCCCTTTCGTCCGCAAATCCCTGCCCACCGGCCGCATCAAAGCCGCCGAGAAAGCCCGATCATGACAGTATTCCTCTCGGCGGCGCCGAGCTATTGCAGCCGCTTCGGCGTTGCCGTCCTGCTCGTCGCGTTGGCCGATTTCTTCTTCTATGGCCAACCGGCGGGCATCACGCTTTTCCTGTTCGGCGTTGCGATTGCCGCGGCGAGCATGGCTCTCCGTCCTCTCGGCGTCTTCAACGATGGCAAGTTCTTGTTCAAGCCGGTTGCGCTGCTTGTGGGGCTGCTGCCGCTTGTGGAAAATGTCAGCGCACTGTCCGTCTCCATTGCGCTGGCGGCGATGGCCGTCTTCGTGCTTTCGCTGGGAGGGCGATTGCGACACGGGCTTGCCCGCGTTGCCGGCCAGCTTTTGACCTTCCTGCTCGCAGCGCCTTTTCGGTTCATCCGCGATTTCTTCCGCTGGCGCAAGGCGGCGCGGCGGCTTGGCCGACGACGCATGCGCCTTGCGGCGATCGCCGTCTGGGTCATGCCGCTGAGCCTCGGCGCAGTGTTTCTCGCGCTGTTCGGCGCCGCCAATCCGGTCATTGAATATTGGTTCTCGCTGATCGACCTGATGGCACTGCTCGACCTCGTCCAGCTGCCACGTCTCGCCTTCTGGCTGTTCGTGCTTGCCTGCGTCTGGGCATTTCTGCAGCCGCGCCTGCCGCGCTTTCTCCGCCGCCGCAGGGTGTCGCCAGCCAGCGCACCGGCGACGCCGGCCACCAGGACCACCATCGAGGACATCGTCTTCGGCAAGGCCGCTATCCTCCGCGCGCTCGTCGTCTTCAACATCCTGTTCGCGGTGCAGAGCGCACTCGACGCCACCTATCTGTGGGGCGGCATCGCGCTTCCAGACCGGCTGACCTATGCCGCCTACGCGCATCGCGGCGCCTATCCGCTGATCGTCACGGCGCTGCTGGCCGCCGGCTTCGTGCTGGCGGCGCTGCGGCCGGGAAGTGCGACCTCCGGCGATCCGCTCATCCGCCGGCTGGTTTATGCCTGGGTGGCGCAGAACATCCTCCTGGTGGTCTCGTCGATCCTGCGGCTCGATCTCTATGTCGGTATCTATGCGCTGACCTATTGGCGTGTCGCTGCGTTCGTCTGGATGGGGCTGGTGGCGGCGGGCCTTGTCCTGATCATAGCCCGCATCGCGCGCGAAAAGTCCAACGAATGGCTGTTTGCCGCCAATCTTCTGACGCTATCGGCGACGCTCTATGCCTGCTCGTTCATCAACTTTGCCGCGCTGATCGCCAACTACAATGTCGACCATTGCTTCGAAATGACCGGCCAAGGCACCCAGCTCGACGTCTGGTACCTGCGCTCGCTCGGGCCCGGCGCCTTGCCAGCGCTCGATCGCTTCGTCCAGCACCAGAGCAGGACGGTTTCCGCGGAGGATGCCTCCATCCGCGAACTCGCCGGCTGGTATGCACAGGACGAAGCACGCTTCCGCGCCGGCCAGGAAAACTGGCGGGGCTGGAGCTTTCGTGACTGGCGGCTCAACCGCGCCCTCGACAGGCGTGGCCCGTTCGTGGTTCCTCCGATGTCCGAACCCTTCATGCCGGGCCGCTGATTTGATGCCGAACCACATACTGGTCGCCGACGACGACCCGCACATTCGCGAAATCATCTGCTTCGCGCTGGAAAAGGCCGGCATGAAAACGCTGGCGGTGCCGGACGGCGCGGCTGCCCTGCAGGCGATAGAGCGCCATGCGCCCGATCTCGTCGTGCTCGACATCGGCATGCCGGAAATGGACGGGCTGGAAGTGTGCCGGCGGCTGCGCCACACATCCGACCTGCCGGTGCTGTTCCTGTCCGCGCGGGATGAAGAGATCGACCGCGTGCTCGGGCTGGAGATGGGCGGCGATGATTATGTCACCAAGCCGTTCAGCCCGCGCGAGCTGGTCGCCCGCGTCAACGTCATCCTGCGCCGCTCCCGGCCCACGCCGGAACCAGCCGACGACCGGCAATTCTCGCATGGCAGACTGTTGCTGGTTCCGGCAAGCCATACAGCCAGCTTCGACGGCAAGCCGCTGGCGCTGACGTCGATCGAATTCGCGATTCTGAAAGGCTTTTTGGCGCGGCCGGCGCATGTGCTTGGCCGCGACATGGTGATGGCCAACGCCTATGCGGCCAATATCCATGTCGCAGACCGCACCGTCGACAGCCATATCCGCAATATCCGCGCCAAGCTGGCGGCCGTCGGCTGCGTCGACGCGATCGAGACCGTGCACGGCGTCGGTTTTCGGCTGGGCGGATGCGGCGCGTGAGCGCCCAAGAACTGATTGGCAGCAAATGGCGGCCTCGCCTCGCCACGGTCGTCATCGCCATCCTGATCATGGTGATGGCGCTGCCGCTGGCCGGCCTGTTTTTCTTCCGGCTCTACGAGAACCAGCTGATCAGGCAGACCGAGGCCGAGCTGATCGCCCAAGGCGCCGCCCTTGGCGCGATCTATGCGCAAGAGGTTCGCGAGGCCGGCCTTGCCCCGGAAAAGCTAGGCGCACCCGTGCCTTCACCCAACACCAGCGATCGGGCCTCTCCCTACCAGCCGATCGAACCGGGCCTCGATCTTGCGTCCGACGGGATCCTGCCGACCCGGCCCGCGGCCACCGCGGCCAGCGCCGAGCCCGCCTGCGCGGCAAGCGGCGCACGCCTGTCGGGCATTCTTGCCGAGACGCAGAAGACCACGCTCGCCGGCTTCCGGCTGCTCGATCCCAGAGGCGTGGTCATCGCCGGCCGTGAGGAGGCCGGCCTGTCGCTCGCGGCTGTCGAAGAGGTTCGCGCAGCGCTTGCCGGCCGCTACGCCAGCGCGCTCAGGCTGCGGGTTCCCGACCAGCCGTCGCCGCCGCTCTATTCGGTCAGCCGCGGCACCAAGGTTCGCGTCTTCGTGGCCATGCCGGTTGCGGTCTCCGGCAAGGTCGCCGGCGTCGTCTATCTGTCGCGGACGCCGAACAACATCGTCAAGCATCTCTATGGCGAGCGCGGCAAGGTGGCGCTGGCGGCAATCGCCATCCTCGGCGGCGCGCTGCTGATCGGGCTGGTCTTCCTGCGCGCCGTCAGCCGTCCGATCTATGCGCTGATGGAACGCACGAAACGCATCGCCGCCGGCGACCGCGCGGCGATCAGGCCGCTCGATCACCACGGCACGCGCGAAATGGGTGAACTCTCTGCTGCTTTCCTCGACATGGCCGAAAAGCTGCACGCACGCTCCGACGGCATCCAGACCTTTGCCACCCACGTCTCGCACGAGCTCAAATCGCCGCTGACGGCGATCCAGGGGGCCGCCGAACTGCTGCGCGATTCGGGCAGCGCGATGGACGAGGCCGAGCGGCGGCGGTTTTCGGACAATATCGTCACCGATGCCGGCCGGCTCAACCTTCTGGTGCGCCGCCTGCTCGACCTGGCGCGCGCCGAAAATCTCGAGCCGAGCGGCGAAAGCACGTCGCTCGGTGCTGCGCTGGCGCTGCTGCCGGCCGAGGACAGGCTGGCGATGCGCCTCGAGGCCGGCAGCGATATCGGCCTGCGCATCTCGGCCGAGAACGCGGCAATCGTGCTGGCCAATCTCATCGACAATTCGGCGCGGCATGGCGCAACGCTCGTTTCCGTTGCGGCGGCGAGCGCGGACGGCAAGGCGACGATCCAGGTGAGCGACGACGGCGCCGGCATTTCGCCCAGCAACCAGGCTCGCATCTTCGAGCCGTTTTTCACCACGCGCCGCGATTCAGGCGGCACCGGTATGGGCCTCGGCATCGTGCTGGCCCTCCTGAAAGCGCATGATGGCACGATCCGGCTGGTTGACTCAGCGAGCGGCACGCGCTTCGAGATCATCCTGCCGGCGGCGTGACTCGGCGGTTCAGATCGGAAGGGCCAAAAGGTGCATTATGACATCGTCATCATCGGCGGAGCCATCGTCGGCTCCTCGGTCGCCTATTATCTGCGCGAGGAAGGGTTTTCGGGCTCGATCGCGCTTGTCGAGCGCGACCCGCAATTTTCCCGCGCCGCGACCACGCTGTCCTGCGCCTCCATCCGCCAGCAGTTCTCGATCCCGGAAAACATCCGGCTGTCGCAATTCACGCTGAAACTGTTCCGGCGGCTCAGGGAAGAGTTTGGCGCGGACGCCGATATCGGCTTTCGCGAAGGCGGCTATCTTATCCTTGCCGGCGAAAACGGGCTGCCGATCCTCAAGGCCAACCACGAGGCGCAGATGGCCGAGGGCGCCGACATCGTGCTTGAGGATGCGGAGGCGCTTGTCCGCCGGTTTCCATGGCTGTCGGCCGAGGGCATCACCGCCGGCGCCTATGGCCGCAGCGGCGAAGGCTGGTTCGATGCGCATGCGATGCTGATGCTGTTCCGCAAGGCGCTGCGGGGCGAAAACATCGATTTCATCACCGCCGATGTGACCGGCATCGAGCGCCAGGGCGACCGCGTCGCCAGCGTCAGCCTCGACAATGGCGAGCGGCTCGAGGCCGGCACCGTTATCAACGCCGCCGGGCCGAATGCCGGCAAGGTGGCTGATATGGCCGGGCTGGCGCTGCCGGTGGAGCCGCGCAAGCGCAACGTCTTCGTCTTCGAGGCACGCGAAAAATACGCCGACATGCCGCTGCTGGTCGATCCCTCAGGCATCTATGTCCGGCCGGAGGGCTCGGTCTACATCACCGGCGGTGCCGAGCCGGAAGAGGGCGACGGTCCTGCCGACCCCGGTGATTTCGAGCCCGACTGGCCGCTGTTCGAAGAGGTGATCTGGCCGGTGCTGGCCACCCGCATTCCCGCCTTCGAGGCGATCAAGCCGACACGTGCCTGGGCCGGCCATTACGACTACAACACGCTCGACCAGAATGCGGTGATCGGCCCGCATCCTGAGGTGAAGAATTTCCTCTTCGCCAACGGCTTTTCCGGCCACGGCCTGCAGCAGGCGCCGGCCGTCGGCAAGGCGCTGGCCGAACTGATCGTGCATGGCGGCTATCGCACGGTGGATTGCTCGGCGTTCGGGTATAGCCGGATCGCCGATGGGCGGCCGTTTCGGGAATTGAATGTAATTTAACGCTAGCCCGAAGGGATGCTACCGTTGCTTGGTGGATTAAGCCGCCGCCAAGCCGTCCGTACCAAGATACGCCTGAAGCCAGCCCAGCACCTGGGCCCAGCCTTCGGCATGCTTCGTCGCGGCAGCAGCGAGGCCGGCGAAGCCGCCATGGCAGATGGTGACGCGTGTGCCGCCGGCGATCGGCTCCAGCAGCCAGGCGACTTTGGTTTGGCGGCGGCCAAGCGTCGGATGGTCCCAGCCGTATCTCCGCGTCTGCACGATTCGGCGCGGCTCTTCGATCTCCAGGAATTCGCCGCTGGCGGGCAGGTGTCTGCCGGCCGCCGTCTCGACGGTGACGCTCCAGCGGCCGCCGACGTGGAGGTCGGCCGTCCATCCGGTCATCCGGTAGGTCGTGGCGGACCCCCACCAGCGCTCGACCTCGCGTGTAACGAGCGCGTCAAAGATCCGCTCGGGCGGCGCGCAAACATCGGCGCTCGCCATAACGGCCTTGCCATTCGTCATGCTGTGCACCGCGGCACTGTACATCGCTGTCTCCAGAAACGTTTCGCTATCGAAACAACCTCAAGCCTTCGACGCCGGGCGCGACAGGCCTTTGCCGGTTTCGAGCAGGCTCTTCAGGCTGGACAGGATGAGCGGCCAGCCGTTCGCCACATGGCCAAGCAGCTTGTGCGGTCCATCGGCTTCGTGTGTGATGGCGAGCTTCACCATCTCGCCCTCCTGCTCGATGGCGAAGGTGCAGCGTGTGTAGCCGTCCGCCTTGATCTCGGGCATGAACTCGTTGCGCCATTTGAGCACGATGCGCTTGGGTGGATCGATCTCGAGGACCTCGCCGTTGTCGGTGACGCGGCCGTCGGTGTAAACCATCTTCCACGCCGAACCTTGTTTCCAGTCGCTTAGCATCTGGGCGCCGAGGAAATATTGCCGCTGGAACTCCGGCTCGGTCAGCGCTTGCCAGAGTTTTTCGGGCGAGGTGCGGATGTAGGTGACATAAACGAAAATGTTGCTCATCAGTCTTCCCTTTCGAGGCGTTTCTTCAAATCGCTGAGGGCGCCCAGTCGCCCCCGCTCGAATTTGCCGATCCAGCGTTCGGCGATCTCGTTGATGGGAACCGGATTCAGATAATGTTGCTTCTCGCGTCCCTGGCGGATGGTGGTGACGAGGTTTGCTTCTTCCAGGATCGCCAGATGCTTGGTCACCGCCTGGCGCGTCATGTCCATCTCACCGCACAGCGCGTTCAGCGTCTGCCCGTTCCTTGCATGAAGGCTGTCCAGTAATCGCCGACGTGTCGGGTCGGCCAAGGCGCGAAAGACGGCATCCATGCTCATGACCCTAATATGCAACCATATGGTTGCATGTCAAGAGGCAGAACCTTGGCCGAGGATGCGCAGGTTGAGGTCGCTGAAAGTGGATTTCAGCGCTTGCGGCCGAACCAGAATGCGTTGGGCATGCGCTCCATGCCGATACGCTCATAGAAGCCGACGGCGTCGGGCATGGAGATCAGGCTGATGGCGACGGACGGTCCGAGTTGCCGGCGTGCCTCATCCATCAGGCCCTTGCCGATACCCAGCCCTTGCGCCGATGCAGAAACAGCGAGCTCGGAGATATAGCAGACCCAGGAAAAGTCGGTGATGCCGCGAGCGACACCGACCAGCGGCTTGCCTTCTGTGTCGAGACGCGCGGTGAGCACCAAATTGGCCGCTGACAACATCGCCTTCAATCGAGTGTTGTCATCGACGGGCCGTGTCTCGCCGAGGCCGGATTCCACCAGCACGCGGCGGAACTCGGCGGTGCCGAGGTCCGGTTCGCTGGCGTAGAGGACCGTGGATCGCGTTGTCATGTCGATAAAAGTGCACCATGGGCCGGTGGTTTTGAAGCGTTTTGTGTTTCGATCGACGACGGAAGTCCAGAAACAGCCGCCTTTTATTTGCCCGCGGCTTTGTGTAAACCGGGCGCCAGCAATTCCCCGCAACGAGAAGAAGACGGGCAAGAACCATGGAAAAATTCACCAAGCTCACCGGCGTCGCCGCGCCGATGCCGATCGTCAATGTCGACACCGACATGATCATCCCCAAGGATTATCTCAAGACGATCAAGCGCACCGGGCTCGGCACCGGCTTGTTCGCCGAAATGCGCTACAAGGACGACGATTCGGAAAACCCGGACTTCGTGCTCAACAAGCCGGCCTACCGCAAGGCGCAGATCCTGGTCGCCGGCGACAATTTCGGCTGCGGTTCGAGCCGGGAACATGCACCGTGGGCGCTGCTCGATTTCGGCATCCGCTGCGTCATCTCGACCTCGTTCGCCGACATTTTCTACAACAACTGCTTCAAGAACGGCATCCTGCCGATCACCGTCAGCGCTGAAGACCTGGAGAAGCTGATGGACGATGCGTCGCGCGGTTCCAACGCGACGCTGTCGGTCGATCTCGAGACCAAGGAAATCCGCGGGCCGGACGGCGGCGTGGTCAAGTTCGACCTCGACGAGTTCAAGCGCCACTGCCTGCTCAACGGGCTCGACGATATCGGTCTGACCATGGAGAAGGCTGGCGCCATCGCTTCGTTCGAGAAGAAGAATGCTGCTGAGCGCCCCTGGGCCTGAGCGGTACGATGACCTGGCCGCGACAGACCGGATTCGTGGCGGCTGAACGGAGGGGACAGTCATGACACGTTCGCTTCTTGCAGGGGCCTGCGCGCTGGCGTGGATTCTGATGCCAGTGGCAGGCGCGCATGCACAGACCGATATGGTGCTCGTGCCGGCTGACGATGCGTCCGGCGGGGCCGACCAGGGCGCGTTGAGCAATGCGGCCCTAGCCGACAATGACAAACAGGCGCCGATCCCGTTCGAGGGTGGCCAGCTGACCATCACCCAGGAGGAAGAGTACGGGGAACGGGTGCTCGCCTTCGACGGCAAGGAACTGGCGCGCAATTACGACGTCTTCTTCGACAAGGTCGTCGAGGTCGGCGGTGTCAAGGTGGCGCTGGTCGATGTCGGCGACGGCGGCAATCAATGCGGCCCGGCCAAGGTGATCGTGTGGAAGCCGGAAGGCGGCACGATCCAGACGACCACGGTCGAGCAGGATGAATGCGGCGCACCACCGGCCGCGATCTCCGACAGCGCCATCTATTTCGTACCCTATCTTTTGCCGGGCGATTCCAAGCCGGCGCTGCAATGGTCGCCGACGGACGGGCTGACGACGTCCGGTAATCTGACCTACATGCCGGAGCCGGGCACGGAGTGGAAAGACGTCGATCCGTCGAAATACGATAACATCATTGATGCCTTTCACAACGAGGCCGTCTACAGGCTAGCCGAGACGCTGCTCGGCAAGGACATGCCCGACATGGCGACCAGCCTGCTGGTCGGCGGCGGTACTGAGGAGACCGCTTCGGGCGCCTTTTTTGCCAGCGGCTGCGTGCCGCATGATTGCGGCGGCAATGACGGTTTCATGGCCGTCGACCCGGTCAACCATAAGCTCTATTTCGCCCGCCGCGGCGACAAGCCCGAGCCGGACGCGTGGCCGGCGGTGAGTACATGGCCGGCCGACGTCAAGGAAGCGCTGGACAAGGCGCTGGGGTCGGCCAATTAAGGTTTCGACAAGGGGTCGCAACTGCGCATTCGTCATCCTCGGGCTTGACCCGAGGATCCTTGCTGCGACCGTTGTCGGAAGGCGGCTGAGCAGAAATTCTGCACCGTGGCAAAGCCCGTGATGTCTCGGCATGGATCCTATGGTCTACGCTGCGTCGATACGCTCCTTGCTCCGCCATAGGATGACGACGGGATAGATGCTCCGGCCAATCTCCGAGGTTTTCGTCTTGCCGCCTCGTGACAACAATTTGCCTAGCTTGGCTCATGACCCGCCCGGCCCCCCTCTGCTAGACGACGCTCAGCAACCCAGCGAGGCCGCCCCATGCGAAAACTGATCTCCACCGGTTCGCCCTTCGAGAAGACCGCCGGCTATTCGCGTGCCGTGGTGCAGGGCGACTGGTGTTTCGTCTCCGGAACGACCGGTTACGACTATGCCACTATGACGATGCCGGAGACGGTCGAGGCGCAGACCCGTAATTGCCTCGCTACCATCGCCAAGGCATTGCAAGACGGCGGCTTCGAAATGGCCGATGTGGTGCGGGCACATTACTATATCACCGATGCGGCTTTCGTGGATGTGGTGTTCCCGATCCTCGGCGAGGCCTTTGGCGAGATCAGGCCGGCGGCAACGATGATCGTGTGCCAGCTCAACAAGCCGGAGATGAAGATCGAGATCGAGGTGACGGCGCTGCGGCGCACAGCCTGATGCCTGTCACGGTTGCGACAACGACACGGTTAGCACGAGGATCGGCCCATGGTGAAGGTCAGGCGCATCGTTGCAAACATAGACACGCAGGATATCGCGGCGGCAAAACCCTTCTATCAGGATGTGCTCGGCCTCGATCTCAAGATGGATATGGGCTGGATCGCTACCTACGGCTCGCAAGAGACGATGTCCGTGCAGGTCAGTTTCATGGCCGAAGGAGGGTCAGGAACGCCGGTGCCGGACATCTCTATCGAAATCGACGACGTCGATGCCGCGCTTGAAAGCATGAGGACGGCCGGCTTTGCCATCGAATACGGTCCGGCGGACGAACCCTGGGGCGTGCGGCGCTTCTTCGTACGCGACCCGTTCGGCAGGCTGGTCAATATCCTTTCGCATCTGTAGGCGTTTTGGCTTGAGCATCGGATTCTCCCAAAACCGGTTTCCACTTTTGGGTCCGATGCTCTGAACCGCAGGCTTGCGCGCCGGCTGCTTGGCGTTTAGCAAGGCCGCGTTCATGCGCTAAACAATCGGGACGGTTCTCATGGCTTCGAAAAATCTTCTCCTGCTTGCCGGCGACGGCATCGGCCCCGAGGCGATGGCCGAGTTGAAGAAGCTGATCGCCGCCATGAACGACAGGCTTGGCAGCGATTTCGTCACCGATGAGGGCCTTGTCGGCGGCTGCGCCTATGACGCGCATGGCGCGGCGATCTCCGATGCCGACATGGCCAAGGCTATGGCCGCGGACGCAGTGCTGTTCGGCGCCGTCGGCGGACCGAAATGGGATGCGGTGCCTTACGAGGTGCGCCCGGAGGCGGGTCTGCTGCGGCTCCGCAAGGACATGGAGCTGTTTGCCAATCTAAGGCCGGCAATCTGCTATCCGGCGCTGGCGGCGTCCTCCTCGCTCAAGCAGGAGGTGGTCGAAGGGCTCGATATCCTCATCGTGCGCGAGCTCACCGGCGGCGTCTATTTCGGCGAGCCGAAGCAGATCATCGATCTCGGCAACGGCCAGAAGCGCGGCATCGATACTCAAGTTTACGACACGTTCGAGATCGAGCGCATTTCGGGCGTTGCCTTCGAGTTGGCACGCACGCGCAAGAACCACGTCACCTCGATGGAAAAGCGCAATGTGATGAAATCTGGCGTGCTGTGGAACGAGGTCGTCACCCAGACGCACAAGGCGCGCTATGCCGACGTCAAGCTCGATCACATGTTGGCCGATGCCGGCGGAATGCAGCTGGTGCGCTGGCCGAAGCAGTTCGACGTCATCGTCACCGACAATCTGTTCGGCGACATGCTGTCCGACATCGCCGCCATGCTGACCGGCTCGATCGGCATGCTGCCGTCGGCTTCGCTCGGCGCGCCGGATGCGAAGACAAAACAGCGCAAGGCGCTCTACGAGCCGGTGCACGGCTCGGCGCCCGACATCGCCGGCAAGGGCATCGCCAATCCGATCGCCATGATCGCCTCATTCGCCATGTGCATGCGCTATTCCTTCGGCATGGTTGAAGAGGCCGACCGGCTGGAAGGCGCGATCGCCGCCGTTCTCGACCAGGGCTTGCGCACCAGGGATATTCATTCGCCGGGGATGACCGAGGTCGGCACCGCTGAGATGGGCGACGCGATCATCGCCAAGTTCCTGGGCTGATCCTGTGTCGGTCGACGTCCGCTGGGCGACGACCGGGGATGCCGCGGCACTCGCCGCCATGCTTTGCGAAATGGCGGTGCATTACCGGCAGCCGCCACTCGACGCCAGCCAAGCTTTGTCGGCGGCGCAGAAATGGCTTGGCGACGAAAGTCCGGCCTATCCGCATTTTGCGCTCGCCTTTGTCGATGGTGAAGTTTGCGGGCTGGCCTCGGTTGCGATCGCGCATCCCGGCATCGATCTCGAGCGGCTGCTGTTCCTCAAGGACCTATTCGTACGCGATGATGCCCGCAATGGCGGTGTCGGTCGAGCGCTGATGGCATTCCTTGCCGGCCATTGCCTGCGCGAAGGCATCGGCCGCATCGACCTGACCACCGAGGACTGGAACGAGCGTGCGCTGCGCTTCTACGTCGGACTCGGCGCGGAGCGCCAGGGTCGGAAGGTCTTCCTCAGGCTTTCGAGCGAGACGCTGAAGGCGATCGCTAAACCCTGACGCCCGCCGGCACCGGCCCCCAAGGGTTTTCACTGACCTTGGATGGGATAAGCCCAAGCGCCAACAGACCCAGCGTGTTGAAGCCGGGAACGAAGTACAGCAAAACGAACCAGCCGCTCAGGCCGATGTCATGCAGGCGTCGTACCATAAGGGCAAACCACGGCAGGACAGTCAATAGCAGGAACACGAAGGCTGGCGCATAACCCAAAGCTCCAAATTCCAGGTCGCCTCTGACAGCTGTGATCGCTGCATTGATGAGGACGCCGAACGCAAGAAGCGCGAAGAACACGATCAGCGTGAGCAGAAAAAAGCCCCAAAATTCCTTGCGGCGGGCGCGGCCGGTGAAGCTGACATGTCTCACTTTGAATGCGCGCCAGAAATAAGCCCATAATCCGGTGGATTGGGCAGGTTCAACGCCGTTGGGAATGAGGCTGCGGGATTCGGCAGCCCTTGGCCTTCCTGCAATGACGGCGCGCGCAGTCCCATCGTCCGGCTGGAACTCGACGGGTGCGCCTCTGACCAACGCCACGCCGGGACTCAGATCCTCATGCCCGACGATGTAACGCTTGCCGTCGGCTCCATTGATGTATCCGAAACCCTGATCCTGGTCATAATGATAAATCGCGCCGCGCATTGCTTGCCCCCAAATACTGTGCCGTACGGATACTATCCAAGGTTGTTTCCAATTGCAATATGCACGCATCACATGTGCGAATGGAGCGGCTGCTAGGCACGGCGCCGGCTAAACCCTGACGCCTGCCGGCACCGGACCCCACTGGTTTTCACGCGGCTGGGTCGGGATCAGCGCAAAGATCAGGATGATCACGATGCCGAAGGTCGGGATCAGGAAAAGCAGGAAGAGCCAGCCGGTCAGGCCGATGTCGTGCAGGCGACGCACGTTCAGCCCGAACCATGGCAGGGCTGTCGCCAGCAGGAAGAGGCCGAAAAGGCCGACCGTTACTGCCGGCAGTTCACTGTTGTCGAGATTGCCCATGGCGTCATCGATGAAGACGCCGAGTCCTATGACCACGATCAGCGCGATCGTCCAGAACAGGCAATAGCCCCAATATTCCTTGCGGCGGGCACGGCCGGCGAAGTTGAAGTAATTCTCGGTCAGACCCAGCCAGAAATAGTTCCACAGGCCGGCGGATTCGGCCGGACTTTGTTCAGCGGAACGGCCGAAATGTTGCGGCTGACGTGCCGCTGGCGCATTGCCGGCCTGAGATGGCACGGCGGTTGCAGTGGAGGCGTCGGCAGGCGCACTGCGAGGTTGGACGCGGATCGAAAAAACATCGCGTGCCCGTCCGCCAGCCGGCTGGAATTCGACGGTCGTACCTCCGGCAACCGATGCTTCGCGGCGCAAATCTTCGCGCGCCAAAGTGTAGCGGTTGCCGTCGGCTCCGGTGATGAAACCAAAACCCTGGTCTTCGTCGTAATGAAGAACTTCGCCGCGCATGTCCTGCCCACCCCCATTTCCCCGCCCCAGACTGTGCAAAGTTCCGGCAGACCGCAAGGGGCGTGCGGAAATGGAGAGTGCTGGCTATTTACCCCGGCCGTTTCTTCGATTTCTTGTGTTTCGCAGGTCCGCCTTCGAACTTCGCCTTGGCCGGTTTCCCGGCCCAGGGCTTCGCCTCGAATGCCGGGCGCTGGTCGGCCGGTGCGCGCTTCTCGAATTTGGGCGCGTGCTGATCGAAGGTGCGCTTGCCGCGATGCGGCTTCTTGTCGGGCCGCGGTTCCTGATAGCCGGCTCGCGACAAATCCGGCGTAGCGTCCAGCCGCTTGACCGCAATGTTGCCCTGCAGCTTGCGGTCGGGACCGATCGCAGCGAGGAAGCGCTCGGCCCAGTCCGCCGCGATCTGCACGAAGGTTTCCTCCGGCTGCATCTTGATCGCGCCTATCTCGCGCTTGGAAATGCCGCCTGTCCGGCACAGCATCGGGATCAGCCAGCGCGGCTCGGCGTTCTGCCGGCGTCCGACCGACAGCGAGAACCAGACGCTGTCGCCGAAATCGTCGCGGCGGCTCGCTGCCTCGTCGCGGCGGGCGGCTCTGTCGCCAGCGGGTCTGTCGCCGGACGGCGTGAACGGAGCGACGTCCAAGAGATCCTCGGGCGCCGAGCGGCTGGAGCGGCAGAGACGCACGAAGGCCGCCGCCACCAGTTCGGCGCCACGTTGGTCGAGAAGCGCGTTGACGAAGCCGCGCTCATCGTCCGTCACCGGCTCGCTGAAGACCGGGGCGGCGAGGATGCGTTCGTCGTCGCGGCGCAAGACGTCGTCGGCCGAAGGCGGGCTCGCCCACGTCGCCGCAAGGCCGGCGCTTTGCAGCAGGCGTTCGGTGCGCCTGCGGGCATTGTTGGGCACGATCAGCGCGCTGACGCCCTTGCGTCCTGCCCGTCCCGTCCGCCCGCTTCGGTGCAGGAGCGTCTCCGGGTTGGTCGGCAAGTCGGCGTGGATGACCAGCTCGAGGTTGGGCAGGTCGATGCCGCGTGCCGCGACGTCGGTGGCGATGCAGACTTTTGCGCGGCCGTCGCGCATCGCCTGCAGCGCGTGGCTGCGCTCGTTCTGGCTAAGCTCGCCGGACAGCGCCACGACGGAAAAGTTGCGGTTGTTGAAGCGCGCCGTCAGATGGTTGACGGCGGCGCGGGTGTTGCAGAACACCAGCGCGTTCTTGGCTTCGTAAAAGCGCAGCACGTTGATGATGGCGTTTTCGCGATCCGCCTGGGCGACGCTCAGCGCGCGGTATTCGATGTCGAGATGTTGTTTCTCCTCGCCACCAGCCGAGATGCGTACCGCATCGCGCTGGTAGCCCTTGGCCAGCGTGGCGATGGAGCGCGGCACAGTGGCGGAAAACATCAGCGTGCGGCGATCGGCAGGGGCAGCATCGAGGATGAATTCCAGATCCTCGCGAAAGCCGAGGTCGAGCATCTCGTCGGCTTCGTCGAGCACCACTGCCTTAAGCGCCGACATGTCGAGCGAGTTGCGGGTGATGTGGTCGCGCAGGCGGCCGGGCGTGCCGACGACGATGTGGGCACCGCGTTCCAGCGTGCGCCGCTCGGTGCGCATGTCCATGCCGCCGACGCAGGAGGCTATCGCTGCCCCGGTCAGTTCGTAAAGCCATTCCAACTCGCGCGTCACCTGCAGGGCCAGCTCCCGCGTCGGCGCCACGGCAAGCGCCAAGGGTGCCGCCGCGTGGGAAAAGCGCTCCGCGCCATCGAGAAGGGTCGGCGCCAAAGCCAGACCGAAGGCGACGGTCTTGCCGGAGCCGGTCTGGGCCGAAACCAGCGCATCGGCCTGGCCAAGCTCGAGAACCGCTTTCTGCACCGGCGTCAGCTCGACATAGCCGCGTTTTTCCAGCGCCTTTGCCAGCGCGGGAACAATAGCTTCGAAATTGGACATCTTGCTCTTTCGAAATTCGGATTCTTAAATACCCGGCGACGGGTAAATGTCGGCAAGCGCCACGGACGGGCGCCACGAGCCAGACGATACCCGTTCGTACTTGGTGCCGATGTCATTGTACAGGGCGGGCGGGTCGGCCTGGTTGCGATTGACTCTGAACGCAAACCGCGTAAAAGCCGGCACCGAACGGGATAGTTTCGATGCGCGGCCTTCTGATGGCGCTCCTTGCATTCGACATCCCCGGCCCCAATGCGAACCATTGGGCCGGGTGCGTCGGTGCGTCTCCTCGTTCCAGCAAACCCACGTTGTTGCTCAAAAAAACCGGCAAAACGACCACCAAAACGGTCTGATTCCCTTGGCCTAACCACCCTCTCCCGGGTCCGGCCCGGGGGTTGAAACCCGCATCGGCCGGCGGGTTTTCTCCAGAAACCGAGCGGAGAGGGACAGGAGATTTCGATGAGTTTCAAGGTTGCGATCGTCGGCGCCACGGGCAATGTGGGCCGGGAAATGCTCAACATACTGGAGGAACGCGGCTTTCCGGTGAGCGAGGTGGTGGCGCTGGCCTCGCGGCGCAGCCAGGGCACGGAAGTGTCGTTCGGCGACCGCACGCTGAAGGTCAGGGCGCTCGACCAATATGATTTTTCAGACACCGACATCTGCATCATGTCGGCTGGCGGCAACGTCTCGAAGGAATGGTCGCCGAAGATCGGCAAGCAGGGCTGCGTCGTCATCGACAATTCGTCGGCCTTCCGTTACGACCAGGACGTGCCGCTGATCGTTCCGGAAGTGAACCCGGATGCGATCTCGCTGTTCACGCGCAAGAACATCATCGCCAACCCGAACTGCTCGACGGCGCAGCTGGTCGTGGCGCTGAAGCCGCTGCATGACGCTGCCACCATCAAGCGCGTCGTCGTCGCCACCTACCAGTCGGTCTCCGGCGCCGGCAAGGAAGGCATGGACGAATTGTTCACGCAGACTCGCGCGGTGTTCGTCGCCGACACCGTCGACGTCAAGAAGTTCACCAAGCGTATCGCCTTCAACGTAATCCCGCATATCGACGTCTTCCTCGACGACGGCTTCACCAAGGAAGAGTGGAAGATGGTGGCCGAGACCAAGAAGATGCTCGACCCCAAGATCAAGCTGACGGCGACCTGCGTGCGGGTGCCGGTGTTCATCGGTCATTCGGAAGCGGTCAACATCGAGTTCGAAAAGCCGATCACCGCCGATGAGGCGCGCGAGATCCTGCGCGAGGCGCCGGGCTGCCAGGTCATCGACAAGCGCGAGGACGGAGGCTACATCACGCCACTGGAATCGGCCGGCGAGGACGCCACCTTCATCTCGCGCATCCGCGAGGATTCGACCATCGACAACGGCCTGTCGATGTGGATCGTCTCCGACAATCTGCGCAAGGGCGCGGCACTCAATGCGGTTCAGATCGCCGAGCTGCTGGTCGAGCGCGGGCTGATCCAGCCAAAGAAGAAGGCGGCGTAGTTTCGCTCACGGCCGTATCGCCGCTAACGCGGCTGGCCTCCGCGGGGCGCCGGACGACCGGCGGCCTGCGGTCGCAGGCACGGCCTTCGCGATCTCTGCTCAGCTTGCTTTTCGCTCACGGGCCGTATCGCCGCTAACGCGGCTGGCCTCCGCGGGGGCGCCGGACGACCGGCGGCCTGCGGTCGCAGGCACGGCCTTCGGCCGCGATTTTTGCTCAGCCTGCTTTTCGCTCACGGCCGTATCGCCGCTAACGCGGCTGGCCTCCGCGGGGGCGCCGGACGACCGGCAGCCTGCGGTCGCAGGCTCGGCCTTCGGCCGCGATTTTTGCTCAGCTTGCTTTTCGCTCACGTGCCGTATCGCCGCTATCGCGGCTGGCCCTCCGCGGGGGCGCCGGAAGGCCGGCGGCCGCAGTCGCGGGCTCGGCCTTCGGCCGTTAGCGCCCTTCTCCCCGCTCACGGGGAAAAGGTTCCGGCAGGAGGATGAGGGGCAGCGCAGGCGTCTCAAATGGCCAGCAAGGTGCCGGCGTCACAGCCGGTTCTCCTCCGCTAGGTCCAACAGCAACTCCAGCGCCTCCTCCGCCCGGTCGGCGGGCACGAACAGGTGATCGTGGTAGAAGGCCGAGACCGGATTGACGCCGATGCCGGCCGCGGCCAGTCGTGCGGTGATGGCGGCGAGGAAGCCGACCGCGTCCAGCGACGAATGGATGTTCAGCGTCAGCATCCGGCAGCGGAACACGGTTTTCAGTCCAGCGGCCTTGGCATGGTCTTCATGCACGATCAGCGTCATGCCCTCGCGCTCGCGAAATAGCATCACCGGGTGGAGCCTGTCGGGAACGGGCGCATCGGGTGGCAACGTGGTGAACACATGAACCCCGGCAAGCAATTCCGGCGTCATTGCCGCCAGCAACTGTTTCAGGTCGGTCTCTCCGGCCATCGATTGCTTTCGTTGTGCGACTAGGCGGCTGCTGCGTCGAGCGCTCGAAGACACTTCTATGGATTTTCGATAACGCCCTCCACCTCACCCCGCAAGGTGGACTTGGCCAGGTTCGTTGCTGACTGAACGTACACACCCAAGGTTCGCCGCTGGAGTGAAAAGAACTGGAGGCATGTCGGATCGCCGTAATGGGCCGCGTCCTTGGTTCGAGCTGGCGGAGGAGCCAGTGCTCACAACGACCGGAGGGAACATCAATGACCATGTCTCAGGCAGCACCCGTCTCATCGCGTGCCTTGTGGGCCGGCCGCGTGCTCAGCGCCGTCGTCGTGCTGTTCATGATCTTCGACGGCGTGATCAAGCTACCGCCGCTCGAAATCGTCACCCAGACCATGGTGCAGCTCGGCTGGCCGGCCGATGCCAATGTCTCGCGCATTCTCGGCATCATTGGACTGGTCTCGACAGCGCTTTACGCGCTGCCGCGCACCTCGGTGCTCGGCGCCATCCTGCTCACCGCTTATCTCGGCGGCGCCGTCGCCACGCATGTGCGGATCGGCAGCCCTTTGTTCTCGCACATACTGTTCGGCGTCTATCTCGGCGCCATCCTCTGGGGTGGCCTGTATCTGCGCGATCCAAGGGTGCGCGGGTTGTTCCCATTCAACCAATAGCGGCGACTTCGAAAGCCGTTCGATGGTGGCCACGCCGCCAGAGCGGGCGCGATCTGCCGCCGCTTCTCTACTCTTTGGATCAAATCGAGTTGGATCAAATCGAGCGCCGCCGGGCGGCAGCCGATCTTCTTCTTTGGATCAAATCGCCTGGTTGCGAGTTAGGAGGTGCAGCGGCGAGGACGGCACCCTGTTGGAGAGGAACGACAATGAAAAAGGTGATGATCTTGATGGCCTTGCTGGTACCGCTCGGTGCCTGCTCCCGCACTGAGCAAGGCGCGGCAGTTGGTGGCCTGGGCGGTGCGGCGGTCGGCGCCGCGGTGGCCGGCAACCCAACCAAGGGCGCGGTGATCGGCGGTGCGGCCGGCGCTTTGGCCGGTGCGCTGATCGGCCGTGCCACCGAAAGCGGCCAGTGCCGTTATCGCGATCGTAACGGTCGTGTGTACGTTGCGAGTTGCCCAGAGGGCTATTGATCGGGCCGCACGATGCGTACGAACAGCAAAACGGCGGGCAAGGCCCGCCGTTTCGTGGTTGTGGAGATGATTTATTCGGCGCTGGCGGCTTCCGCCTCGGCCGGCGCGGCTGCAGCGGCGGCAACGGCCGCGGCGGCATCTTCCTGCGCCTTCTTCAGCAAGGCTGCGCGCTCCTGCGCCTTCTTGCCGGGCTCGGCCTTCTTCGGGTTGGAGCGGGCTTCGCGCTTGGCGATGCCGGCTTCATCGAGGAAGCGCAGCACGCGGTCGGTCGGCTGGGCGCCATGCGACAGCCAATGCTTGACGCGCTCGGCGTCGACCTTGACGCGTTCGCCGTCCTTGGGCAGCAGCGGGTTCCACGAGCCTAGCGACTCGATGAAACGACCGTCACGCGGCGAACGCGCGTCGGCGACGACGACATGGTAATAGGGACGCTTCTTCGAGCCCGCACGGGCCAATCGGATTTTCAGTGGCATTTCTCTTCTCCTAAAAGCTCTGATGTGGTTGATCGGTTGGTGGCTGGTCCTCAGCCGGTTCTCGTCACGCCGTTGGATGCGGCGATCTGCTCGTGATGGCGGATCACTTCGCGGACGACGAAGTTCAGGAATTTCTCCGCGAAATCCGGGTCGAGATGGGCGTCCTTGGCCAGCTGGCGAAGACGGGCGATCTGCTCCTGCTCGCGCGCCGGGTCGGCAGGCGGCAGGCCATGTTCCGCCTTCAGCACGCCGACTGCCTTGGTGCAGCGGAAGCGCTCGGCCAGCATGTGGATCAGCGCAGCGTCTATATTGTCGATCGAGGCGCGATAATTGGCCAGCGCCGCACGCGCGTCCGCCATGTCCTTCTCTTCGTTCATGGCGCTCTCACTTCTTCTTGCCGAGGCCATTCTTGCCAAGCATTGGCAGCCCGCCACCACCCGGCAGGCCGGGAAGTTTCATCCCGCCGGGCAGCCCAGGCAGGCCACCGCCACCGGGAAGACCACCGGGCAGGCCCTTCATGCCGCCGAGCCCGGCCGCCTGCGCCTGCTTCTGCAAGGCTTCGAGCTGCTTGGGGTCCATCTTGGAGAGATCCGGCATGCCGCCGCCCATCATGCCGCCTCCGGGACCGCCTGGGCCGCCAGGCATCATGCCGCCGAGCCCCATCTTGGAAGCGAGGCCGCCCATCATGCCGCGCATCAGGCCGCCGCCTTTGCCCTTGCCGCCCATCGCCTTCATCATGTCGGCCATGCCGCGATGCATCTTCAACAGTTTGTTGATTTCGGCCGCGTCGGTACCCGAGCCGGCGGCGATGCGCTTCTTGCGCGAGTGCTTCAGAATATCGGGGTTGGCGCGCTCCGCCTTGGTCATCGACGAGATGATGGCGAGCTGGCGGCCGAACATCTTGTCGTCGAGACCGGCGGCGGCCATCTGATCCTTCATCTTGCCCATACCGGGCATCATCCCCATGATGCCTCCCATGCCGCCCATTTTCGACATTTGCTGAAGCTGGCCGGCGAGGTCGTTCAGGTCGAACTTGCCCGACTGCATCTTCCTGGCCATCGCCGCCGCCTGTTCGGCGTCGATGTTCTCGGCCGCCTTTTCGACGAGGCTGACGATGTCGCCCATGCCGAGGATGCGGTCGGCGATACGCTTGGGATGGAATTCCTCCAGCGCGTCCATTTTTTCGCCGGTGCCGATCAGCTTGATCGGCTTGCCGGTAACGGCGCGCATCGAGAGCGCCGCACCACCGCGGCCGTCGCCGTCCATACGGGTCAGCACGAGGCCGGTGATGCCGACGCGCTCGTCGAAGCTTTTTGCCAGATTGACGGCGTCCTGGCCGGTCAGCGAATCGGCAACCAGCAGGATCTCGTGCGGCGACGACATCTTCTTGATGTCGGCCATCTCGACCATCAGCGGCTCGTCTATATGCGTGCGGCCGGCAGTGTCGAGGATGACGACGTCATGGCCGCCGAGCTTGGCCGCCTGCACGGCGCGGCGGGCGATATCGACCGGCGTCTGGCCGGCGACGATCGGCAATGTGGCGACCTTGACCTGCTCGCCGAGCTGGCGGAGCTGCTCTTGCGCGGCGGGACGCCGCGTGTCGAGCGAGGCCATCAAAACCTTCTTGTTTTGACGGTCGGTGAGGCGCCTGGCGATCTTGGCCGAGGTCGTCGTCTTGCCGGAACCCTGCAAGCCGACCATCATGATGACGACCGGAGCGGGTGCATTGAGATCGATGGCGACGCCCTCGGCGCCGAGCATCTCGACCAATTCGTCATGGACGATCTTGACGACCATCTGGCCGGGCTTGATCGACTTGACCACGGCGGCGCCGACGGCCTTCTCGCGCACCTTGTCGGTGAAGGAACGCACCACTTCCAGGGCCACGTCGGCCTCGAGCAACGCACGGCGCACCTCGCGCAGCGCCGCCGAGACATCAGCCTCCGACAAGGCGCCGCGGCCGGTGAGGCCGTTCAGGATCGAACCAAGGCGCTCTTGCAGGGACTCAAACATTGGTCAACCCACCGCACGACAGCGCCTTGGATTGATTTTGATCCCTGTCGGGCCGATGGCCCTCCACGCCTCTTGTGCGTTCCTGTAGCGATTCAAACATTCTTTTTCCTTTTCCCTGGCACCCGGATGATGCCCGAGAGGTAATGCGTTCGCGCCAACTGTCCAAGCAAAAGCCGGTCCGGGCAAAAGCCCAAAGCCAAAAAGCACCCGGGGGCGCACAGCGCTGCCGGGTGTTGGCCTCCGGGATCGATTTACAGCACTTCACCTCAAAGAGGTTTCGGCGTCCCGGTCGGTTTGCTCGGAGGAATACTCGTCGCGGATTTCGCGGCGTGTAGACAGGAAATCGGCCGCAGAGTCAAGCTTTGGTCGGGCTTTGCGCCAAATATGCTCGGGGCGGCCAGGCAAGGCGCATCAGCGCACGCCGCCGGCGCGCGGCATATCCGGCTCGACCTTCAGCGGTGAGCGCGGATGCAAAAGCAACAGAACGGTCAACAGGCTGCTGACGATGCCGATCACGGCGATGAGGACGGCGTCTAAAGTCGTCCAGCCGGCGGATTCGAGCGGCTTGGCGTTGAACAGGGCGAAGGAATTATAGCTTTGCTGGTGCGAAATCAGCAGGAAACCGGTCAGATTGTTGCCGAGATGGGCGCCGAAGCCGGCACCGAGATTGCCGGTCGCATAGACCAGAAGGGTCAGCAACAGCGCAAAGGCGGCGATCGAGGCCAGCACGCAGGCATTGATGGCGGCGCTCGAACCTGGGCTCCAGTGCAGGGCGGTGAACAGCAATCCCGGCAGCAGCGCCCAGATGAAAGGGTTCTGGAACCGGCTCGCCAGGCCCCTGAGCAGATAACCGCGAAAAAGCATCTCCTCCGACGAGGTCTGCAGAAAGGTCAGGGTGGCGATCGGGATCAGCAACAAAAGCCACGAGGACAGGCCGATCGCGCCGCGCGCGATGTCGGGCTGCAAACCATAAAGCAGGATCTCGGAAAGCAGCGAGGTGATCAGCACCGCGGTCAACCCTTTCAGGAACCCCGCCCAAGAAATGCGCCGGCTGACGCCAATCAGGGCGGTCAGCTTCTCGCGATGGATCCAGCGCATTGCAGCCCAAAGGCCGAGCCAGATTCCGGCAAATGAAGCCAGCGCCGCGAGGATGCCCGCAGGAGAGGCCATGAAATCCTGCACCGCTCCTCCACCTGGCGAGGCGGTGCCAGATGACGCCTGCCAAACGGCAAAGGCATATGTGCCGCCGAACAGCACGGCGGCAGTGGTTCCGAGCCAGAACAGGATGACGACCACCGCTCCAAGCAGAAGCCGCGGCAAAGTGGTCTTGTTGTTGGTGGTGTGCCGGTACTGTTGGAAGGCGGTTGGGTCGATCGTCACGCGGGCTCGCTGGCTGGTGCTTCGGCTCGCAAGGTCTAGAACATCGGCCGCAATGTGGAAACCGGTATTGCAGCGGCAGTACCGGCTTGTGGCAATGTCGGCAGTGCGAGCGGCCGCCGCTATAGGGCGACCGCCCTGTTTGTATTGTCAGCGTTCGACGTACATGATGCGCCTGGTGCCTGGATCGACCAGTGCCGGCTGGCCGTTCACATAGACATAGCGGTAATCATAGTCCGGAATCTCGCGCAGCTCGACGGTGTCAGGCAACGTCGCGCCGGTCACCACCTCGCCCTCGAGATAGACCGGTTCGAGCCGATGCGTACGGACATAGGTGCGGATCTCGGCCGGCGGTCTGCGGATGGGCTCGATCGCCTCGCCGGCAACGATCGCTCCGGTATAGGTGTCGGAATATTCGGCGCTATCGGCAGGCGGTGTCACGACGGCAATGTCGGCGCTGGCCGGACGCTGTGTCAGGACCACACGGCTGCCGCCGAAATCGGCCGTCACATAGTCGGAATAGACCCAGCCCTGGCCGTTGGCCTCGGCGATGGTACACCATTTGCTGTTGGCGATGCAGCCGTCGAGCGTCGCCGACTGGCCGGCCGCGAGCACACCGATGACCGGATATTGCGGGCCGGGGCCGGCGCGTACATTGAGATCGGTGATGGCCGAGACGGCGGTGTCGGCCAAAGCAGAGCCCGACATCGCTATGAGCGCTCCGGCCACCGCCGGAAACAATATGCGTTTCATGGTTTTCTCTCCGTTTCACAGTCCCTCGGGACCGAAAACGAAGCAAAGCCGCATGCGTTCCGGCTAAAAGGCTTCGGCCGGCTCACGATTTGTTCCAGTCGTTTTCGGCAGGTCGGTCAAAAGCTCGTGAACAAAAGCAAGTTTTTGCGCCGCCACGTCCGAGATGACGAACGGATAGAGATCGGGCAGGCCCATGCAGCGGTTGATCGAGTTGGACGCCTCCGACAGCACCAGCCAGCGCTCGAGAATCCTTTCGAAGGGCTCTGGCCTGGCGGCGAGTTCCGATGGTGCCGGCTGCAACTTGCCGCCGGTATCGGCGCGCGGCAGCTCGTTGGCTTCAACGGTCTCCAACCGGCCGAGCGGGAAATTCAGGGCATGCACCATCTCCAGCGTGTCGGTGATGTGCATGTGATGCGCCCATGTCTCGGCCCAGTCCTCCCATGGGTGCGACGTCGCATAGGCCGAGATATGGCGCTGCTGCCAGTCGGGCGGCGCGCCATCGGCATAATAGGTCTTCAGCGCCTGTTCGTAATCGGCGCGCTCGTCGCCGAACAAAGCGCGAAAACCGGCAAGCCTTTGCGGATCGTCGCGGATCAGGCGGTCCCAGTAATAATGGCCGAGTTCATGGCGGAAATGGCCGAGCAGCGTGCGGTAGTTCTCGCCCATCTCGACGCGCCGTCGCTCGCGCTCTGCCGAATCCGCCTCGGCGACGTTGAGCGTGATCCGGCCGTTGTCGTGGCCGGTCAAGATACGCTCGCCGCCGGGACCGCCGCCGATCGGATCGGCAAGAAAATCGAAAGCGAGGCCGATCTCGTCGCCGGGATTCTGCTTGGGTGCGACCGGCAGGCCGAAGGCGAGCAGCGAATAGACGGCACGCTTCTTTGCCGCCTCGACACGGATCCAGCGGCGGCGGTTGCCGTCGACCGACAGATCCGGGATCAGCTGGTTCAGCGAACAGGCGCGGCAGAAGGCGTGGCCGGGCTCCGCCATCCAGTTGCAGGCGCATTCGTCGGCATTGGTGCAATGGAAGACGTCGCCGCCGGACAGCGCGAAGCACGCATGCTCGGGATCGTAGAGCACGAGGCTGGCGCAGTTCAGGCATTGCGCGTTCTCGAAATAGAGACGGTGGCCGCAATGCGGGCAGTCGAAAAGCTTCATTGGCGTCTCAAATCATTCGAAATGCGAAGGACAATACGAACAGGAGAACGCCAAACGCCTGTCAGCTGCCCACGTTCCTGCCGGCCGACGCTATTTTGCCGCAAGCTGGGCGACGACCTCCTTGGCCACTGCCGCGCCCGATAGCCTGGCGCCGCCGCAGGTCTGCATCAGCGGACCGGCCAAATGCTCGCCGGCGAAGAAGATCTTTTCCGCCACCGGCTGCATCAGCGTGGCGCGCGCTTGCGAGCGGCCTGGCCGCGCCGCCGCATAGGCGCCGCGCACGAACCGCTCAGCGCCCCAATTGGTCATCATCGCGCGTCCGACATGTTTTCGCACGTCGCCGCCAAAGATGCCGCAGAGCCGGTCGACGACGAAGTCGATGCCGGCCGCCTCGCCCGCCGCCGACATCTCCCAGGCGAAATCGCCGCCGACGAAACCGACCATCAGATCGAGGTCGAAGGGAAAGCAGAGGAAGTAGATGTCGTGTCTGGCCAGCCGCTCGATCAGCAAATCGTCGAACGGCTCCAGGCCGAGCCTTGTACCGGATATTTCGACCGGCAGCTTGGTCAGCATGCCCATCGGCAGGTCGAAGAAGGCGGCGAAATGCGCGTCGGGGAGTGCAGGCGAGAACGCAATCTCCTCGAAGGCGAGCACTGCCGGCGAGGCGGTGACGATAACCGCCTTGGCGCAGATGGTACCGCGATCGGTGACGCAGGCTACGCCCGGCCCATCCCAGACGATCTTGCGCACCGGCGTCGACAGTTCCACCGGCACATCGGCGCCGAAGCGCGCAACCAGCGTACCGAAGCCTTCCCTGGTGAAATAGTTCGGATCGAGATCGGCGGCCGCCTGAAAGTCGCGGATCGATATCTCGTCCTCGTCCGCGCCGAAATCCATCGGCCCGGCGAAGGTTGCGGCGGCGCGCGGCGCGTGTCCCTTGGCGAGCAATGCCGAAAGACGGTCGTCGTCGCCTTCCCTCACCTGATGTGCCGCCACCAGTTCGAACAGCCTTGCGTCGGCCACCTTCATCGCCGCCTCTTCGGCTTCGCTTGCCTTTCGCTCGCGGTAGTAGAGATGATCGACATTCATGTCGTGATGGTGAAGCGTCCAGGCGGCGGCTTTCGCCTCGGGAAAATAAGGATTGTGGTCCGCGGCATGCAACCAGGCGCAACCGATGTCGAACGGCACGCCGAAATGCTGATCGCTGGTCCAGGCGCGGCCGCCAATGCGGTTCATCGCTTCCAACAATTTGAAGGAAAAACCGGCAGCGCGCAGGGTCTTGGCAGCCGAAAGCCCGGCTGAACCGGCGCCGATGATCACGACATCAACGTCTTCCATGCTTATTCTGCCCCCGCCACAATAATTACTTGATCGTAGGCAAATTCCCGGGCGTCCGCCAGTGTGGTGGATTTGAGGTTCCTGCTGTATTGAGTGCATCGGCGTGGCGCCGGGGCAGTGACAAGCAGGTGTTTCGCAGGCAAGTTCGCAATTGGGAACGTGATTCAGGCAACCAGGAGAGCAGCATGGCATTTCTTGCCAAGGGGAAGATGTTTGTAGTGGCCACGGTGGTGGCGGTGCTTGCGCTGGCGACGGGCGCGCAGGCGGCCAGCTGTGGCAAGAGCGGCGCCGGCTTCGAGGCGTGGAAACCGGAGTTCGCCGCGGAGGCTAAGGCCGACGGCGTCGGCTCGAAGGGTCTGGCCGCTCTGGCTCGCGCAACCTACGCGACAAAGACGATCTCCGTCGACCGCGCCATCCATAAGGCTTTCAGCGGCTCGGTGGAAGCTTTCATGAAGCGCCGTGGCGCGTCCGCGATCATTGCCAGGGGCCGTGCACTGAAGAAGGCCAATGCTGCGCTGTTCGACAAGATCGAACAGAATTACGGCGTGTCGCCGGGCGTGTTGCTCGCCATCTGGGGCATGGAGACCGGCTTCGGTTCCGCCATGGGCAACCAGAATACGGTCTCCGCCATTTTAACGCTCGCGTATGACTGCCGCCGTCCGGAGTTCTTCTACCCGCATGCCATTGCGGCCCTGAAGCTGGTTGATCGCGGAGCGTTGAGCGCCTCGTCGGTCGGTGCCGCGCATGGCGAGATTGGTCACACGCAGTTCCTGCCCGGAAATGTTTTGACATATGGCGTAGGCAACAAAAACCTGCGCGACAAGGCCACTGCGTTGGCTTCTACCGCCAACTTCCTCAAGAGTCATGGTTGGCGACCGGGCGCCAGCGCGCAGGCGAATATCGGTGCAATTGCCGGCTGGAATTCGGCGAGCGTCTACCAACAGGCCATCGCCCAGATCGCCGACGCGATCGACGGCGGCTGACTAGAAATGTCCGTTCGACAAAAAGCCCGGCCGTGTGCCGGGCTTTTTTGTCGGTGCGTGTGGCATGCCAAGAGCGGCGAGCGCCTGGGCTCTCAATTGTTCACGTAACCGCCGCCCAATGGGCATTTCTTGGAAGCGGGAACCTCGAAGGAGCCTGCGTAAACATTTGAGCAGGTACGGAACTTGGAGTTCCGTGGCGTTGAAGGAGCCGCCTTTGGCCTGCCCTCGATCACCGTCGGGACTCCGGCAGCTTGCGAGTAGCTGCCGCCCAAGGGGCATTTCTCGGAAGCGGCAATCTCGAAGGAGCCGGTGATAACATTTGAGCAGGTACGGAATTTGGGGTTCCGCGGCGCCGGGGTGGCCCTAGCAGCCGCCTTTGACTTGCCCTTGATGACCATCCAGATTTCGGTCGGTTGATCTAGCTGCAGGTTGTTTATGTCGGAGTAGCTGATGCGTCCGGTGCGCACCCCTTCGGCAAGGCGCTGGCAGAACAGGGCCGGCATGCGCTCCTGCGAGACGCCCATGAAAGAGGCGATATCGTGCTTGAGCGTGATGCCCCATGCGTGGACAGCGGTGACACATCCGCCCAAGTTCGCGCCCGGGTTGCGTTTCGCGCTTGCCTCTGACAACTGGCACACCGTCAAGGCGGTGACCGTTGCAAGCAGAATAAAAACACCATTTTTCATTGTCAAAAGCCCCCATACAGCAAGCGAGAACTTAGATGAAGTCGCCAAAAGGTCAAACAGAACTCTTTTGAGGTGGCTTAATTTTCTGCTATATTAGAAGTAACAAATAAAACCCGGCGTCTCCGCCGGGTTTCTCGAACCGTTTCAGCTTTCACGGGATCGGTAGAGCGGCCCCAGGGTGCTGTTCAGATGTCAGCTTTTTCGACTACGCGCCGCCAGTGTCCGCAGCCTCAGCGCATTAAGGCGGATGAATCCTTCGGCGTCCTTCTGGTCGTAGGCGCCGCGATCGTCCTCGAAGGTGACCAGCGCATCGGAATAGAGCGTCTTCTTCGACTTGCGGCCGGTGACGATGACGTTGCCCTTGTAGAGCTTCAGCCGCACCGTGCCTTCGACATCTTCCTGGCTCTTGTCGATCATCGCCTGCAGCATCAGGCGCTCGGGCGCGAACCAGAAGCCGTTATAGATCAGCTCGGCATAGCGCGGCATGAACTCGTCCTTGAGGTGGGCCGCACCTCGGTCGAGCGTGATCGATTCGATCGCCCGGTGGGCCGATATCAGGATGGTGCCGCCGGGGGTCTCGTATACACCGCGCGATTTCATGCCGACGAAACGGTTCTCGACCAGATCTAGCCGGCCAATGCCGTTGTCGCGGCCGAGATCATTGAGCGCCGCCAGCATCGTCGCCGGCGACAGTTTCTTGCCGTCGAGCGCAACCGGGTCGCCCTTGAGGAATTCGATCTCGATCTCGGTGACCTCATCCGGCGCATCCATCGGCGAGATGGTGCGCTGGTGGACGAATTCCGGCGGCTCGCTCCACGGGTCCTCCAGCACCTTGCCCTCGGAGGAGGAGTGCAGAAGGTTGGCGTCGACCGAGAACGGCGCATCGCCCTTCTTGTCCTTCGGCACCGGGATCTGGTGCTGCTCAGCGAAGTTGATCAGGTCGGTGCGCGACTTGAACGACCAGTCGCGCCAGGGTGCGATGACCTTGATGTCGGGGTTCAGCGCATAGGCGGAAAGCTCGAAACGCACCTGATCGTTACCCTTGCCGGTGGCCCCATGCGCGATCGCGTCGGCGCCGGTCTCCCTGGCGATCTCGACAAGATGTTTCGAGATCAGCGGCCGGGCGATCGAGGTGCCGAGCAGATAGCTGCCTTCATAGACGGCGTTGGCGCGGAACATCGGGAAGACGAAATCGGATACGAACTCCTCGCGGACATCTACGATGCGGATGTCCTTGATGCCCATCATCTCGGCCTTGCGCCTAGCCGGCTCCAGTTCGCCACCCTGGCCGAGATCGGCGGTGAAGGTGACGACCTCGGCGCCGAGCTCGGTCTGCAGCCATTTCAGGATGATCGAGGTATCGAGGCCGCCGGAATAGGCGAGCACGACTTTCTTGACGGCTTTTGCTTTCGACATGGTGGGCAGTTCCGCGACAGGGGTTCTTCGCGGGCGAGGTATCACGGCGTTTTAGGCCAGCGCAAGGGACGAACGATGCTTGGACCAGATGCTGTATCGCTCAGAGGCTGGCGAGCACACGGGTCCTGCGCTATGGCTGCGCCGTCTTTTGCCGCTACGAGACGAGCCATGTCCTTCATCCCCGACAGTACGACGCTTATCCAGTTCGCCATCGCCACCTTCATCCTGGCGATCACGCCCGGGCCTGACATGACGCTGTTCGTCTCGCGCACGCTGAGCCAGGGCCGTGCCACCGGCTTTGCCTCGATGGCCGGCGCCTTGTGCGGCACACTGATTCACACCACGCTGGTGGTGGTCGGCGTCTCGGCGCTGATCGTCGCCTCGCCGATGGCGTTCTTCGTGCTGAAGATTTTCGGCGCCGGCTATCTGGTCTTCCTGGCATGGCAGGCGATCACAAAAGGGTCGGCGTTTTCACCGGAGAAGAAGAGCGGGCCGCAGATCTCGCTGTTCCGCAGCTGGGCCGCGGGGCTCGGGGTCAATCTGCTCAACCCGAAGATCATCCTGTTCTTCATGACCTTCCTGCCGCAATTCGTCTCCGCGCATGATCCCAACGCGCCGGGAAAGCTGTTCTTCCTCGGCGTGATGTTCGTCGTGCTGGCGATCCCGGTGACGGCGCCGATGGTGCTGGCGGCGGAAAAATTCTCGGCCGCGATGAAATCCAGCCCGCGTGTGACCCGCGTCGTCGACTATCTGTTTGCCGGAGTTTTTTCGGCCTTCGCGCTCAAGATCCTGACGGCCCAGGCGAAATAGGTACTTTCATTTTGCGCATGATCCTTTCCGAACCTTTGGTTCGGGGTCATGCGCTGATCTGGCGCCAGCTTCCGGCCGAGCGCCCGGCGCTCAGCCAGTAGAAAATACCGCCGACCATACCGCAGCCGATCACCGCCAGCATGACGCTTGTGTTGGTAACCTCGAAATTGGCATCGGCCGTCTGGTGGACGAAGCCGAGGAAGACCGCCGCTACCGCCGCGCCCGCCAGTGCATAGAACAGCCAGTCCCGCCGGCCAAGGATCTCGGAAACCAGGATGGCGATCGCCGCCGGCATGAAAGCGAAATAAGCGACGAACAGCCCGACGAAGGGGATTGAAAACCACAGCGAAGCCTGCGCCGCCGGTTGCGTCTCGTCCGTCATCAGCCCAAGAGACGCCAGGACCATGATGTTAAGGAAGGCGCTTGCCGCCAGCGAAGCAACGCCATAGCCGACCAGGATGACGGCGAAGCGGATCAGATAGGCGACGACGCGATTCACACCTCGCCATGCCCCGCGATCATCATCGCTTCCAGCGCCAGCCGGTCGACCTTGCGCATACGCTCGGAGTCCGACTTGAGCTGGCCGCAGGCGGCGAGGATGTCGCGGCCGCGCGGCGTGCGGATCGGCGAAGCATAGCCGGCATTGTTGATGTAGTCGGCGAACTTCTCGATCGTTTCCCAGTCCGAGCACTGATAGTTGGTGCCCGGCCACGGATTGAACGGAATCAGATTGATCTTGGCGGGGATGCCCTTGAGCAACTTGACCAGCGCCTTGGCGTCCTCGATCGAATCGTTGACGTCCTTCAGCATCACATATTCGAAGGTGATCCGCTTGGCGTTGGACAGACCGGGATAGGCCCGGCAGGCAGCGATCAGCTCGTTCAGCGGATACTTCTTGTTGATCGGCACCAAAAGGTCGCGCAGATCGTCATTGGTGGCGTGCAGCGAGATCGCCAGCATCACACCGATCTCCTCGCCGGTGCGGAAGATCTCGGGCACGACGCCCGATGTCGAGAGCGTGATGCGCCTCTTCGAGAGGGAAAGCCCGTCGCCGTCGGATGCGATCAGCAGCGCCTTCTTCACCGCCTCGAAATTATAGAGCGGCTCGCCCATGCCCATCATGACGACGTTGGACACTTTCCGGCCCTCGGCCGGCACGATGGCGCCGTCGGGTGTGTCGCGGTCGGGGAAATCGCCGAGCCGGTCGCGGGCGGTCAAAAGCTGGGCGAGGATTTCCTCGGCGGTCAGGTTGCGCACCAGCTTCTGCGTGCCGGTGTGGCAGAAGGAGCAGGTCAGGGTGCAGCCGACCTGCGAAGAGATGCAGAGCGTGCCGCGGCCTTCTTCGGGAATGTAGACGGTCTCGATCTCGACCGGCCGGCCGGCGCCGCGCGGCGGAAAGCGGAACAGCCATTTGCGCGTGCCGTCGGAGGAAATCTGCTCCTCGACGATCTCGGGCCTGGCAACGGTGAAATGCCTGTCGAGCGCGGCGCGCAGATCCTTGGAGATGTTGAACATGCCGGCAAAGTCGGAAACGCCGCGCACATAGATCCAATGCCAGAGCTGTTGGGCGCGCATTTTCGCCTGGCGCTCCGGCACGATGCCGGCGGCGACGAGGGCGGCCCCGAGTTCGGCGCGCGTCAGGCCGATCAGCGACGGCTTTTCAGGCGTCGTGCGGGTACGCAACGCGTCACGCGCGCCCTCAGTGGTAAGATCGAATGAAAGGGTCATTGTTGCGCCAATATAAGCGATTTGCGGCCGAATACAGCATCGGGCCCGAAATGAAGCGCGGCGCATAGCACAGGTTAGCGGCGGAGTCATGCAGGTGGTCTTTCCTTCTCCCCTGCGAGAAGGTGGCCCGAGCGTAGCTCGGTCGGGGGTGTTCCAGCTTGGCGCCGACCGCGTTCCGTCCAACACCCCTCTTCCGTCTCGGCGCTGCGCGCCGATCCACCTTCTCCCACAAGGAGGGAAGGGAAGACCGCGCCTAACCGCCTACTTGCACTTGGCGATCGAGGCCAGCGCCGCCGAGATGCCCTTCAGCGAGAAGACGTAAGTGGTGGTGTTGCCGCGGCCGGACTTGGCCGACACCTTCATGTCGGTGCCGGTCTTCATCGCGGCGATCAGCACCGGCTCCTCGGCGGCGTTCTCGACCCAGGCCGACTTGCCGCGCGTGAACATCGAGAAAGACTTCTTGTCGATGGTGACGGTGGCCTTGGAACCCTCCTGGAAGGTATAGCCGGCAATGAATTGCGGCTCGTAGGACACTTGCTGCCCCGGCCGCTGGCTGACGAAGAAGAACATGTCGCCGTGATCGAGCGTCGGCGGCTGCTTGTCGGTTGGCACGGTCAGGACATAGCAGACCTTGCCGCCGCCCGACGCCTGATAGCTGTAGGTGCCCCAGGCATTATGCTGGCCGATCTTGGTGGCCGACTGCGCCAGCGCGGGCGCCGTCAGGGCCACCAGGGCCAGGCTGGAAACTATAGCAATCAATCCGCGCATCGCTTTTCCCGTATTCCACTGGTGCGGCGGCAGGCCGGCTCGGCGTCCTGCCCGTCGCTTCATTTTGATTTAATCTGGGTTACCAAACGGTGAATTTCCCTAAGAAAAGGATGTTCACGCCAGGAAACCGCCGCCGTCTTCGCACTGCCGCTCGAAAAAGCGGCTGGCGCACTGTCCCTGCCGCGACTTGGAGGCCACGAAAACGGCAAGAGTTTGACTTTTCAAGCAGCTAGGTTTCGGGGCGATTCCCGCTTTTCTTGAGGTACGTGACGAATTTCCCTGCAGGCGGTACCATGTCTGCGTTCGTCGCCACGGCACTCGGCCAGGGTGCCCTCCTTGGCGGCTTACGGGAGATTTGGCCATGGCCATTTCCGAGACAGTCCTGATCCTCGCGGGCGGCACAGTCGTCCTGGCGATCGTGTTTGGCATTCGTGTCGGCGTCCGCGCGGCGGCTAGCGGCGCGGTGCCCCGGTCGGATGGCGGAGAGGCGGCGGGCGGATCGGGCGCGTCCGACGTGCCCGGGGTCATTGCGCTACCGCCTTTGATTTTCCTCGGCTTCCTGGCGGCGGCAACCGTGCTCGAGGTGCTCGCGCCGCTCCCGGTCATGGCCGGGCAGGCGCTCGCCCGCTATCTGGCCGGCGCCGTGCTCGCGGTGTGCGGCTTCGTGTTCCTCTTTATGGCGGCGGGCCGCTTTCAGGCCGCTGGAACCAACATACCACCGACCTTGCCAACGACGGCGCTGGTCGTCGACGGTATCTATCGGCGGACCAGAAACCCGTTGTATCTGGGAGCGACCCTCATTTATCTGGGCTTCGGCGTCGCCGCCGGAAGTCTTTGGGCTATCGCGCTCGTCATCCCCCTGCTGTGGGTGATCAATACCGGCGTCATCGCGCCGGAAGAGCGCTATCTCGAGCGCAAGTTCGGAGATGCCTATCGCGCCTACAAGGCGCGGGTGCGGCGGTGGGTTTGATGGCCGGAAAGTCTCGCGCGATTTTTTGCGCCGTGCCGGCTCAGCTCTTGTCGGCGATGGCCTGTTTGGCGGCGAGCCGGTGCGCGGGCGTGATGTGGGCGCTGACGGTTGTGATCGCGGCGGTCAGTACGGCGATGTCGTCGGTGAAGCCAAGCCCAACGATGAAATCGGGGATGACGTCCGTCGGCAGCACGAAATAGCCGAGCGCAGCCAGCAATGTGCCCTTGGCGCGAAGCGGCGTCTTCTTGTCCATGGCGCAGTAATAGGCGGCGACCACCTCTTCCATAAACGGGATATGCCGGGCGGCTTTCTTCGCCGTACGCCAGAACTTGTCGCGCACCTCACTCTCGTTGCCCGGCTTGCTGCCGAGGCCGAAGAAATCAAAACCGGATTTTTGCGCCATCAATCTCTCCGTGCGGCCGTCGCGTGACTTCACGCATGACCACGAGGCAAAATGTGGTGAAAGCCGAACCTCGCTGCAAGGTGCAGCTAGGCTCAGCCGCCGAAATAGCGGTTCATCTTCCTGGCCAGATCGAAATCCAGCGCCGTCAGGCCGCCGGCGTCGTGCGTGTTGAGGGTCACGTTCACCGTCTTGTAGACGTTCGACCAGTCGGGATGGTGGTCCATCTTCTCCGCCGCCAGGGCGACGCGGGTCATGAAGGCAAAGGCTTCGGAGAAATTCTTGAAGGTGAAGGTGCGGGTGATCGAGCCGCCATCCTTGGCCAGCGACCAGCCTTCGAGGCCGGCAAGTTCGGCGCGGATCGCCTCTTTTGCTAGTTTCTCCCTGGCCATATCCGCCTACCGCATGATCCGCGAAGCGTCGGCGACGCCGACCAAACGGCTGGCGATGCGGTTGTCGGCACCTGAAAGCGGCCAGGCCTCCTCGACGACGTAAGGCCCGCCGCCGACCGAATCGCGCGACGACATCAGCACGAAGCGGCCGACCCGGAACGGCAGCGTCGAAAAATTGCCGCGTGCCGACAGGTACTGGGCGACATCGAGCGGGCTCGAATTGCGCAGGCGGGCCAGCGTCACATGCGGCATGAACTTGCGCGGGTCGGCCGGGATGCCGAGCCGCTGGCAGATGCGCTCGATCTCGGCCTGCAATGCGGAAAGATCGGGCGAAGCGGCGACCCCGGCCCACACCGCATGCGGCTTCTTCTGGCCGAAGGCGCCGACGCCGGACAGCGTCAGCGGGAAGGAGGCGCGGTGAACACGGTCGAGCGCGTTGGCGATTTCGTCGGCGACATGGCCCTCGACATCGCCGATGAAGCGCAGCGTCAGATGATAGTTCTCGACGTCGATCCAGCGGGCTCCGGGCAGGCCGCCCCTGAGCAGGGACAGCGAAAGAGCGGCATCACGCGGTATTTCGAGGGCGGTAAAAAGACGCGGCATGGGAAGCCTCCTGTCCTCGAATCGAACTCTTGCCCCTAGCGAATCATCGATATTCGAACGGGGCAAGCGGTTTGTTGGTCGCAGGGCTGCCTAAAATCTTCCCCTACGGAATGTGGTGCGGCGGCGAACCCTCGCCTTCAGGAATTACCCCGCACCGTTGCAATGGCCTTCTCCACACCGGGCAGGATACCCTCGACGATGCGGTCGACGCCTCCGGCGTTCGGATGAAGGCCGTCCTCGAGCTGCAGGACGGATTGACCAGCGATGCCCTCGAGAAAGAAAGGATAGAGCGGCACGCCGTATTTTTCAGCCAGTCGCGGAAAGATTGCGTCGAACGCCTTCTGGTAGTCGGCGCCGAGATTGGGCGCCGCGCGCATTCCGGCAAGCAAAACGGCGATCTTGCGCTGCTTCAGTTTTGCCAGCATGGCGTCCAGGTTTTTTTCCGCTATGGCGGGCGAAACGCCGCGCAGCATGTCGTTGGCGCCGAGCTCCAGGATGACGAGTTGCGTTCCGTCCGGCACCGACCAGTCGAGCCGTGACAGGCCGCCGCTCGTCGTATCGCCGGAGACGCCAGCATTGGCGACCGTGACATCGTAGCCCTTGGCGCGAAGCGCCGCCTGCAGCTTTTCGGTGAAGCCCTGACCTGGCCCGAGGCCATAACCCGCCATCAAGCTGTCGCCCAAACCGACAATGGTGAACGGTTCGGCGCTCGCCGACGAAATGGCGCCGCAAACGGCGAGGAAAAGGGCGAAGGCTGCGGCAAAGGTGTGTTTGAAAGCCATGCGGCAGGCCCCATATGACCAGGAACATCTGTTGGCGAAGGCAGGTTTTCATCTTTGTCGAGCATCGGATGCTCCAGCCTTCATCCCCCATATAGGACGATTTGATTTTGGAAGAAGCCGTCATTTCGCTGCAAGACGTATCGCTGACGCTCGGTGAAGGTGGCTCCTCGGTCCATGTGCTGAAGGGCGTCAGCCTCGATGTGGCGGTTGGCGAAGCGACAGGCATCGTTGGACCCTCAGGTTCGGGAAAGTCGACATTGCTGATGGTTTTGGCTGGGCTTGAAAGGGTCGATTCGGGCACGGTTCGAATTGCCGGCGAGCTGCTCAACGGCAAAAGCGAAGACCAGATCGCATCGTTTCGGGGGCGAAACATCGGCATCGTATTCCAGTCTTTCCATCTCATCCCCAACATGACGGCGCTGGAAAACGTTGCCGTCCCGCTGGAGCTTGCCGGCCATGCCGATCCGTTCGGCGTGGCGGCGCGCGAGCTGGCGGCGGTCGGCCTCAGCGATCGCGTCACCCATTACCCCGGCGAGTTGTCTGGCGGCGAGCAACAGCGCGTGGCGATCGCCCGGGCGCTGGCGCCGTCGCCGCGCATCCTGATCGCCGACGAGCCGACCGGCAATCTCGACCAGGCGACGGGGCGGCACGTCGCCGACCTGCTGTTTGCCAAGGCCGCCGAACGCGGCATGACGCTGGTGCTGGTCACACATGACCCGGTACTCGCGGCGCGCTGCTCGCGCCAGGTGTCGATGCGGTCGGGGCTGATCGAGGACGCGCCTGAGCCGGCCACCAGGGCCGGCAAGGTGACCGCCTGATGCCGCTGTCGCAAACACTGAGGCTCGCCTTTCGGTTTTCGCTGCGCGAAATGCGTGGCGGGCTGTCCGGCTTCCTGATCTTCCTTGCCTGCATCGCGCTCGGCGTCGCGGCAATCGGCGGCGTCAATTCGGTCGCGCAAGCGATTTCCGCCGGTGTTGCCGACCAGGGCCAGACGCTGCTCGGCGGCGATCTTCGCTTCCAGCTCAACCAGCGCGATCTTACCAGAGCCGAACGCAGCTTCCTCGACCGGCTTGGCACGGTTTCGCACAGCGCCAACATGCGTTCGATGGCCAGGCTCGAGGACGGCTCCGACCAGGCGCTGGTCGAGGCCAAGGCGGTCGACGGCGCCTATCCGCTCTATGGCGCGCTTGAGACTGAGCCGGTGCTGTCGCGAGAGGATCTGTTCGGCGAAGAATCCGGCGTCTTCGGCGCCGCCGCGCCGGACCTCTTGTTCGAGCGGCTGAACCTTGGCATCGGCGACCGGCTGAAGCTCGGCAGCGCGACATTCGAGCTGCGTGCAAGGCTGGTCAACGAGCCGGATGCGGTGTCGGATGGCTTCGGCTTTGCGCCGCGGCTGATGGTGTCGACCGACGGGCTTGCCGCTTCCGGCCTGATCCAGCCGGGCAGCCTGGTCGAGAACGCCTATAAGGTCCGGCTGCCAGGCGGCACCGGCGAGACACAGATCAAGGCTATCCGGGAGCAGGCGGCAAAAGAGTTCCCGCAGGCCGGCTGGTCGATCCGCACGCGCAGCAACGCGGCGCCGGCGTTGTCCTCGAACATCGAGCGGTTCTCGCAATTCCTGACGCTGGTTGGGCTGACGGCGCTGGTGGTCGGCGGCGTCGGCGTGGCCAATGCCGTGCGTGCCTATCTCGACGGCAAGCGCGGCGTCATCGCCACCTTCAAGAGCCTAGGGGCTTCGGGCGGGTTCGTCTTTGCCGTCTATCTGGTGCAGATCCTGATGATCGCCGCCCTCGGCATCACGCTAGGCCTTGTGCTTGGCGCGCTGATGCCGTTCGCGGCCAGCGCGGCACTCCAATCGGTCATTCCAGTGCCGGCGGAAGGTGGGTTCTATCTCGGCGCCCTCGGCATGGCAGCGCTGTTCGGGCTGCTGGTGACGCTGGCTTTCGCCTTGCTGCCGCTCGGCCGCGCCCGCGACGTGCCGGCAACGGCCCTGTTTCGCGAAATGGGTTTCGAGGGCCGCGGTTTTCCCCGCCCGCTCTATATCGCCGCGGCATTGGGCATCGCGCTGCTGCTCGCGGTACTGGCGATCCTGTTTTCCGGCGACCGCCGTATTGCCTCGATCTTCGTTGGCGCCACGATCTTTTCGTTCCTGGTGCTGCGTGTGGTCGGCTCGCTGGTGCAGTGGGCGGCGAAGAAAAGCCCGCGCGTGCGCTCGACCGCGCTCAGGCTCGCCATCGGCAACATCCATCGGCCTGGCGCCTTGACGCCGTCCGTGGTGCTGTCGTTGGGACTCGGGCTGACGCTGCTGGTGACGCTGGCGCTGATCGACGGCAATCTCAGGCGGCAGATCTCGGGCAGCCTGCCGGAAAGGGCACCGAACTTCTTCTTCGTCGATATCCAGAGCAGTGACGTCGATGCCTTCTCCGCGCTGGTCGGCAAAGAGGCACCGCAAGGCAGGCTGATCAAGGTGCCGATGCTGCGCGGCCGAGTGATGGCGCTCAACGGCGTCGATGTCGACAAGGTCAAGGTTCCGGCCGAAGGCGCCTGGGTACTGCGCGGCGATCGCGGCCTGACCTATGACGCAAAGCTGCCGGAGAATGCGACGCTGACCGAGGGCAGCTGGTGGCCGGAGAACTATGCCGGCGAGCCGCTGGTCTCGTTTTCCGCCGAGGAAGGCAAAGAGATCGGGCTGAAGCTCGGCGACACCATCACCGTCAACGTGCTCGGCCGCAACATCACGGCCAAGATCTCCAATTTCCGCCAGGTCGAATGGGAAACCATGGGCATCAATTTCGTCATGGTGTTCTCGCCCAACACGTTCGCCGGTGCGCCGCATGGCTGGTTGGCGACGCTGACCGAGACGAATGCGTCGGCAGCCGACGATGCGCATCTTCTCAACGCCGTCACGCGTGCCTTTCCCGCGGTGACGACGGTCAGGGTCAAGGACGCGCTCGAAATCATCAACCGGCTGGTGGCGCAGCTCGGCACAGCAATCAGGGCAGCAGCGGGCGTGGCGTTGATCGCCTCGGTGCTGGTGCTGGCCGGGGCGCTCGCCTCCGGCAACCGGGCTCGCATTCACGACGCGGTGGTGCTGAAGACCCTGGGTGCGACCAGAAAAACGCTGATCGCCGCGTTTTCGCTGGAATACATGCTGATCGGCCTTGCTACCGCGATCTTCGCGCTGGCGGCGGGCGCTGTGGCGGCATGGTTCGTCGTCGCGCGCATCATGACGCTGCCATCGCACTTCATGCCCGAGGTGGCGGTGGCGACCATCGGCTTTTCGCTGGTGGTCACGGTCGGCATCGGCCTTGCCGGCACGTGGCGGGTGCTGGGCCACAAGGCGGCGCCGGTGCTGCGGAATCTTTGAGCCAGAGCCGTTTTGGATTAAATCTCGGTAATGTTCCGGGCGGGAAGGCCAATAAAACCGTATCTCTGGCACTTCACGGAGCATTACGCTTGGTTACGGTCTTGTCCTTTACGCCAAGAACCATCATATTTCGGCGCAGGCATGCTGGAGCCCCGCCAGCGGCGCCTGGGTTCAAAAGGACCTGACACCGGACGGGGCAGAAGCAATATGAGGATTTCCATGGCTGATCCCGTTCGCAATTATCAGACGCGCGCCGTGCCCGGCGCCGGCGTCGATGCTGCCATCGACCAGGGCCTGCGGGCCTACATGATTAAGGTCTACAATCTGATGGGGCTTGGCCTCCTCATCACCGGCCTTGCCGCGGTCGGCACAATCATGCTGGCCACTACCAGCGATCCCGCCTCGGCGGTCGCGACGTTGCCAAGCGGCGAGATGCTGACCTCGTTCGGCTACGCGATCTTCGGCTCGCCGCTGAAATGGCTGGTGATCTTCGCCCCGCTGGCAGCGGTGATGTTCCTGTCGTTCCGCGTCCAGTCGATGAGCGTTTCGGCCGCGCAGACGACATTCTGGGTCTACGCCGGCCTCGTCGGCCTGTCGCTGTCGTCGATCTTCCTGGTCTACACCACCGCCAGCATCTCGCAGACCTTCTTCGCCACCGCCGCCGCCTTTGGCGGGCTGTCGCTCTACGGCTACACGACCAAGCGCGATCTCTCGGCGTTCGGGTCGTTCCTGGTCATGGGCCTGGTCGGCCTGATCATCGCGATGGTAATCAACATCTTCCTGCAGTCGTCGGCGCTTTCCTTCGCCGTTTCGGCGATCGGCGTGCTGATCTTCGCGGGCCTCACCGCCTACGACACGCAGAACATCAAGGAGATGTACTTCGAGGGCGACGAGACCGATGTCGCCGGCCGCAAGGCGATCATGGGCGCATTGAGGCTCTATCTCGACTTCATCAACCTGTTTATGTTTCTGCTGCAGTTCATGGGCGACCGTCGCTAAATACGGTTTTCCTGGACCAGCGAGTTTGGAAAGGGCGGCCCAATGGCCGCCCTTTTCTTTTGTGCCGGCTTTTGCTGTGATATAGGGCAGATGAACGACGTGCCTAAATTATGAGCAGCATCACCTTGCGGGCCGCGACGTCGGCCGATCTCGACCGGATCACGGAAATCTATGCCGACGCGGTGACGAATGGCACGGCGAGCTATGAACTCGAGCCACCAAGCCGCACCGAGATGGGCGCGCGCTTCGACAACCTGATGGCGGGCGGCTTTCCCTATCTCGTTGCAGAAGCAGAAAAGGCCGGCGCCGTGCTCGGCTATGCCTATGCCGGGGCGTTCCGGCCGCGCCCAGCGTACCGCTTCGTCGTCGAGGATTCCGTCTATGTTGCGCCCGAGGCCAAAGGGCAAGGCGTCGGGCTGCTCTTGATGCAAGGGCTGATCGAAGCGGCCAAGGCGGCGGGTTTTCGCCAGATCATCGCGGTGATCGGCGACGGCCGGTCCGACAGCGCCTCGGTACGGTTGCACGAGAAGCTCGGCTTTCGTCATTCCGGCCGCCTGGAAGGCTCAGGCTATAAGCACGGACGCTGGCTGGACACGGTTTTCATGCAGCTGCCGATCAACGGCGGGGCGTCCATCCCGCCTGATCCGCAATCGCTGCCCGAGCGCAAGTTCCGCCTGCAAAAATAAAGGGTTACGCCTCGACCAGCTTCAGTGTTCGGTCGAACACGCCAAGCACCCGGCCGAGTTCCTGGCCGCGCTTGAGGATGCGCCCGCCGGCGGCGATGACGGCGAACGCGCCTTGCCGGCGCGCCAGCTTCGGATCCTTGACGATCTGGAAAAGCGGCACTTCGCTGGTGCGGCGGAAGACGGAAAAAACGGCGCGGTCGGCGAGATGGTCGATGGCATAGTCGCGCCACTCATTGGCGGCAACCATACGGCCGTAGAGCCTGAGGATCTGGTCCAGTTCGCGCCGGTCGAACCGCACCGGCTGGTCGAGGCGTTCGCGTCTTGCCTCATGCAGCGGGATCAATATTGCGGATGCGTCCCCATCCTCCGTCCCGCTGCTGCGATCAGTCATGCCTGGATCCTCGCAATGAATCGTACGCCGACCAAAGTTGGCGCTTTCGTTGCCGAATTGCAAGGCCCGGCCGGGCAACGGCAGCACCGCGCGGTTTCTCCAGCGTCCAGTCACGTTTGCGAAACGCCTGTTGAAATTGGTGATGCTTTGCCACAATCCTGCCTTTTTTTATCCGTGCTCATGCCCCAATGTCCGACGAATTTACCGGCGTTGCCTGAGACGGTTCGGTCCGGCACCGGCTCGTAAACCCCAAGCCCCCCGCCCACGGGTCTGCGTCGGATCGAACCAACCTCGGTTTTTCCTTGGAAAGATCGGGTGCGACGATCCCAAAACCTAAATGACCGGCGTCAGAAGCAAGCTGACGCCGGTTTTTTATTGGCCGGAGCCGTGGCGATGCGATCCATCCAGATAGGCTGTCGTCGGAGGCTTGAGCGCGGTTATCCCTTCTCCCACAACAAGGGGAGCACGGGGGGCGCCCTATCTAAGGCTTGCGGATAAAGGCTGCGCCCAGGATCGGCCCGGGCATGCCGTCCTTGCCGACCGACTGCAGGAGCACGGCGCAGCCGCCCTTCTTGGCGATCTCGCTCATCGGCAGTTCGTAGCGCTGCGCCTTGCCGTGCCACATGCCGGCAGTCTGGATGCTGGAGACGGCGTTCCAGTAGGTCATGCTGCGGCCACTGTTTTCACCCTTGCCGATCTTTATCGTCTGCGGCGGATTGAAATAGACGATGACGACATGCGCGTCGGTTGGGCCGGTCACAGCGTCGCCGGCATCGATCATGACGCGATCGCTGGTCCGGCTGACCTTGATGCCGACGCGCATGCCTTCGCCGACCCTCTCCATGCGGGCCAGCGCGCCGTCGACTTCCTTGCGGCTGGCGCCGTTGACATGGCTGCGGCCGTTTATGACGGCTTGCGGGGTGTAGACGGAACGACTGCCGAAGGCGCGCATATACTCGTATTGCCGCTCGGTATTTTCCTTGCGGCTCAGCGTGTCCTGCCAGCCGAGGTAATCCCAATAATCGACATGATAGGCGAGCGCGACGATGTCCTCCTTGGCGGCGAGCTCGGCGAAGAATTCATCTGCCGGCGGACAGGAGTTGCATCCCTGGCTGGTGAAGAGCTCGACGACGCCTAATGGCTTGTCGGTTGGCTCGGCAAGGGCCCTGCCGGCAAACGCCGAGAGGGCCAGCGCAAGGGCCGCAAGCCGCAATGGTCTTCGAGATGGCATGGCCGTTCCGATCCCGCCGGTGACGCCGGCTTTGTTCTGGTTGTCGAAATATGTGGCAGAAGCGGCAGTCAACGGGAAGTCACGTTGCGGTGAAATTTTGCCGTTGCAACCGCTGGCAAGGGCGCAATAGGTGGACTTGCACTTCACGATGGAAGCGATTCGGGCGGCAATCAGCATGTGGCAATCTCTCCTGGCGCCGGTCGACCTCTATTGCGAGCGGACGGGGCCGGAATTCTGGGCCGAACCGCTCAATGCGCTGAGCAATCTGGCTTTTTTTGCCGCCGGGCTATGGGGTGTCTGGCAGGTGCGCAAGCGCGGCACCGGCACCTTCGCCGAAGTGCTGGCCTGGTGGGTGGTGGCGATCGGCGTCGGCTCGTCGCTGTTCCACACCTTTGCCAACCGTGGCACGGTCTGGGCCGACGTGCTGCCGATCGCCGGGTTCACGCTGGCCTACACGCTGTTCAACCTGCGGCGTTTTCTCGGCATGAAATGGGGCAAGGCGATCGCCATTTTCGTCGCCTTCTATGCCGTCGCCGGGCTGGTGACCTTTGCCGTGCCCGACTGGCTGCGCCAGGCGTCGAACGGGACGACCGGCTATCTGCCGCCCTTCCTGGCGCTCGCCTTCTTCGGCGCCATGGTGGCGGCCAGCGGTAACCGTGCCGGCTGGTACAATCTGGCGGGCTCGGCGATCTTCGTCGTGTCGGTCATCTGCCGGATGATCGATCCGCTGGTCTGCGGCGGCTTTCCGCTCGGCACGCATTTCCTGTGGCACATATTCAACGGGCTGATGCTCGGCGTGCTGCTGGCGGCGACAGCGCGGTTTGGAAAGCCGGGAAGTAGGGCAGTAGGGCAGTAGGGGAATAAGTCGCTTCTCCTTGCTTCACCCTACTGCCCTACTCCCTTATTGCCCTACTCCCTTAAGCGGCCAGATCGCGCAGCACGTATTGCAGGATGCCGCCATTCTTGAAGTAGTCGAGCTCGTCCAGCGTATCGATGCGGCAGATGATCGGAACCTCTTTGACGCTGCCGTCGCCGTAGGTGATCCTGGCGATCATCTTCTGCCGCGGCTTGATGTTGCCCAGTCCGTCGATCTCAACCAGTTCGTCGCCCTTGAGGTTGAGCGAGGCCCATGAGGTGCCTTCCTCGAAGACGAAGGGGATCACACCCATGCCGACCAAATTGGAGCGATGGATGCGCTCGAAGGACTGGGCGATGACCGCGCGGACGCCCAGCAAATTGGTGCCCTTGGCCGCCCAGTCGCGCGACGAGCCGTTGCCATATTCGACGCCGGCGAAGATGACCAGCGGCACGCCTTCCTTCTTGTACCGCATGGCGGCGTCGTAGATCGATTCCTCTTCTTTCGACGGGTAATGGATGGTGTAGCCGCCCTCGCGGCCGTTCTCGCCCAGCATGTGGTTGCGGATGCGGATGTTGGCGAAGGTGCCGCGCATCATTACCTCATGATTGCCGCGGCGCGTGCCGTACTGGTTGAAATCGGCGACGCCGACGCCGTGGTCGGTGAGGTACTTGCCGGCCGGCGAGGCCGCCTTGATCGAACCGGCCGGCGAAATGTGGTCGGTGGTGATCTTGTCGCCGAACAGACCGAGCACGCGCGCGCCCTTGATATCGCCGATCTTGCCGAAGCCCGACGTCATGCCGGCGAAATAGGGCGGGTTTTGCACATAGGTGGAATTGTCGTCCCAGGCATAGGTCTGGCCTTCCGGCGCCTTGACGTTCTGCCAGTACTCGTCGCCCTTGAAGACGTCGGCATATTTGCGGGCGAACAATTCGCGCGTGACGTTCTTCTCGATGAATTCCTGGATCTCGACCGAACTCGGCCAGATATCCTTGAGATAGACCGGATTGCCGTTGCGATCCTCGCCGAGCGGTTCGGTGGTCAGATCCTTGGTCACGGTCCCGGCCAGCGCGTGGGCGACGACCAGTGGCGGCGAGGCGAGATAGTTCGCCTGCACGTCGGGCGAGACGCGGCCTTCGAAATTGCGGTTGCCGGACAAGACTGCTGCAGCAATCAGGCCCTTATCGTTGATGGTCTTGGAGATCGGCGCCGGCAACGGGCCGGAATTGCCGATGCAGGTGGTGCAGCCGAAGCCGACCAGGTTGAAGCCGATCTGGTCGAGCTCCTTCTGCAGGCCGGATTTCTCGAGATATTCGGCGACGACCTGACTGCCCGGCGCCAATGAGGTCTTGACCCACGGCTTCTGCTTGAGGCCGAGCCGGTTGGCATTGCGCGCCAACAGCCCGGCGCCGATCAGCACGCTCGGGTTCGAGGTGTTGGTGCAGGAGGTGATGGCGGCGATGACCACATCGCCATGGCCAAGATCGTAGCTCGTGCCCTCGACGGCATAGCGCTTGTCGATTTCGGCGGCCTTCCTGTATTCGGACTGCATGGCCTTGGCGAAGCCGGCCGGAATGTCTTCAAGTGCGACCCGGCCTTCCGGCCGCTTCGGGCCGGCCATCGACGGGACGACACTGCCGAGATCGAGCTCCAGCAGGTCGGTGAAGACCGGATCGGCCGAGCCGGCATCGCGCCACAAGCCTTGCGCCTTCGAATAGGCCTCGACCAGGGCGATGCGGCTTTCGTCGCGACCGGACATTGTCAGATAGCGGATGGTTTCGCTGTCGACCGGGAAGAAGCCGCAGGTGGCGCCATATTCCGGCGCCATGTTGCCGATGGTGGCGCGGTCGGCCAGCGTCATGTTGGACAGGCCCGGCCCGAAGAATTCGACGAACTTGCCGACGACGCCCTTCTTGCGCAGCATCTGGGTGACGGTGAGCACCAGGTCGGTGGCGGTGACGCCTTCCCTCAGCCTGCCGGTGAGCCGGAAGCCGATGACTTCAGGCAGCAGCATGGAGACCGGCTGGCCAAGCATCGCGGCCTCCGCCTCGATGCCGCCGACGCCCCAGCCGAGAACGCCGAGGCCGTTGATCATCGTGGTATGTGAATCGGTGCCGACGCAGGTGTCGGGATAGGCGGTGGTCTCGCCGTCTTCGCTGTTGGTCCACACGACCTGACCGAGATATTCGAGATTGACCTGATGGCAGATGCCGGTGCCGGGCGGCACGACGCGGAAATTGCGGAACGCCTGCTGGCCCCATTTCAGGAACTTGTAGCGTTCCTCGTTGCGCTCATATTCAAGCTCGACATTGCGGGCGAAAGCCAGTGGCGTGCCGAATTCGTCGACGATGACCGAATGGTCGATGACCAGATCGACCGGCACCAGCGGATTGATCTTTTGTGGGTCGCCGCCGAGCGAGGCCATGGCGTCGCGCATGGCGGCAAGGTCGACCACGGCTGGAACGCCGGTGAAATCCTGCATCAGCACGCGTGCCGGGCGATAGGCGATCTCGACGCCGGCGGTGCCCCGGTCAGTCAGCCAGCCGGCGACCGCCTGGATGCTCTCCTTGGTGACGGAACGGCCGTCCTCGTTGCGCAGCAGATTCTCCAGCAGCACCTTCATCGAATAGGGCAATTGGGCAATACCGGTGAGGCCGTTCTTTTCGGCCTCGACAAGGTCATAGTAAACGTACTCGGTGCCGCTGGCGGTCAGCGTGCGGCGGCAATTGAAGCTGTCGAGTGATTTGGACACGTGCGATCCCTAACTGTCGGTTGCCGGAAGGGAAGGGACGCCAGTGGGCATGCAAATCACGCGCAAAGGTGCGGGTACGGCCATTTCCGCTATCCGTTCCCAAGCGTCCGGGCCGTTCAAGGCGGCACGCGCGCTGGTTCGGCGCAAATTCGGTTCCCGTGCCGACCGCTGGCACGGATGATGCGGATATAGAGAATTTTCTGGAATAGTTCTAGACACGGAATCGCCATTTTTGGTGCGGCGCACCGAAGCCACGCCTGAACTTTCGGCGAAGGGGGACGGATGCGGCTGATCGCCGAAAATCTGGGCGGCGAACGCGGCGGCGAGACGGTATTTTCCGGCATCGAATTCGCGCTGGGGGATGGCCAGGCGCTGGTCGTCACCGGGCCGAACGGCGCCGGCAAATCGACGCTGCTCAGGATCGTCGCCGGACTGTTGCCGGTGGCGGCAGGCCGTGTGCGGCTCGAAGGTGGTGGCGAAGACTTTCCGTCGGCCGCTTCGGCGTGTCACTATCTCGGCCACCTCAACGCGATGAAGACGGCGCTGAGCGTTACGGAAAACCTGTGCTTCTGGCGCGATTTTTCGGGCGCCGGTTCCGCGGGTGTTGAAGAGGCGCTGGAAACCGTCGGGCTGGGCGGCATCGGCCATCTGCCTTTCGGCTATCTCTCGACCGGGCAACGTCGCCGCGCGGCGATTGCAAAACTGCTGGTAAGCCACCGGCCATTGTGGCTGCTCGATGAGCCGACGGCAGGACTGGACAAGGCTTCGGAGGAGAGATTCGGCGAATTGATGGGGAAACACCTCGAGAGTGGGGGGATCGTGGTTGCGGCGACGCATTTGCCGCTGGGGATCGAGGGAAAGGAATTGAGGATGACCGGCTGATGTTGGCATTCCTTCACGGGCGAAAGCATCTCACATCATGCTAGCCCTCTTCCTGCGCGACATCCGCCTGAGTATCCGCGCCGGCGGCGGGGCGCTTACCGGCGTGATTTTCTTTCTCGCCGTTATCGCGACCATCCCCTTCGGCGTCGGTCCCGAGCTGAAGCTGCTGGCCCGCATCGGCCCGGCGATCCTGTGGATCGCCGCATTGCTGGCCTGCTTGCTCGGCCTCGACCGGCTGTTCCAGGCCGACCGCGAGGACGGCTCGCTCGATCTTCTGGTGCTTAGCAACGACCGGCACATGCTGGCCTTGACCGTTCTGACGAAATGCCTGGCGCATTGGGCGGGAAGCGTGCTGCCGCTGGTCATCGCCGCTCCCTTGCTCGGCCTGTTCATGAACATGGAGCCCATCGGCATCGGTGCGACGGCGCTGACGCTTCTGGTCGGTACGCCGGCGATCACCTTCATCGGTGCCGCCGGTGCCGCGGTGGCGGTGGCGCTGCCGCGCGGGGGCCTGCTGATCTCGGTGCTGGTGCTGCCGCTAACCATTCCCGTGCTGATCTTCGGCGTATCAGCAAGCTATGGCGCGGTGGCGAACCCCGATCCTTTTCTGCAGCCCTTCCTCATTCTCGCCGCGCTGACCCTGTTCCTTGCCGTGCTCGGGCCGGTGGCGGCGGCGCTGGCGCTTCGGCACGGAACGGATTGATGTGGCCGCTGCGCATAGAGAACCCGATCTTTCTCCAGACAATCTACGGCAACTATCCGGACCTGTCTTCCGTCGAGGTAACCAAGGCCGAAATCAATCGTGAAGGGCCTAGCATGTACCTTTCCTTCATCTCGACCGTCCTCCCCTACCGGCCCCCCGCCAAATGGGCGGCGTTCAATGCCGTGTCTTTCGGGCTTGAGTTCATCGCGGTCGAATCGATTAGCCTTCGCAAGTTCCGGAGCCATGGCTGGAGTGCAATCAGGATGTGGGATGACGCCGGTAGAATCCTGCTTACCTGCGAAGGGGCTGTCAGGCTGTCTCTGACGTGCCAATACATGCGTATCAAAAACATATCAGGTGTTTTGCGTTCGCAGTGACCTTCGGCTTGCGATAACCGCAAATCTGCCGCAGACCCGTTCATTGCGACAAACAGCCGGTGAGGCTATGAATTCCGCCGTGAGAAGCCTTGGATCGGGAAAATGAGCGTTCACGCCCTTTATGTCACCGCCGCCTATGCGATCACGGCCGTGGTGCTGGGTGGGCTGATCGGCTGGATTCTGCTCGACCAGCGCGGCCGCAAGCGAGAGCTTGCCGAGCTGGAGGCATCCGGCGTGCGCCGGCGCTCCGATAAGGCAGTAAAATCATGAGCACGGAAACCCAAACACCGGCGCGCCGCCGCCTGATCGTGCTGCTGCCGCTGGTGGTCTTTCTCGGGCTGGCGGGATTGTTCCTGGCGCAGCTTTTGTCCGGGCGCGACGTGTCGGAAGTGCCGTCAGCGCTGATCGGCCTGCCGGCGCCGCAGACCAACCTGCCGGCGCTCGAAGGCACCAATTTGCCGGGCCTCGATTCAAAACAGTTCGCCGGCAAGGTGACGCTGGTCAACGTCTTCGCGTCCTGGTGCGCGCCGTGCCGCGAAGAGCATCCGGTGCTGCTGGCGCTGTCGCAGGACAGACGCTTCGTCATGGCGGCGCTGAACTACAAGGACCAGCCGGAAAACGCCCGTCGGTTCCTTGGCGATCTCGGCAATCCATTCCAGGCGATCGGCGTCGACCAAGCCGGACGCACGGCGATCGACTGGGGTGTCTACGGCGTGCCGGAAACCTTCGTCATCGGCAAGGATGGCAAGATCGCCTATAAGCATGTCGGGCCGCTGACGCCGGACTCGGCGCGGACGCTGCTGTTACCCGAAATCGAGAAGGCGCTCGCGGCTCCGGGCTGAGACACCTGAAACGCGATGGACGAACGAGACATCCGCGATCATTTTCTGGCACAGGCGAAAGCCTGCGATGGACTTGGCTCGCCTTTCACCGCGAATTTATGCCGTGCGCTCGCTAAGGTTCTCGACGCAAACACCAGGACCGGGCAGGCGGTGCTCGGTTGGCCGGGCGACGCGCGCGCCGACGCCCTCGCATTGCGGCTTTGCGGCGCGCTGCATGGGTTGGTCCTGACGGGTGCCAATGAGCGATTGGCACTGATCTATCCGCCCAACCAGACAAGCGAATCCGAGATCGCGGCGGTGCTGCCGGAGGCAATTGCGCGATCCGACGAGCGGATCGTCGCCGGCCTCGCCGGTGCGCCGCAGACCAATGAAATCGCCCGGTCGGCGATGCTGCTGCCTGGATTTCTGACGGTCGCGCGGGAAACCGGCCTGCCGCTGGACTTGTGCGAGATTGGCGCCAGCGCTGGGCTCAATCTCCTGTTCGACAGCTTTCACTACCGCTACGGCGATGCCGAGTGGGGCGACCGGACCTCCACCGTTCGGTTGGCGCCGGAGGTGCGCGGACTCGCTGTTCCGCTTGGTGGAGCGATCGACGTCCGCCACCGCGCCGGCTGTGACATCGCGCCGGTAGATGTCGCCGACGCAGCCACACGGTTACGGCTTCGGTCTTACGTCTGGGCCGATCAGGCTACGCGGCTGGCCCGGCTCGACGCTGCGCTGTCACTTGCCGAAAAGTTTCGACCGCCACTTGTCAAAGCGGACGCGGCGGATTTTGTCGGGCAGGCGCTGGCCGCGCGGCAGGAGGGTGGCGCTTTTGTGCTCTATCATTCGATCATGTGGCAATACCTGCCGCGGGCGACCAAGGATGCGATCATCGTCGCCCTGGAGCAGGCGGGCAGACAGGCCACGGCCGCTGCGCCTATCGCAAGGCTGAGGATGGAGCCGCGCGATCCCACAAACAATTGGGCGGTACTCAGCCTGACTTTATGGCCGGGCGGCGAGACGCACCGCCTGGCCCATTGCGATTACCACGGCCGCTGGATCGAATGGGTGGGCTAAGCCCGATCCCATTCACTCAGCCGTAGATCTGCTTGTGGACCTGATAGAGCATTTCTGAGCGGTCGGCGCGCATGTCGGCGAGGTCGCGGCTGCTGAAGCTGTCGATTTCGGCGACGAGGCGGTTGTAATGCCGGCGCTTGGCGATGCTGGCGCGAGCGCGGCTCATGAGGCTGTCGATGATCATAGCGAGTTTCCTTTTGCGCCGCATTTCGCGGCCAGTTGTTCCTCCCTTGATCGATACGGAGCATGACATAGTTATGGTGCGTTGCAAAAATAAGATGTTGCAATGCACCATTGCGCTGGGCGCATAGCCGGTTAACGGGATGTGACCTGCCGTCCGGGCCAGCATTCGCTTCCATAATGCTTCAGACGCATCATCGATCTTGCCATATCGATCGCAGGCTGGCTTGATCGCGCCCTTGCCAAGCGACTGCTACCGGGAGGAACCATGGCCAGCGAATTCTACGAAGTTCTCGATCCGCGCTTTTCGCGGCTTTTCAACGGCAATGCACAGGTGGACAGGCTGTTTACCGGCTGCCGATGGGCGGAAGGACCGGCCTGGTTTGCAGCCGGGCGCTATGTGGTTTGGTCCGACATCCCGAACAATCGCATGCTGCGTTACGACGAGACCGACGGCAGCGTCAGCGTGTTCCGTCAGCCGTCCGGCAATTCCAACGGCAACACCGTCGACCGGCAAGGCCGGCTGGTTACTTGCGAGCATTCCGGCCGCCGCGTCAGCCGCACCGAGCATGACGGCTCGGTCATCACCATCACCGACAAATGGCGCGGCAAGCGGCTGAACTCGCCCAATGACGCGGTGGTCAAGTCCGATGGCTCGATCTGGTTCACCGATCCGAGCTACGGCATCGATACCGATTACGAGGGCGACAAGGCCGAAAGCGAGATCGGCGCCTGCCATGTCTACCGGGTCGATCCCGGCACCGGCGAGACCGAGGCGGTGATCACCGACATGGTCAGGCCCAACGGGCTCGCCTTCTCGCTCGACGAGAGCAAGCTCTATGTCGCAGATACCGGCCGCACGCATGGTGCGCAAAACCCAGCACACATCCGGGTGTTCAATGTCGGCCAGGGCGGCAAGACGGTCTCAGGCGAAAAGGTCTTTGCCGACTGCACCGCCGGCCTGTTCGACGGTTTCAGGCTGGATGCGGACGGCCGCATCTGGACCAGCACCGCCGACGGGGTCCATTGCTACGATCCAGACGGGACGCTGATCGGCAAGGTCAAGGTACCGGAAGTCGTTGCTAATTGCGTGTTCGGCGGCAACAAGCTGAACTGCCTCTACATCGCCGGCACCACATCGCTCTACATGGTCCGGCTCATGGTCAACGGCGCCAAAACCTACTGAGCGGCTGCCAAGCATATGCAAGGGAGGGAACCATGCCATTCGTGAATATCCGCCTGGTCAAGGAGGTGATTGCCGACGACCCGGCCGGCAAAAAGGCCGCGATCGCCGCCCAAGTGACAGCGGCCATCACCGGCGTCACCGGCCTGACCAACAACGATGTCTGGGTGGTTTTCGAGGAGGTCGCTGCACGCGACTGGTTCGTCGGCGAGACCGACGTCGAGACGCGGAGGAGCAAGGGATAGTTCCCGGCACAGATTGGCCGCAGCTCCTAGCGTCGTCATCCCGGGGGCGGAGCAGGAGCGAAACTCCGTCGCGGAGACCCTGGGATGGCGAAAGCACGGTCCGGCGTTCACCGCGAGCGGATGAACTCCGCGAAGGCGGATAGGGCATCGCGCATCGTCAGCCGGTTTTCCGGCTGCGATAAGATATCCTCCACCTCCGGCGGCTTCTTGCCGAGCAGCGCTATTTCGAGCGCTGCTTCCTCATGGAGCGCAAAAGACATTGTCCGCATGATCTCGATCAGTGCGGCGCGGGCAAACAGCGAGCGCGGCGAGGCATGCACCAGCATGGCTGGCTTGCCAACGGCGGCATCGCGCGACACCAGCCAGTCAAGCGCGTTCTTCAGGCCGCCTGGCACACCGTGAGCATATTCCGGGCAGGAGACGATGACGCCGTCAGCGGCGGTGACCGCATCGATCAGCACTGCTGGTTGCGGCGGCGTCCGCTCGCCTTCGTCGTCGGGGTTGAAGATCGGCAGCCGGCCAAGCCCATCATAGACGGAGACGCGACAGTCCGGCGGCGCGTTTTGCGCGAGTGCCGCGACCAGGGCCGAATTGGTCGAGGCGGCGCGCAGGCTGCCGGAGATGGCGAGGATGTTCAGCAAAGGAATGGAGACCGGCTTGGGCGATTCGTTGCCGGGCACGCTACCACATAGTCTCCCTGTATTCCTCATCCAGCCAGCGGTCGGTCGCCTCGGCCGAATCGGCGAGCGCCAGCTGGTCGCGCAGGATCTGGCCGAGCGTCGGCAGCGTCGCGCGGTCGTACCAGCTCTCCGGCTTCCACAGTTCGGAGCGCATGAAGGCCTTGGCGCAATGCATATAGGCGGCCTTGACCGTCACCACGACGACGCTTTGCGGCGCCTTGCCGTCGACCGCCAGCCGCTCGCGTAACGCCGCATCGACGGTGATGCGGGCATCGCCGTTGACACGCAGCGTCTCGTTCATGCCGGGAATGAGGAAGAGCAGCCCGACCGAGGGATTGAGAAGGATGTTCTCCAGCGTGTCGAGCCGGTTGTTGCCCGGCCGGTCGGGGATGGCGATGGTCTTCTCGTCGAGCACTGCCACAAAACCCGGCCTGTCGCCCTTGGGCGTCACATCGGCATTGCCGGCGCCGTCGGACGAGCCGATCAGCACGAACGGGCTCTTGCCGATGAATGACGGCAGTGGCCGTCCAATGTCTTCAATTCCTTGCGGATCGAGCCGTCGGTCAGCCGAGGCGTCTTGTAGATCGTCCTCAACTCGTCGCGCGTGATGATGAATTCCATCCTCGTCCCCTCCTATTCTGACGCAATTCCCCAGGGAAACCGCAGCACTCATCTTTTCCTGGAATTGCTACTTGCTGGCCTTTCCCGCTTTCTCGGTCTTGTCCTCGAGCGAATGGCGCAGGATCAGCGGCATCTGGCTGAAGGTGAACAGAAGCGTGATCGGCATGATGCCCCAGACCTTGAAGGTAACCCATGTATCGGTGGAAAAATTCCGCCAGACCACTTCGTTGACAAGGGCTAGGAACAGGAAGAACAGGCCCCAGCGGAAGGTGAGCTTGCGCCAACCCTCGGCGTCGAGATTGAAGGCCGATTCGAAGACATAGCCGAGCAGCGATTTGCCGAAGAACAGGCCGCCGAGCAGCACGCCGCCGAACAGCGTGTTGACGATGGTCGGCTTCATCTTGATGAAGATATCGTCCTGCAGGTAGAGCGTCAGCGCGCCGAAGATGAAGACGACGACGCCCGACACCATCGGCATGATCGGCAAGGTACGGGTGAGCAGCCAGGAAGCGATCAGCGCGATCGCGGTCGCGGCCATGAACAGGCCGGTGGCGACGAAGATCGGTCCGCCGAACTCGCCCAGCGCCGGGAATTTCTGCACCAACCATGCGCCGCGCGCATTGGCGAAGAAGAATACCATCAACGGGCCAAGCTCCAGCACCAGCTTGAGCAGCGGATTGACGGCTTCCTTCTTCTGCTTTTGCGGGTCGGATGGGTCGCGTTCGAGAATGGGTGGGCTCATAAGGTCCTTCTTACGCATGATTCAATCCAAAAAGCCTGCACCTTATTGGGATCATGCTCGTCAAGCCACGCCAGCGATCGCCTTGGCGAATTCGCTTGCGGAAAAGGGTTCGAGGTCGTCGACCTGTTCGCCGACGCCGATGAAATAGACCGGCAATTTGTGCTTTGCCGCGATCGCCACCAGAATACCGCCGCGCGCCGTGCCGTCCAGCTTGGTCATCACCAGGCCGTTGACGCCGGCGACATTGCGGAAGATCTCGACCTGGTTGAGCGCGTTCTGGCCGGTGGTGGCATCGACCGTCTGCAGCACCGTGTGCGGCGCTTCCGGATCGAGCTTGCCCAGCACGCGGACGATCTTTTCCAGTTCCGCCATCAGTTCGGTCTTGTTCTGCAGCCGCCCGGCGGTGTCGATGATCAGCACGTCCGAGCCGGCCTCCTTCGCCCGCTCGAATGCGTCATAGGCGAGGCCAGCGGCGTCGGCGCCGAGCTTCGAGGCAATGACTGGCGAGTTGGTGCGCTCGCCCCAGATCTTCAGCTGCTCGATGGCGGCTGCGCGGAAAGTATCGCCGGCGGCGAGCATCACCGAGAGGCCGCCATCGGTGAGCTTTGCGGCGAGCTTGCCGATAGTCGTTGTTTTCCCGGTGCCGTTGACGCCGACCACCAGGATGACATGCGGCTTATGGCTGAGGTCGAGTTCCAGCGGCATGGCGACATGGGACAGCACCTTCTCCACCTCGGCCGCCATGATGGCGCGGACTTCGGTATCGGAGACGTCCTTGCCGTAGCGGCTGGCGGAGAGTGCATCGGTTACGCGCAAAGCCGTCTCCATGCCGAGATCGGCGCGGATCAGCACGTCCTCCAGGTCCTGCAGCGTGTCCTCGTCGAGTTTCCGCTTGGTGAAGACGCCGGCGATGTTGCCGGACAATTCCCGGGAAGAGCGGGCAAGCCCGTCTCGCATGCGCTGGAACCAGGAACGCCTCGGGGCCGGTTCGGGCGCACTTTGCGGCTCGGCTTTCTGCTCGACCTTCTTGGTTACGGTGACTTTGCCGGGTGCGGGTTTCGGCTCCGGCGATGGTTGGGGAACGGCTTCTGGTTCGGGCGCGATCTCGGCCAGCGGCGGCTTCGCCTCCACCGGCGCCGGCTGGCGGATCGGCGGCACGATTTCGGCCGGTGGCGGTGCTTCGGGCGCTGTTGAGGGGGGCGTCAGCGTCGGAGCTTTTTCTTCGCCGCGTTCAAAAGGAGGCTCGGCGTTACGATCAGTCCCCTTCTCCCCGTCACTATAAGGGGAGAAGGTGCCGGCAGGCGGATGAGGGGCAGCGCCACGTTCGGATGGCGGAGGCTCAGCCTGGACGATTTCTGGCTGCGTCGGCTCTGGCTCAGGAATTTCCTCCGGCTCTGGCTCCGGGGCTGGCTCGGGCACGACGGGAGCGGCGTCTGACGCCGCCTGTTCGGCAGGCGCCTCTGGTTCCTCGACCGGAGCGGCTTCTGGCTGGATGTCCGGCTCGGGCGGAAGGGTCGGCGCAGGTTCGGGCTCGGCCGCTCCAACAGGCGCCGGCTGCGGCGCGGTTGCTTCCGCCTCGACCGGCGGTACGGCTTCGGTCTCGGGGCGAGGCTCTTCGCGTTTCAAAAATTCCGGAACGGCCTGCCCGGCAGCCGGCCTCAGCGCCTCCAGTTCGTCCCATTTGATCGGCGGCAGGGGTGCGGTCTCGTCGGGCCGCTCCTCGACCACTTCCTTCTTGCCGAACGAAAATATCTTCTTGAAAAAACCAGCCATGTCTTGCGCTCTCAGACGGCGCGGGCGGCAAGCGGCGCGGCGATCAGTCTGATACCGTCATGGCCGGCGATATCAGCCTCGACGATGTCGCCAGGCGCGCCCGCCGACAACACTGCCAGTGTAAACCCCTCGGTGCGGCCAAGGCCGTCACGCTCGACCAGGATCGACTGATGCGTTCCGGCGAGCGAGGCAAGATGGCGGCGATAGGCGGCCTCGCCGGCGGTGCGCAGGCGTGCCGCGCGTTGCTTGACGACGTCGCGGCGGAGCTGCGGCATGCGCGCGGCGGGCGTGCCTTCGCGCGGCGAAAACGGGAAGACATGAAGATGCGTCAGGCCGCATTCCTCGACGATCTCCAGCGAGTTTTCGAACATGGCGTCCGTCTCGGTCGGGAAGCCGGCGATGATGTCTGCGCCGAAAACGATACCGGGGCGCAGTTTGCGCACATCCTCGCAAAAGCGGATCGACTGGTCGCGGCTGTGCCGGCGCTTCATCCGCTTCAGGATCATGTCGTCACCCGATTGCAGCGACAGATGCAGATGCGGCATCAGCCTCGGCTCGGTGGCGATGGCGTCCAGCAGATCGTCGTCGGCCTCGATCGAATCGATGGAGGAAAGCCGCAGGCGTTTCATGTCGGGCGCCTGCCTCAGGATGGTCTTGACCAATTTGCCGAGCTTCGGTGCGCCAGGCAGGTCGGCGCCGAAACTGGTCATGTCGACGCCGGTCAGCACGATCTCGGCATAACCATTGCCGACGAGTCGCTTGACCTGCTCGACCACGGCGCCCATCGGCACCGAGCGCGAATTGCCGCGACCGTAGGGAATGATGCAGAAGGTGCAGCGGTGGTCGCAGCCGTTCTGCACCTGGACGAAAGCGCGTGCCCGGCCCTCGATGGCGTCGACCATGTGGGCGGCCGTCTCGCGTACCGAAAAAATATCGTTGACGCGCGCCTTTTCGGTGTCGTTGACGCCGAAATCCGGCAGCGCGCGATAGGAATGCGCCTTCAGTTTTTCCTCATTGCCGAGGACGAGGTCGACCTCGTGCATGGCGACGAAACCCTGCGGACCGGTCTGCGCGGCGCAGCCGGTGACGATGATGCGGGCGGCCGGGTTCTCACGGCGGGCTTTTCTGATCGACTGCTTGGCCTGGCGTACAGCCTCGCCGGTGACGGCGCAGGTGTTGAAGATAATGGCGCCGCCTTCGAGGCCGCCGAGGCCCGCACTTTCGGCTTCACGCCGCATCACCTCGGATTCATAGGTGTTCAGCCGGCAACCGAAGGTGACGACCTCGATGCCCTTGTTGCCAAGAGGAGCCATCAGGCGGCGCTTTCGGTGTCGCGCGCCCAGGCCCCGGTCGCCGGATCGAAGCTGCCGGAAAATTCCCATTCGGCGGCACCGGTGAGGATGACGTGGTCGTCGTCGCGCCACAGAACATGCAGCGAGCCGCCGCCGGGCGTCAGCAGCGTGACGCTGCGGCCGGTGCGCCGGGTGCGGGCCGCGGCGACCACGGCGGCGCAAGCGGCCGAGCCGCAGGCCCTGGTCAGGCCGGCGCCGCGCTCCCAGGTGCGGATGATCATGGTCTCCGGCGAAGTCACCTGCGCGATGGTGATGTTGGCGCGCTCGGGGAAGATCGGGTGGTTTTCGAGCAGCGGGCCGAAGCGCTCGAGCTCGTAGGACCAGACGTCGCGGTCGACCCAGAAGATAGCGTGCGGATTGCCCATCGAGACGACCGACGGCGAATGCAGCACCGGGGCATCGATCGGGCCGATCTGCAGCTCGATCATGCGGGTGTCGCGGAATTCCTCGGCCAGCGGGATGTCCTGCCAGCCAAAGCGCGGCCTGCCCATGTCGACCGAGATCATTCCGTCGGCATGTTCCTCGGCGTTTAGGATGCCGGCGACTGTTTCAAAGGCAAATGTCTTCTGGCCGGTCTCGGCGGCGAGCGCCTGGACGACACAGCGCATGCCGTTGCCGCAAGCTTGCGCGCTGGTCCCGTCGGAATTCAAGATATCGATGAAAAAGGCGGTGCCCGGCGTCCTGGCGTCGTGGATCGCCATGATCTGGTCGAACCGGGTCGACGTGTCGGCATTGAGCGCGACGGCTGCCGCAGACGTCACGCGATCGGCACGGCCACGCATATCGGCAACGATGATTTCGTTGCCGATGCCGTTCATCTTGGCGAAAGGGGCCGCGCTTGCCATCGATCGAAAGGTCTCTTGCCGGTTTGGCGCCTATATGGCGGATAGCGGCAGAAATTACCAGCGCGGCGTGATTTTCACGTCACCGCGAAGACGCCAAGCACGATCAGCAGGAAGATGATCAGCACGATGCCGATGAGGATGCGCGCGCCGGTGGCGGCGGCTCCGGCCAGTGCCGGCATGCCGAGCAGGCTCGCCGCGGCCGCGATAATCAAAAGAATGATAATCCACCTGATCATAAGAGGCACCTCGCAACCGACAGGTTTGAACAACCTACAAACGTCTATGTGATGCCTCAGGTTCCGCCGCGCTAAACCTCCGGCACGTCCCAGACTTCGCCCGGCCGCAAGGCGCGAAAACGTTGCCGCGGCAGGCCGGCAGCATCGAGCGCTTCACCGAGCTTTCTGGGCGGCTCCTCGATCGGCTCGTTGGTGAGCCGGAACGTGCCCCAGTGACAGCCGGCGGCATAGGCGGCGTTGCACAAAAGCATGCCTTGCACCGCCTCTTCCGGATCCTGGTGATGAGGCGCCATGAACCAGCGCGGCTCGTAGGCGCCGATCGGCAGGATGGCGAGGCGGAAGCCGCCGTGCTTTTGCGCCATCAGCCGGTAATTGATGCCGCCATGGAAGCCGGTGTCGCCGGCGAAATAGATCTTTGCGTCGGGCGTCTCGACGACGAAACCCGCCCATAGCGCCATGCGCCGGTCGCGAGTACCGCGGGCCGACCAGTGATGCACCGGCTCGACATGGACGGCGACGCCATCGCCGATATCGACCCGGTCGCCCCAGTCATGCGCGGAAAGCCGCATACCGGGCACGGCGGCGCCGACGATTGTGTCGTTGCCGAGCGGCGTCAGCAGCAGCGGGTCGTGTTTTGTCTTCAGGCGCTTCAGCGTGGCGAGGTCGAGATGGTCGTAATGGTTGTGGCTGACCAGCACGATGTCGATCGGCGGCAAATGGGAAAAGGCGATGCCGGGCGGATTGACGCGTTTCGGCCCGGCGAAGGAGAGCGGCGAGACACGCCGCGACCAGACCGGATCGGTCAGGATGTTCAGGCCTGCTGTCTGGACGAGCAGCGAGGAATGACCGACCATGGTGAGGCGCAGCGCAGAACCATCGATGCGCTCGACCGGTCTTGCCGGCGGAAACGGGCTCGGATCCGCCGTCGGCCATTTCGAGCGCTCGCGGCTCAGTTGCCACTTCAACAGATCGGCAAAGCGACCCGGCGGCCGTCCGCCGGGATTGAAGAACAAGGTGCCGTCGAAATGATCGCTGGGCGGCCCGCTGTAATAGCGGTTGGCGGCTCTCTTTCTCGCGGCCAAGAAATCGGCTCCCTGCAGCTTGCTGATCGCCAAGAGATAATGCCGGAGCCGGCCCGCACAAGCATTGAGGTGAACGCCAAGGAAACGCCAAGGATTTGACGCCAGCGCGCCGTATCGCATCAACCGGAGAGGCCGGCCAAAGGCCAAGGCGCGACGCAATTCAGGCAATGTGCATTTTGCGACAAATTTGCAACATTAGCGGCGCAAACCGTATTTTAACCATATCGGGTTGAAATTTCGCCACCTTCTCCATCTTGGTGAGGGGGACATTGCGCGGACGGCTTCCCCAGCTCGATCCGACGGAGGTTGAAGAATGAAATTTTCGAAAACCGGCCTGCTGGCCGTATCGCTGGCCGCGCTCGTTGCGAGCGGCTGTTCGACCTCGCGGTTCTCATCGATGGACGAGCAGCAGCCGGCGCCGCTGGAAGCTGCGCCCGCCGGCAAGGTGACTGCAAACCAGTTGCCGCCACCGGCGACACCCGGCGCGGCCGACCCGTCGAAATTTCCGACTGCGCCGCAGAACACGCAGGTCGCCTCGCTGCCGCCCGACGGGACGGCGCCGGCCGGTGCGGCCGACCTGACCGCCTCAAGCGTCGCTGGTGTGTGGAAAGCAAGCGTGTCCGGCCAGAGCTGTCAGGTGGCGACGCCGCAGACCAAATTCGGGTCGGGCTACCGCGCCGGACCGCTGCATTGCCCGGCGCCGATCGACGGCATCAAATCCTGGAACGTCGCCGGCAAGCAACTGACGCTCTATGACGAGAATGGCGGCACGCTGGCACGGCTTTATTCCTCGGGCGGCGAGAAATTCGACGGCCAGACTTCCAACGGCCTGCCGATCTCGCTTACAAGGTAAGAGAACGGCCCCCATTGTTACGCAATTCCGGACAGAAAACCGCCACACCCTTTTCTTGGAATTGCTCCGGAACGACGTGACCGATGCATCTGCGTGACGGCCTCCAGACCCATGCGACCGTCAAGCAGCGCTATGACCATCTGGTCGAGACGGGCGCCATCGGGCGCGATCCGGCGCAGGAGCGGATCGCCGCTGCGCTCGACCGGCTGATCGACGAGATATCGGCAAAGCGGCTGGCGCATAAATCAAGCGCGCTGGGGTGGTTGTTCGCCCGCAAGCGCGAGGGGCACGAGGCGGTCAAGGGCCTCTATATCCATGGCGGCGTCGGCCGCGGCAAGACCATGCTGATGGACATGTTCTTCGAGCTGTTGCCGGTGCGGCGCAAGCGCCGCGTGCATTTCAACGATTTCATGGCCGACGTGCAGGACCGCATCCAGAAGCACCGGCAGGCGCGTAAAGAGGGTACGGTCAAGGAGGACGACCCGATCCCGCCGGTGGCGCGCGCGCTTGCCGAGGAAGCCTGGGTGCTGTGCTTCGACGAGTTTTCGGTCACCGACATCGCCGATGCGATGATCCTGTCCAGGTTGTTTTCGGCGTTGTTTGCCAATGGCGTGGTGCTGGTCGCCACCTCCAATGTCGCGCCGCAGGATCTCTACCGCGACGGCCTGAACCGTCAGTTGTTTTTGCCGTTTGTCGCTATCCTGGAGCGCCACGCGCACGTGCTGGCGCTGGACGCCGACAAGGATTACCGCCTGGACAAGCTCAGCCGCATGCCGGTCTACATCACCCCGGCCGATGCCGCCGCCGACCATGCGCTCGACGAGCTATGGGCGGTGATGACGCATGGCAGGCCGACGGCCGAGACGATGCTGACGGTTAAGGGCCGACACGTCGTGGTGCCGCGTACTGCCGGCGAGGCGGCGCGGTTTTCGTTCGCCGATCTCTGCGAGAGGCCGCTCGGGGCCCGCGACTATCTTGCCATTGCCCGCCGTTTCTCGACCATCGTCATCGACCGGGTGCCGGTGCTCGGGGAAGGCAAGCGCAACGAAGCCAAGCGCTTCATCCTGCTGGTCGATACGCTCTACGATCATCATGTACGGCTGGTGATGAGCGCCGCGGCACCGCCGGCGCAGCTCTATACGGCCAAGCGCGGCAACGAAGTCTTCGAGTTCGAGCGCACCGCATCGCGGCTGATCGAGATGCAGAGCCACGACTGGCTGGAGAACTGGGCGGAGAGGCAGAGGGCGCAGGGATCATCGACCGAGGCACGGCAGGCCAGGCGTGAGGGATAGTACAGAAGAGGCCGCTGCTGCCGGCGCCTATAACCGATAAATATACATGACGAACCCCTCCGCCGGCCCATGCAGCTCTTTTCGCGACTCGTAAAGTGCGCGAGCAGCAACATTGTCCGGCTCGGTGCCGACCCACGCCTCCTCACAGCCATGCTCGCAACCGAGTGCGAACATGGCGTCGAGCATCCTCGTCGCAATGCCCTGGCGTTGAAAGGCCGGCGCCACGCCGACCTCGTCTATGTAGAGTTCGCTCACCTTGTCCGGGTGGCGGTGGATGACGGCTGCGCATTGGCCAACGACGATGCCGTCGGCGAGCGCCACGACCATGAAATGACCTGGCTCTGCAAGATAGGCGGAGAGCCGATCCGGCCTGACCGGCTCGTCGAAGACTTCGTCGGCAGCCCGCATCACAAGGACGTCATCGCCAGGAAACAGCCTTCTGATTTCCAGTGCCATTGAGTAGAATTCCTCTAGTCGGCTTCAGAATTTTGACGTTTACGTAAGTCCCATTGTTTCTAACCGATTGAAATTATTCACTGCAAAATAATCGTTTGAATTTTTGTGCGGCCGGGGCTATTGCGTGCGGCGAATTTCGCGGTTCCGCAGCATTCCGGCCTCTTCCTCCGACGCCGTCATCAAATCGTCAAGGATTTGGGCGCCGTCATATCAAAGGGAAAACATCCTGACATGGCACGCAACAAGATAGCGCTCATCGGCTCGGGCATGATCGGCGGCACCCTCGCCCACATGGTCGGCCTCAAGGATCTCGGCGACGTCGTGCTGTTCGATATCGCCGAAGGCATCCCGCAAGGCAAGGGGCTGGACATCGCGCAGTCGTCGCCGGTCGATGGGTTCGACTCCAGGCTGACCGGCGTCAACGACTATGCCGGTATCGAGGGCGCCGACGTCTGCATCGTCACCGCCGGCGTGCCGCGCAAACCCGGCATGAGCCGCGACGATCTTCTGGGCATCAATCTGAAGGTGATGGAGCAGGTCGGCGCCGGCCTCAAGAAATACGCGCCGAAAGCCTTCGTCATCTGCATCACCAACCCGCTCGACGCCATGGTCTGGGCGCTGCAGAAGTTTTCCGGCCTGCCCAAGAGCCATGTCGTCGGCATGGCCGGCGTGCTCGACAGTTCGCGCTTCCGTTATTTCCTGGCCGAGGAATTCAAGGTCTCGGTAGAGGACGTCACCGCCTTCGTGCTCGGCGGCCATGGCGATTCCATGGTGCCGATGATCCGCTATTCGACGGTTGCCGGCATCCCGTTGCCCGACCTCATCAAGATGGGCTGGACCTCGAAGGAGCGGCTCGACCAGATCGTGCAGCGCACCCGCGACGGCGGCGCCGAGATCGTCGGCCTGCTCAAGACCGGCTCTGCCTTTTATGCGCCGGCCGCCTCGGCCATCGCCATGGCTGAAGCCTATCTCAAGGACAAGAAGCGGGTGCTGCCCTGTGCGGCGTACCTCTCCGGCCAATATGGCGTCAAGAACACCTATGTCGGCGTTCCCGTGGTGATCGGCGCCGGCGGCGTCGAGCGGATCATCGAGATCGAGCTCACAAAGAACGAGCAGAAGATGTTCGACAGTTCGGTCGCGGCGGTGCAGGGCCTGTGCGACGCCTGCGTCAAGATCGCTCCACATCTCGCGGCCAAGTAAGCCGGTAACCAAGCCCGCCACGCAAGCTGGAGACATAGCGCATGAACATCCATGAGTATCAGGGCAAGGCGCTGCTGAAAGGCTTTGGCGCACCGGTGGCCGAGGGCGTGCCGGTGTTCAAGGCGAGCGAGGCGGAAGCTGCCGCCAAGGCGCTGCCCGGCCCACTCTATGTGGTCAAGAGCCAGATCCATGCCGGCGGCCGCGGCAAGGGCAAGTTCAAGGAGCTCGGGCCCGATGCCAAGGGCGGCGTCAGGCTGGCGAAGTCGGTGGCCGAGGTCGTCGCCAACGCCAAGGAGATGCTCGGCCACACGCTGGTCACCAAGCAGACCGGCCCGTCCGGCAAGCAGGTCAACCGGCTCTATATCGAGGACGGCGCCGACATCGAGCGCGAACTCTATCTGTCGATCCTGGTCGACCGCTCGGTCGGGCGCGTCGCCTTCGTCGTCTCGACCGAGGGCGGCATGGACATCGAGGCGGTCGCCCACGACACGCCGGAAAAGATCATTACCGTCGCCATCGACCCGGAAAAGGGCGTGACGGCCGACGATGTGAAGAAGCTCAACGCCGCACTGAGGCTCGACGGCGACGCCGCCAAGGACGGCTCCACGCTGTTTCCGATCCTCTACAAGGCCTTTGTCGAGAAGGACATGAGCCTGCTCGAGGCCAACCCGCTGATCGTCATGAAGAGCGGCCGGCTGCGCGTGCTCGACGCAAAAGTGTCGTTCGACAACAATGCGTTGTTCCGTCACCCGGACGTGCTTGAATTGCGCGACACCACCGAAGAGGACGAGAAGGAGATCGAGGCGTCGAAATACGACCTCGCCTATGTCGCGCTCGACGGCAATATCGGCTGCATGGTCAACGGCGCCGGCCTCGCCATGGCGACGATGGACATCATCAAGCTCTACGGCGCCGAGCCCGCCAACTTCCTCGATGTCGGCGGCGGCGCGTCGAAAGAAAAGGTGACGGCGGCGTTCAAGATCATCACCAAGGATCCGGCGGTCAAAGGCATCCTGATCAACATCTTCGGCGGCATCATGAAGTGCGACATCATCGCCGAGGGCGTCATCGCCGCGGTCAAGGAGGTCGGCCTGCAAGTGCCGCTGGTGGTGCGGCTGGAAGGCACCAATGCCGAGCTCGGCAAGAAGATCATCAACGACAGCGGACTGAACGTGGTGTCGGCCGATGACCTCGATGACGCAGCCAAGAAGATTGTCGCGGCGGTGAAGGGCTGAGTCTGTGCCTCCGCATAAGATAAACCTCGTCGAAGCGGCCGATGCGAAGATCAAGAAGGCGTTCGATCCGCACATTGCCGGCGACGTGAATGACAGCCAGGTCAAGATCGCCAAGTTCGGCGACGTCTTCGACTGGCACGCGCATGACAATGAGGATGAAGCGTTCCTCGTGCTGCGCGGCCGCATTGCCATCGATTTCCGCGACGGCACGGTGGAGCTTTCCAGCGGCGAGTTCATCGTCGTGCCGCGCGCCGTCGACCACCGGCCGCGCTCGCTGAGCGAGGAACCTGTCGTGCTGATGTTCGAGCCGGCGACGACGCTCAACACCGGCAACGCCAAAAGCGACCTCACCGTCGCCGACCTGAAGCGGTTGTGACCATGAGCGCGCGGCCTTCCCCGATCAACGGTTTTTAAAAAGGACCATCATGTCCATTCTCGTCGACAAGAACACCAAGGTGCTGGTGCAGGGCCTGACCGGCAAGACCGGCACGTTCCACACCGAACAGGCGCTCGCCTATCACGGCACAAAGATGGTCGGCGGCATCCACCCCAAGAAGGGCGGCGAGACCTGGACCGGCGCCAAGGGCGAGACGCTGCCGATCTTCTCCACCGTTGCCGAAGGCAAGGCGAAGACCGGCGCCAATGCCTCCGTCGTCTACGTGCCGCCGGCGGGTGCTGCCGAAGCGATCCTGGAAGCGATCGAGGCCGAGATCCCGCTGATCGTCTGCATCACCGAGGGCATACCGGTGATGGACATGATCAAGGTCAAGGCAAGGCTCGACCGCTCGACATCGCGGCTGATCGGGCCGAACTGCCCCGGTGTGCTGACGCCCGACGAATGCAAGATCGGCATCATGCCCGGCAACATCTTCCGCAAGGGCTCGGTCGGCGTTGTTTCGCGCTCGGGAACGCTTACCTATGAGGCGGTGTTCCAGACCACCAATGTCGGCCTCGGCCAGACCACCGCCGTCGGCATCGGCGGCGACCCGGTCAAAGGCACGGAATTCATAGACGTGCTGGAGATGTTCCTCGCCGACGACGAGACCAAGTCGATCATCATGATCGGTGAGATCGGCGGTTCGGCCGAGGAAGACGCCGCGCAGTTCCTCAAGGACGAGGCAAAGCGCGGCCGCAGCAAGCCGATGGCCGGCTTTATCGCCGGGCGCACCGCGCCGGCCGGCCGCACCATGGGTCATGCGGGCGCGGTCATCTCTGGCGGCAAGGGCGGTGCCGAAGACAAGATCGCGGCGATGGAATCGGCCGGCATCAAGGTTTCGCCATCGCCGGCCCGGCTCGGCACGACGCTGGTCGAGGCGATCAAAGGTTAGTGAGTAGCGAGTAGTGAATAGCGAATAGGTAAGAACAGAGTAACGGCGCGAACCAGGGAAAATCCCTACTCGCTATTCGCTACTCTCTATTCGCTCTGAAAAGGAGACGGAGCGCGGCTCCGCGGACAAAAATGGCAAGACAAGATCAGGCCAACGACCAGTTTTCGCTTACCTCTTTCCTCTATGGCGGTAATGCCGATTATATCGACGCGCTCTATGCCGCCTACGAGGACGATCCCGCTTCGGTCGATCCCGAATGGCAGGACTTCTTCGCGGCGCTGAAGGATGACGCCGGCGACGTGCGCAGGAACGCCAAGGGCGCGTCTTGGGCCAAGCCCTCCTGGCCGATGCAGGCCAATGGCGAGCTGGTCTCGGCGCTGGACGGCAATTGGGGCCTGGTCGAAAAGCACATCGAAAAGAAGGTCAAGGACAGGGCAGCCGGCAACGGCGCAGCGCTTTCCGACGCCGACGTGCATCAGGCGACGCGCGATTCCGTCCGCGCCATCATGATGATCCGCGCCTTCCGCATGCGCGGCCACCTGCACGCCAATCTCGATCCGCTTGGCATTGCCAAGCCGCTGGAGGATTATAACGAGCTGTCGCCGGAGAATTACGGCTTCACCGAAGCCGACTACGACCGGCCGATCTTCCTCGACAATGTGCTCGGGCTGGAATTCGGCACCATCCGACAGATGCTCGATATCCTGACCCGGACCTATTGCTCGACGCTCGGCGTCGAATTCATGCATATTTCCGATCCCGAGGAGAAGGCCTGGATCCAGGCGCGCATCGAGGGTACCGACAAGGAGATCTCCTTCACCGCAGCCGGCAAGAAGGCGATCCTGCAGAAGCTTGTCGAGGCGGAAGGCTTCGAGCAATTCATCGACGTCAAGTACAAGGGCACCAAGCGCTTCGGCCTTGATGGCGGCGAGTCGCTGATCCCGGCGCTGGAGCAGATCATCAAGCGCGGCGGCCAGCTCGGCATGAAGGAGATCGTGCTCGGCATGGCGCATCGCGGCCGGCTGAACGTGCTGTCACAGGTGATGGCCAAGCCGCACCGCGCCATTTTCCACGAGTTCAAGGGCGGCTCGGCCGCGCCCGACGAGGTCGAAGGCTCGGGCGACGTGAAGTACCATCTCGGTGCTTCGTCGGATCGCGAGTTCGACGGCAACAAGGTGCATCTGTCGCTGACCGCCAATCCTTCGCATCTGGAAATCGTCGATCCGGTGGTGATGGGCAAGGCGCGCGCCAAACAGGACTATTTGTTCGGCCGCAGCCGCGAGGAGATCGTGCCGCTGGAGGAGCGTGCCAAGGTGCTGCCGTTGCTGCTGCACGGCGACGCCGCCTTTGCCGGCCAGGGCGTGATTGCCGAAATCCTCGGCCTGTCCGGCCTGCGCGGCCACCGCGTCGCCGGCACGCTGCATTTCATCATCAACAACCAGATCGGCTTCACCACCAACCCGCGCTTTTCGCGTTCGTCGCCCTATCCGTCCGACGTGGCCAAGATGATCGAGGCGCCGATCTTCCACGTCAACGGCGACGATCCGGAAGCCGTGGTCCATGCCACCAAGGTGGCGATCGAATTCCGCATGAAGTTCCACAAGCCTGTCGTGGTGGACATGTTCTGCTACCGCCGCTTCGGCCACAATGAGGGCGACGAGCCCGCCTTCACCCAGCCGATCATGTATCGCAAGATCCGCAACCAGAAGACGACGGTGCAGATCTATGCCGACCGGCTGATTTCCGAAGGCCACATCACCCAGGCCGAGTTCGAAAAGATGAAGGCCGATTGGCGGGCGCATCTCGAGCAGGAATTCGAAGTCGGCCAGCATTACAAGCCGAACAAGGCCGACTGGCTGGACGGCGCGTGGTCCGGCTTGCGCTCGGCCGACAACCAGGACGAACAGCGGCGCGGCAAGACCGCCGTGCCGGTCAAGACGCTGAAGGAAATCGGCAAGAAACTGACCGAGGTGCCGAAGGATTTCGAGGCGCACAAGACGATCATCCGCTTCCTCGACAATCGCCGCCAGGCGATCGAGTCCGGCGAAGGCATCGACTGGTCGACGGCCGAGGCGCTGGCCTTCGGCGCCATCCTGCTCGACGGCAATCCGATCCGGCTGTCCGGACAGGATTCGGAGCGCGGCACCTTCTCGCAGCGCCATTCCGTGCTCTACGACCAGCGCGACGAGACACGCTATATCCCGCTCAACAATCTGTCGGCGGCGCAGGCCGGCTTCGAGGTCATCAACTCGATGTTGTCGGAAGAGGCCGTGCTCGGCTTCGAATATGGCTACTCGCTGGCCGAGCCGAAGGCGCTGACGCTGTGGGAAGCGCAGTTCGGCGACTTCGCCAACGGCGCCCAGGTGGTGTTCGACCAGTTCATCTCGTCGGGCGAGCGCAAATGGCTCAGAATGTCGGGCCTCGTCTGCCTGCTGCCGCATGGCTATGAAGGCCAGGGGCCCGAGCATTCGTCGGCCCGGCTCGAGCGCTTCCTGCAGCTTTGCGCCGAAGACAACATGCAGGTCGCCAACGTCACGACGCCGGCCAATTACTTCCACATCTTGCGCCGGCAATTGAAGCGGGACTTCCGTAAGCCGCTGATCCTGATGACGCCGAAGTCGCTGCTGCGCCACAAGCGGGCGGTGTCGACGCTGCCGGAAATGTCGGGCGAAAGCGCCTTTCACCGGCTGTTGTGGGACGACGCGCAGCTGCTGTCAGGTCAGGCCATCAAGCTCACCAAGGATTCGAAAATCCGCCGTGTCGTGCTCTGTTCGGGCAAGGTCTATTACGACCTCTACGAAGAGCGCGAGAAGCGCGGCATCAACGACATCTATTTGTTGCGCGTCGAGCAGCTCTATCCGTTCCCGGCCAAGGCGCTGATCACCGAACTGTCGCGCTTCCGTAATGCCGAGATGGTGTGGTGCCAGGAGGAGCCCAAGAACATGGGCGCCTGGTCGTTCATCGACCCGTATCTCGAATGGGTGCTGGCGCATATCGACGCCAAGCATCAGCGGGTGCGCTATACCGGCCGGGGGGCCGCCGCCTCGCCGGCGACCGGATTGATGTCGAAGCATCTCGCCCAGCTTGCCGCCTTGCTCGACGACGCGCTTGGTGAATAGAACAGAACCGAAAGAAACGGACAGGCACAATGGCAACCGAAATCCGCGTTCCGACACTTGGTGAGTCAGTCACCGAGGCGACCATCGGCAAGTGGTTCAAGAAGGTCGGCGACGCGATCGCCGCCGATGAGCCGCTGGTCGAGCTCGAAACCGACAAGGTGACGGTGGAAGTGCCGGCCGCCGCCGCGGGCACGCTCGCCGAGATCGCCGTCAAAGAAGGCGAGACGGTCGGCGTCGGCGCACTGCTCGGCACGATTTCGGCAGGCGCCGGCGCGGCAGCCAATGCCGCCGCCGCTCCGGCAACGAAGCAGGAGGCGGTGTCGCAGGCCTCGGCTCCGACTGCGGCCTCGAGCGTCAAGCAGGCTGCGGCCGAGACGGCCAAGATTGCCGGCGACGCCGGCGCGATCGAGACGCGCACCATGCCGCCGGCGCCGTCGGCGGCAAAGCTGCTGGCCGAGCACAATCTCGCGGTCGACCAGGTGTCGGGCTCGGGCAAGCGCGGCCAGGTGCTGAAAGGCGACGTGCTCGACCTTATCGCCAGGGGCGCGCCGTCGCAGCCGGCAGAAATGCCCAAGGCCGCGCCTGTACCGGCACCCGTAGCCGCGCGCGCGCCGTCCCCTGCCGACGATGCGTCGCGCGAGGAGCGTGTGCGCATGACCAAGCTGCGCCAGACCATTGCGCGCCGCCTCAAGGAAGCGCAATCGACCGCCGCCATGCTGACCACCTTCAACGAGGTCGACATGAGCGCGGTGATGGCGCTGAGGAGCAAATACAAGGACGTGTTCGAGAAGAAGCACGGCGTGAAGCTCGGCTTCATGGGCTTTTTCACCAAGGCCGTCACCCATGCGCTGAAGGAGATCCCGTCGGTCAATGCCGAGATCGACGGCACCGACATCATCTTCAAGAACTACGCTCATATCGGCGTTGCCGTCGGTACAGAGAAAGGCCTTGTCGTGCCGGTTGTGCGCAATGCCGACCAGATGTCCATCGCCGAAATCGAGAAGGACATCGGCAGGCTGGGGCTTGCGGCCCGCGACGGCAAGCTTTCCGTCGCCGATATGCAAGGCGGCACGTTCACGATTTCCAACGGTGGCGTTTACGGTTCGCTGATGTCGACGCCGATCCTCAATGCACCGCAGTCCGGCATTCTGGGTATGCACAAGATCCAGGAGCGGCCGGTGGTGGTCGGCGGCCAGATCGTCATCCGGCCGATGATGTATCTGGCGCTGTCCTACGACCACCGCATCGTCGACGGCAAGGAAGCGGTGACCTTCCTGGTGCGGGTCAAGGAAAGCCTGGAGGATCCTGAGCGGCTGGTGCTCGACCTCTAGGGGCGGCCGACGTGGGCCGGAGTATGGATCTGCGCCGCCGGATGAGTTCGTGTCGTTTCCGGTCCGGTTTGTTTGTCACAGTCTGCGCGCTCGGCGTGCAGACGGTCTCCGGGGCCCTCGCCGCCTGCCCGCTCGAACTGGCCGTCTATGGCGATCCTGAAAACGCCGCCGAGATCGATTTCAGGCCGACCATGGAGTCGGCTACCGTCACCAATACCTTCAAGATGGTGCTCGACAACGGCGTCGTGCTCGACGGCATCGTCATGTGGACGGAGGGCGTGGCGCGGCCGCACGGCTCGCTGATGTACAAATGCCCGGCCGGCGACGTCACCGGCGACGAGCTCGCCGCCTGCACGGTGTGGGAGGGTGTCATCTACACTGCCGACGACCAGGGCAATATCGCCTTGCTGCCGGGCGAAGGAAAGGATGCGCCGAAGAAGCTGATCTTGCCTGACTTGGGAGCGTCGTTGCAGATGTCGGCGGCCTATGGCGCCAACGGCTTTTCCAGGGTGCCCTGGGACGTCTTTGCCCTGAAGGGATGTCAGGAATGAGCGCAAGCGGAAAGATCCTGCTGGTGACCGGCGGCAGCCGCGGCATTGGCGCCGCTACATGCAGGCTTGCCGCCAAGGCCGGCTATCGCATTGCGGTCAATTACGCGTCGAATGCAAAAGCCGCCGAAACGGTGGTCGCCGACATCGAGGCTGCTGGCGGAGAAGCCTTCACAGTCAAGGCCGATGTCGGCAGCGAGACGGACGTATTGGCCATGTTCGAGGCTGTCGATGCCCGTTTCGGTCGGCTCGACGCGCTCGTCAACAATGCCGGCGTGGTCGACCAGAGCGCGCGCGTCGACGAGCTTAGCGCTGCACGGCTGGAGCGCATGATGCGCATCAATGTGATTGCGCCGATGCTTTGCGCCCGCGAGGCGGTGAAGCGGATGTCGACCAGGCATGGCGGCAAGGGTGGCGCCATCGCCAATGTTTCTTCGATCGCGGCAAGGCTTGGCGGGCCGGGTCAATATGTCGACTACGCCGCCTCGAAGGGCGCGCTCGATTCCTTCACCATCGGGCTTGCCCGCGAAGTGGCCGGCGAAGGCATTCGTGTCAACGCGGTCAGCCCGGGCATCATCGACACCGAAATTCATGCCTCCGGCGGTCAGCCGGATCGCGCCGAGAGAATGCGCAAGGTGGTGCCCATGCAGCGCGTCGGCACCGCCGAGGAAGTCGCAGCCGCAATTCTGTGGCTGCTGTCGGACGAGGCGTCCTACACAACAGGCGCCAATCTGGAAATCGGCGGCGGCCGCTAAAGCAAAAGGGACAGTATCATGGCCTATGATGTCGTTATCATCGGATCGGGACCAGGCGGCTATGTCTGCGCCATCAAGGCGGCGCAGCTCGGTCTGAAGACGGCGGTGGTCGAAAAGGACCCGACCTTCGGCGGTACCTGCCTCAACATCGGCTGCATCCCGTCGAAGGCGCTGCTGCATGCGTCCGAGATGTTTGCCGAGGCCGGCCGTTCCTTCGAGGCGCTCGGCGTCGAGATCGGCGCGCCCAAGCTCAACCTTGGGAAGATGATGGCACACAAGGATGCGACGGTGACGGCCAACGTCAATGGCGTCGCCTTCCTGTTCAAGAAGAACAAGATCGACAGTTTTCGTGGCACCGGCAAGGTAGTTGCGGCCGGCAAGGTGTCGGTGACCTCCGATGACGGCAAGGTCGAGGAGATCGAGACCAAGAACATCGTCATCGCCACAGGCTCCGACGTCGCCGGCATTCCCGGCGTCGAGGTCGATTTCGATGAGAAGGTGATCGTCTCGTCGACCGGCGCGCTGTCGCTGGACAAGGTGCCGGGCCATCTGGTGGTGGTCGGCGGTGGTGTCATCGGTCTGGAGCTCGGCTCGGTATGGGCGCGGCTCGGCGCCAAGGTCACCGTGGTCGAGTTCCTCGACACCATCCTGGGGGGCATGGATGGCGAGGTCTCCAAGCAGTTCCAGCGCCTGCTGTCGAAGCAGGGCTTCGAGTTCAGGCTGGGCGCCAAGGTGACCGGCGTCGCCAAGGCCAGGAAGGGGGTGACTGTTACCTTCGAGCCGGTCAAGGGCGGAGCAGCCGAGACGATCGAGGCGGACGCGGTGCTGATTGCGACGGGACGACGGGCCTATTCGGACGCTCTCGGGCTGAAGGAGGCAGGCGTCGACGTCGATGAGCGCGGCCGGGTCAAGACCGACGGTCATCTCAGGACTAACGTGCCCGGCATCTACGCCATCGGCGATGTCATCGCCGGGCCGATGCTTGCACACAAGGCCGAGGACGAGGGCGTGGCGGTGGCCGAAACCATCGCCGGCCAGGCCGGGCATGTGAACTATGACGTGATTCCGAGCGTCGTCTACACCACGCCGGAAATCGCCTCGGTCGGCAAGACCGAAGAAGAATTGAAGAAGGCCGGCATCGACTACAAGGCCGGAAAATTCCCGTTCAGCGCCAATGGCCGGGCGCGCGCCATGCTGCACACCGACGGCTTTGTGAAAATCCTGGCCGACAAGGCCAGCGACCGTGTGCTCGGCGTCCACATCGTCGGCTTCGGCGCCGGCGAGATGATCCACGAGGCGGCCGTGCTGATGGAATTTGGCGGCTCGTCGGAAGACCTGGCCCGCACCTGTCACGCCCATCCGACAATGTCGGAAGCGGTAAAGGAGGCGGCATTGGCGACGTTCTTTAAGCCGATCCATATCTGAGCAAACGCGGTGAATCGCAAACCTTAGAGATTGGCTGAAACGTCCAAAGCCCTCGACGGCTGCTCCCAAAAACAAAACGGCCCGCTTTTCAGCGGGCCGTTCTTATATCAAATCAGCAGTTTGATCGTAAGCGCCAAGCTGACCCCATCTGGCGCGGCTTGAGGTGATGAGCGAGACATACTGACACTGAAGCAAGGAGCCGAGGAGCTTG